>JAGCYI010000295.1 GCA_017960885.1 Bacteroidales bacterium
CCGCTCTCGTACCGATATGATTATCGACTACTTAGGCAAACAATACATTATTGAAATGAAAATTTGGCGCGGCAACGCCTACAACGAACGCGGTGAATCTCAACTCGCTGAATACCTTGATTATTACCACGTTAATAAAGGTTACTTGCTCAGTTTCAATTTTAACAAAACAAAGAGTGAAAGTGTGGTTAAGAGGATAAAGATAGGGGATAAGGAGATTGTGGAGGTGGTGGTGTGATTTGGGTGATTTGATTTTATAATCGATGATTATAATGCTTTCAACCCTTTGAAAATTTGTTTTGAGGTTGCGAACAATCCGCAGCAATGATTTTTTTGACAACAATTGTCGCAAATATCAAGATATTTTGTTTTCCAATCTGAGATACTTTGTGCGGCGAATCTTCTAAATCCTTCGGGGATAAGGCAGTTGGGTATGTTATATATGGAAACATCCAAACCCGAAGTGTCAAGTGTTTCAATTGCTCGGCACAATTCGGGCATATAGTCAATTGGCTCTATATAAACCTTTTCGCTGTTTTTTACGGCATAACCTGTATGTTCCATTGCCATAAATGCTGTCCACGATACAAAAAACAAATTTTTAAATATGAATTCTGCCATCTGAGGCAACCGCTTGTAATTGAGTGCATTAATTACGACCCGAAGTTCTATTGAAATTTCTTCGGCAGCAAGGTTGTAAAGCCCCAATAGAGTTTCATTAAAAGCGTTTTTTGCTCCGGCAATGCGGTCGTGGTCGCCACAATAATCTGAATGTAACGGTATTCCGCATATTATTTTGTCGCCACCTACATTCTTTAACCGACTAACAAATTCAGCATTGGCAAAGTTGCGTCCGTTGCTCAAAATATGAATATCGGTATCAGGCAACTGTTCGCACACTAATTCAATGAGTGAAAAGAATTTGTCGCCAGCCAATGTGGGTTCACCGCCTGTAATACATACGGTTTTAACATCCTTTGGTGATGTTTTGATGAGTTCTATGTTTCGGCGGTAATTATTGTCAAAATCGTAGCATTTTTTTGGCGGCTGACAGCACATAATGCAATGGTTGTTGCAGTTTTCTGTAACAAACAAAACGTTGCTGTTGGATTCGGTTTCAAATTGTTCTTTCATCTTAACCAACTTTTAAAAATGGGCATTACCTCGTTTTCACGGTGTGCAATCAGCGAAATAATGTACTCAATAATAGCCTTGTTCTTTTTACAGAATAGCGACGATGGACGAAAACCGTACATATCGCCTTGTGTAGAATGATTACGCACTGGGTCGGCACCACAGTAAACACGGACTGGGCAATTAGAACATCCTGCCAATACTTCGTTAGACCATATTTTTGCAATTCTTAGCACCTTTTCGCCATAGATTATGTCTTCGTATTTGTCTGACAACTTGCCCAAACGAAATGTGAAGTCTCCTTTTTCGGCGAGCATACGCGATTCGTCAGATGCGTAAACGTAACCATCGTAATTGTATATCAGTACCGAATTTATAATTCCCGCAGGCGACTGTAAGTCAACAAATCCTGTGGTATATGGTGTTAGAATTTTGCGCAAGATTATGGTGGCATATTCTTCGCGGAAGAATGTACCGTTTTGGTTCAATTTGATAATGTAATTGAGCGCGGTTTTATAAAAATCAATAAAACGGTTGTTGTAACGCCGCCAATCATCATTTTCGGATGCCAATCCGTATGGATTGAGAGCGCGGAGAAACACTCCATCAAAACCGTTTTTTACGTACTCATCAACAATTTCTTTTGGATAGTCGAGCGAGAGTTCCGATGTGGTCATCAGTGCGGCTACCTTTTCCTTGCCCAAAAAGTTTCGGGCTTTGTTTATCCCGGATATTGTTTTTTGATAACTGTCAGCCTTGCCACGATTTGTATTGTGAATAAAGTCGGGACCGTCTAATGATGTGGATATTTGCACGTTGTATTTTTTACATATTTCCAAAACCTCGGTAGTAAGGTTGCGGCAGTTGGTACATAAAACGTAGGTTATTTTGCGTTTTTCGGTGAGGTTGATTTCCTCCGCCTTTTCAATTCCGTATCTTATCAAGTCGGGTTCAAGGCTTGGTTCTCCGCCTTGAAACTCCATTGTAAGGTGTTTTGATGGACTGCGAAACATAAGATTAACTGCATTTTCCATCATTTTATTTGTCATACTGCAACTTTTGGCGTTTTCTTCGCGACTTGTTGCCTGACAATATGTACAATTTTGGTTGCAGCGAAGTGTCAACACAAAAATATGCAGAGCCGTTCCATCGTCCATAAAGCCTTTTTTAAGTTTTAGCCGCGAGGCATAAACATCGAGCAATGGTGGCAACGGATTTTCGGTAATGAAAAAATTCGCTACCAATGATTTATATAATTCTTCGTCAATAGGTAGTCGATTAACGATTTTTTCGGCTGTTCCTGCGTCACTTACAATAATATCTCCTAACTCGTTTATTAAAATGTCTTTATCTATTGAACGAAAAAAATTGAACGGTAGTAATGCGTATTTTTTCATTGGGTGGTTTCCTCCTCGGTTAAACCGTCAAAATCTCCAAATGCTTTGGCATATAGAATAGTTCTAATGTCTTTGGTTTCAGTTTCGATAATTGAACGTAATTTACAATCGTTCAGACGTTTGAAAAATTCTGTGCGGAATTTTTCGCCTTCATCAGGCGTAACGGTTATTTTTTCAAAATCGCCGTCGATGGTGCGCTCCAATGTGTAACTGTCAGATAGCCAATAAACCACATCGGAAATACATTTGTCTGAGTATATTCTGCGGTCAACGGTTATTGTCATTTTTTCTTAAAGGTTTTAAGTTTGGCTATTGTCTTGGTGTCGAGAGAGCCGGTAACAGCCAATCCGTTATACGCTTGAAACATTTTAAGGGCGGTAATAATTTCTTCGTTGAAAACATAATTGCCTGCTTTTTTCTCTGTTTTGGCTGGATTGGGTGGAAATCCTGCATCGGTGAGAAGTGTTACCAATTCGTTGACATCTGTACCAAAGTCACCATTGGCTAAATCTCTGAATCCGAGTTCGATAATCGTAATATTTTCGTTCCATGATTGCAAAGCCCCAGTGGTAGTTTTGTCGGCATTGCCGCTTACTGTTATACCTGCTTGTCGCTGTAAGTTACGAACGGCGGCGGCAATGGTAGCATCGTAGATATAATAACCCGATTTCTTTTTATACTGTCCCGGTTTTAAAAAGAATTTTTTAATAAGAAGTTCAACAAGTTTATCCACGTCTGCGCCGTAAGTGCCTTGTTTTATGGTGCGGTCGCCCATTGAATAATCGCCGGGCGTTTTTGGTGCTGAGTAAGCCGAACTTGCTCTTCCAGATGTTGTTGAACCTGACGTTGTACTTGAATAATGCGACGAGTGTGAACTTGAATAATGAGTGCTTGAATAATGCGACGAATGTCCGCTTCGTGATGAAGTGTGCGAACGGTGGCTACTATGTGAACGGTGCTCTTTAACTTCGTACATTCTTCCTGTCGGTGATATCTTTATCACATTTTTGGTAATGTGTTTTTTTACTTTCGATACTTCATCGTCGTTATCAGGATTGAAATCCAATCCCGGCATTATAGCATCGTCGGCTTTTGCATTATTATGCACAAGTGAAACAAACGAAGTGAGTAACAGTGATTTAAATATCTTTTTGACTATTTTATTCATTTTCTTTGTTTTTTATAAAGTTTAACCAATAATCATCGGGAGAAAGTAACAATAGTTCGTTGAGTAGTTTTTTTGAATCTTCGTCGAGTTTTCCTCTGTTGGCTGAAATGTTGCCTATGAGTGTGTTATGACCCTTAGTAACGCGCTTTTCAATCTCTGAATTTATTATATTTGCTTTTTCTGTTATGATTTTTTGTTCGTCTTTTTCAAGATTTAGAGTTTGCAGATTATTGACTATCTGTAAGGCTATATAGAGAGTACTGTTGTCATCGTCGGCGTTGTCTATAATCTTGTCGGTAGTAGCCGAAATTTTGGCAAAAGCATTTTGTTTGTAAGTGCTACTTTTGAATCCATCGTAGTCTTTGTATGCTTCTGTATAACTGTCTATTGCATTGCTGAGTTTGCCCGTCGAAACAAAGTTGTCTCCGCTTTGGATTCTTTCTTCAAAACGTTGCATATCGCCGAGCGAACTTAGGTAGTTGATAAATATTATAAGTGCTATTATCACAGCCACCGCTCCTATACCTGCTGCAATGTATATTTTTTTCTTTTTGGCAGAATTGTCGACATAATATTGTTGTAGTATTTTATCTTTTTCGTTTTTGCACCAATTGTTGTCGTCGATACCCAATGATGAGGCAAGCATTTTTATTTTACCCTCAACAGCATAGAGTTTGCTTTGTGCCGATGACGGATAATATCCCGATGATTTGTCGGGCTTAACTATCAGTGTCTGCAACAGATTCAGATATTCTGCCTTTTTTGCCTCTAATTCGTTTTTGAGGTCGCTAACAACTTGGTAATCAAATGTATTCATATCGCTTAAATGAAGTCGTTATAGTCAGCCGGGGTAAACGTTTCCATCTTACTATATGCTGATGATAGATTTATTTCTTTCATATCGTATGTCTTTGTCATATTATAATGGTGCTTGAAAACATTCATTATTTCAATTGACGTATGTTTTTGAAAATCAATCTGAGAGAATATTTCTCTTGGAAAATCAACCAAGAAAATGTATTGGTCGGTGGCAAGTGCAGAGTTCTCGCCAATGCGCTGAGTATATGCTGAAACTTCTATTTCTTGAATCTTTAACGAAACGTTGAAAATATTGTAAGCCACATACATAGCCAATCCATAAACACAGTTGGCGTAATCACATCGCAAATCGGTCTGTCCTTTTTGCTTGATAGTTTTTTTCCCAGATGATGTAATGGCTATTTTTTGTTGTGGAATATCTTCGATTTCGGGTAAGTCGAGGTCAACAAGTATTTTGCCTGTGGTTTCATCATATGCTATGTCTACAAAATATTCCATTGGTAGGTCGTCGTTAGGGAAAATGCTATCCACGGCAGTAATTACATAATCTTTGTTGCCGGAAATCATTCCTTGTAGATTATCTCTAAGATTATTGTAATAGGTGTTGCGTTCTTCTTCCCATTCTTTTACCCATTGATTTTGAAGTTCGTTTGAACGGTTTGCAATAAAGTTTGCTTTATCTTGCTTAATTTTCTCGTATTCAGCGCGTTTAGTTTCTGTTTCGGTGTATAATTTTGATTTAAATTGTTCGTATTCGTTTTTAAGGTTTCCCCATTCATCGTGCATTTCATAATAACGAGGTTGAAGGTAAACATCAACATATTCTTTGCGCAAACGTTTTTGTTTCCAAGGTAGCAATGAGTGAATTTGATGTTTTGCTTCATCCATAAGAATCTCTCTGACACTGTTTTCTGTGGGTTCTTCTAAGGTGAATGACATTTTGTTGTAAGATGTCTGTACATTTAGAAAATCTTTTTCAGCATTGTCAACATCAAACATTGTAGAGGCTTCTTCTTCTGCTTGCGCTACTGCTGAATTATTGTTGGGGTATGGCTTGTCGAACATACCATTTGCTACGTCATTATTTTGCTGTTCAAAATCACATTTGTTGAGAGTTGTGTTGATTTCGTCTAATGTAGCAAATGAACCGATTGATTGATGTACAGTTGTCCATTCTTCGTTTTCAGATTCAATTTCTTCAATTTCGGCTTCTAACTGTTCTTGTGCTTGTTGTTTAGCCCAAAGTTTTTCGGCTTTTTCTTGTTCGCGTTCCATGCGACGTTGCTCTTTTTCGTAATCGCGCATTGCTTTGGCACGTTCACGGTCGGCCCGGCGTTCAGCCATTTCAGCCTGCTTGATACGTCGTAGTGTTTCGCGCTCGTTTCGCAGAGTCTCTGCATAACGACGTTTGAATTCTTGCTGTCGCTGCTTTTCTGCTCTTGCGATAGATTTTGCCATACCTCCGGCTATCTTAAAAAAGCCACCAATTAAATCTGGTTTCCGTCTCCTTGCCATATTTAAGTTGTTATAAATTAATTATTTTCTTCTGAATATGAGCGTAGCCATATTTCAAGTCGCGATGCCGGCATATCTTTTTTGCGGTTGATTGCCTTATATTGCGCTTCGTCTAAATTATATGATATACCATTGAGTATCACAAGGTAACGACCATCGGACTGTTGCCCTGCCATTTCTATTTCAGGTTTGTTGTTCATATTGCCAATATTGATTGTTAGGGCAAATATAAGGCTTTAATTTGAAAAAGTCAATATGATTTTTGTAGATTTCCGTCTGATTTGATTTTTTTTCGCATTTCCTATTGTTAAAAAATCTTCCAGTATTACAGCAATTCTTTAATCTTGTTAATAAATGCCTTTGCTTTTGGGGTGTATTCGTCGGTCATATCTTTACCCCCTCATTTATTATGTTGATATAAAAAGGTGTTTTGATTGGACGTTCTTCCCATTGTCGGCGTAGAAGTATCATTGGGCTGATAATCACACCGCTATCGAGTTCTATTTCGTAAAGTTTGCCTGAAATACGTTCTTCGCGTTTAAAATCGCGTTTGTCGCCGTCGAGCAAAATTAGAACATCGATGTCGCTATCAATACGAGCATCGCCACGCGCCTGCGAACCATAAAGAATGGCTGTGGACGACGGCTCTAAGGTGTGAATAGCCTTACTGATTTTATTTACTATGTCGGTTCTTTGCATGACGTTGTTTGAATTTATCCGCTACAAATATAACCATATTTTTTATTTAAATCAAATTTTCCTTACCCCAATTCCAACCCCTCAATCTTCCCCTTCACCACCGTGTCTTTCATCTCTTTTTCAAGTAGATAGAAATTCTCTCTTTCAACGGTTTGAGTTATAGCACCTTCTCGGAGAATGTGGATTTCGTCGCAGGTGTCGCTGAGGGTGGAAAAAATGTGCGACGAGATTATCACCGTTTTGCCTAACTCTTTGAGCCTGTGTATTATCTCGGTGAGAATAATGCTGCCGTTGAGGTCGATGCCGTTGAATGGTTCGTCGAGGATGAAGATGTCGTTGCCTTGCAGCAGCACAGCCAAGAGGGCAAGTTTTTTTCTCATTCCTGTGGAATAAGTGGTAACATATTGATTAAGAGGAAGGTCGAATATGTTGTTGCTGCCTATTCCTGATATCTTTTTGTCCCGGGCGTTGCATAATAGGCGGATGTATTCTTCGCCCGTTATCATTGGGAAAAAGAACGGTTCGGCGGTGAGGTATCCTAAATGGTCTTTGAGAGGATTTATTTCGCTAACTATCTCGCCATCAAAACTTTCTAATCCGGCAATGCAACGAAACAGAGTGGTTTTGCCCGCGCCGTTTTCGCCGATTATGCCGTAGATTTTGCCCCGGTCAAACTCTATTGAGAGGTTGTTTAAAACTACTTTTTTGCCAAACTGTTTGCTTAAATTTTTTATCCTAATCATCGAAAAACTGTTTTAACTTGTTGATAGAGCGGTAATAAAAGTACGGCACTGCCACCAATACCGATGGTGGAAACAAAAGCGCCAAAATTAGCATAATTACCACCGACAGCCCCATATTGTCGGGATACGACGAATATTTTGCCAACACCATAGTAATCAAAAAGATAGTACCTACAAATGCGGCAATTATTATCAAATATATTTCTGTGTAATAAAACACCGTCAGCAACGCTATTGGCGGAAGAACCATAAAAGAGACGTTTTTTAAAGCCTCCAACACTTTGAGCCTTAAAAACTTGCGCGGCGTTTTTGCAAAAATCCATACATAAAATACATCTTCGGGCTTTGAGTAATAACTCGCCGCTATGATGTATACCGCCACAATAGTGGCTATGCCCAAGTTTAAATTGTTGACACTTACGGCAATCACCGTTATCACATAAACCAACGCTATCAGGTAGAATGTATATCTGAAACCTGTTGAAAATTCAAACGGACGTTTTGAAAACGGAGTGGGTATTACAATGCCTGTGTTTCCCTTAAATGTTGCCAATGAAGAAACGATTGACAATATTACTATTATTGCTATTTGATTAAAGCATTGGTTTAATAACAGCGCCACCGCAAACGGCAGCGAAATAATGAGGTTTTCTACTATCCTTATCTTGGTTTTCCTACCTTTTCCAAATGTAGTTTGCAGAAAATCAGAACGTTCTTTGTTGCACAGCGGCAATTGAGCCATCAGACAAGCCCCAATCAATACCCACGCCGCATATCCTTCCGCCCTATAATACAGCGCCTTAACAAATCCTACGAACACCACCGTCAGCAGCAAATATCCCACCACGGGATTTAATCCAAAATCCCTCAGACGGCGGTTGATCATCGTGAATTGCAGGTGCAGATATTGGCGCATATTATTCTCATTTTGTATTGCAAAGATAGTATTTGCCACAGTTAATATGTCTTGAAATATGTTAAAAATCTTTTTTCAATTACCAATTATTTTTGCTCGAATCTTCTTTTTTTTATTACCTTTGTGCGTTGAAAATCAAGAGTACAATGAGCAGAAAAGTGATATTTGCATTGGCTTGTGTAATGACCTTCACCATGGTGTGGCTGATTTATATTCAGGTTTCATGGTTTAAGGAGGCGTTGAGAATGCGCAAGCAGCAGTTTAGTGCGGCGGTAAACAGGTCGCTCTATTGTGTTGTACAGAAGCTGGAGGAGAGCGAAGTTGTCACTCACTTAAAAAACGAAGTTGTAGCTGTTAATTTTGATTCCTCGTCGGTTGGTAAACCTGTGCCAAACATCAATGTGCATGGTCGACGCCTTATTGATAGCATGCTCCGCGATACTGCCGGAGGCAAAATCCTTGTACTTAGTCAAGATTCATCTACTGTTTCTATCCTGCAATCTGGTGGTCAGCATGTGCCAATCGAACAGACCGTTGACCGTGATGAGTTTCAAGAGAGGGTGATGGCGCGTATTCACAACAAGACAGTCTTTGTGGAAAACCTTGTAAACCAATTAATAAGAAAAAAAATCAACATCGAAGACCGCATTTCGGCAACTACTATCAACCAGCATCTCAAAACTCAGTTTGCCAACAATGGTATCTACACCGATTATGATTTTGCTATTCGTGGCGAAGACAATCAGTATTACTTCAAAACGGCAGGGTTCAATCCCGACTCGGTGCCACAGACTTATCAGATTGTGCTCTATCCTAATGATATTATTTCTCCGCCGTACTACTTGGTGGTTTATTTCCCCGACGAAAACAAGGTTTCGCTCAACTCAATTTCGCGTCAAGGGTTTGCATCGCTCGCTCTCACATTTATTATTATGTTGACTTTTATGGCAACTCTCATTATTATTTTCCGCCAGAAAAAGCTCAGCGAGATGAAAACCGACTTTGTTAATAATATGACCCACGAGTTGAAAACACCCATTTCGTCGATTTCTCTTGCCTCTCAAATGCTTAAAGACAAGAGCGTTATGAAAAACGAGCAGATGTTCGACCATATTTCTCAGGTGATAGAAGACGAGAGCAAACGCCTTGGCTATCAGGTGGAACGTGTGTTGCAAATGGCTGTAATAGAGCGTGGTAAGGTTAGAATGAAGGTTAAAGAACTTTATATCAACGAATTAATCAAAAAAGTAGTTAATTCATTCGACCTAAAAATTAAAGACCGCAACGGTGTGATAATCACCAAGTTGAAAGCCAACGACGATTTGATCGAGGGCGACGAGGTGCATATTACAAATCTGATTTTCAATCTTTTAGACAATGCGCTAAAATATACCGAAGTAACGCCTAAATTGCAGATTTCTACCGAAAATGTAAAAAAGGGCATCGAAATATCAGTTTCGGACAATGGTATAGGAATTTCGCGCGAAAGTCAGAAACATATTTTCGACCAGTTTTACCGCGTTCACACGGGCAATATACACAATGTCAAGGGCTTTGGTATCGGACTAAGCTATGTAAAGTGCGTGGTAGACGAGCATCAAGGCGATATAAGAATTAAGAGTGAAGTTGGCAAGGGAACAACTTTTTATATATATTTGCCATTTAGTTTAAAATAATTGTTACACATTATAATATAGTACAAAATGGAAAAAACTATTCGCATACTTTTGGCCGAAGACGACGTTAACCTCGGCTCGCTCCTGAGGCAGTATCTCGAGGCCAAGGGCTATTCTACCGACCTTTTTAACGATGGAGAGAAAGCTACCGAGGGCTTCCGTGCCGGCAACTACGACATCTGTATCTTAGATATTATGATGCCTAAGAAAGATGGCTTCGCTGTTGCATCTGAAATTAGGGAGATTAATACTACAGTGCCTATTATCTTCCTAACAGCCAAAAACTTAAAAGAAGACGTGCTTACCGGTTTCAAAATCGGTGCCGACGACTATATCACCAAGCCTTTCAATATGGAAGAGCTGCTTCTCCGCATAGAGGCTGTGCTCAGACGTTCGGGCGCTATGGAAAGCGAATCGGTATCTTCTTATAAATTAGGCAAATACTCGTTTGATTGCAACAAACAGCAGTTGCAGTTTGAGGACCAGGAGCCCGAAAAACTCACCACTAAGGAGACCGAGCTGCTTCGTCTGCTTTGCGTTAATTCAAACAAAGTTTTGGAACGCAACTATGCCCTCAAACAGATTTGGGACGACGACAACTATTTTAACGCCCGCAGTATGGACGTGTATATTACCAAATTGCGTAAAAAACTCAACAACGACCCCACTATTGAAATCCTTAACATTCACGGCAAGGGTTATAAATTGATCGTGGGCGAAGAAACTGTTTAATATTCAATGGGTTTTAGTAATAGAATAATTATTTGCGGCATTGTTTCAGCCTCTGTGTTTGTGGGTTGCTCAAACTCTAAAAACACTGCTTCTACACGTGCGTTTCACAACCTTACAGCGCATTACAATGTCTATTTTAACGCCAAGCAATACTATTTGGATGGCGTGGAAAGAATAGATAACGAACTGCAGTGCGACTATACCGAAATTTTGCCCGTGTTTAAGGTGGATGCTCCAGGGGCTGCCGATTTGGTGCGTGGTGATATGGAGTCGTGCATTCAAAAATGTGGTAAAAACATTCTTACTCACTCCATAACTGCAAAACCCAAAAAGCATTACGGACGTGGTGGCATGGACCAGAGCGAACTCGAGTTTTACAACAAACCCGATTTTTGCAAATGGATCGACGACACTTATCTCCTTATGGGTAAGGCAAATTATGTTATTGCCGACTACGACCGTGCCGAAAGTTCGTTCCGCCTTGTCACCACTAGGTTCAAGCACGAACCCGCTAAGTTTGAAGCTCAAATGTGGCTTGCAAAAACTATGTCGGCGCAAAAAAACTATACCGAAGCCCTCGAAATTATCAACAAGCTCAACGCCGACAAGCGTCATCCAAAAAAGCTTGATTGTGGCATATTGATGACCTATGCCGATATCTACATTTCTGTACGCCGTTACCCCGAGGCTCTCGAAGCTCTCGAAAAGGCTGTGGCTATTACCAAAAACAAAGACAAACGAGCCTGGCTTGTTTACATTATGGGTGACATCAACCGCCGATGCGGCAACTACAACGAGGCGCGTCAAAACTATTTGGAAGTTATAAAGATCAATCCCGACTACGCCACCGTGTTTAACGCTAAAATTAATCTGGCTACTGTTTTCGAGCAGGATGCCGACATTGATAAGATTATTGTTGAACTCCAAAAACTTGCCCGCGACGAAAACAATGCAGAATACAAGGATCAGATCGACTATGCTATTGCTGAAGTCTACCGTCGCAGCGGAGATATCGACAAAGCTCTTGCATATTACAAAAAATCTGCCCACGAAAGCAGTGTAAACGATATTCAGAAGGCTAAATCGTATCTTGCTTCGGCAAACATATATTTCGACCGTCACGACTATATCAATGCGCAAAAGTTTTACGACAGCACTATGTCGTATCTGCCCAAAACGTATTCCGACTACGACGAAATTGCCCAGAAATCTGAAAACCTTTCGCTCCTTACCGGCTACATCAACCAAGCCAACTATCAAGACAGTATTCAGCGTGTGGCTGCGATGCCCGAAAATCAGCGCAATCAAATTGTGGCACAGTTGATAGCGCAAGTTGCAGCACAGGAAGCCGCCGCCAACAGCAATCAGCAGACCTATTATGGCGGTGGAGAAAACAATTACGGCGTGCAGTATACTGGTCAGGACGGAAATCCTAACTTTGCCGGAAAATGGTATCTATATAACAATACGTCACTTAGTTACGGTAAGTCTGAATTTATAAAAAAATGGGGACAACGCCGTTTGGAAGACAACTGGCGACGCAAAAACAAGAGCGTAGAGGTGCTCGACGACAATGTTGACGAAGCTCCTAAAGACACCGCTGAGTTGGCTATCAACAACAAGATGCCTGAATATTATCTGCGCAACCTGCCTATGACCGATTCTGCCAAGGCTATTTCCAAGAATATTGAGGCGGATTCGTGGTTTGCCGCCGCTGATGTATATTACGAAAAAATGGACGACCCGGCTAAGGCTATTGAAACACTTTTGTTTCTCAACCAGAAAAACCCCGACCACTATCTAATGCCGCAGTCGCTTTACACACTTTATAAATTATATAATGTGCAGGGTGAAAAATCACTTGCCGAGTACACCAAAACCCAGTTGATTTCTAATTATCCCGAAAGCGGATATGCAAAAATACTCGGCGACCCCGACTACCATAAGAATGTTCAGGCTCGAAAAGATTCCGCTTTGAATATCTATAATACTGCTTTGAGTAGCTTCAAAAATGGTATGTATCCAAATTGCATACAGATTTGCACCAATGCAGAAACACGTTACGCCGACCTGAAGATTGCCGAAAACTTCTATTATCTTGAAGCCCGTGCTCATGGACGTATGCAGAATATTCCCGCTATGCGTTCTACCTTGGAGACCTTTGTAAAGCGTTTCCCAAAAAGCGACCTTAACGAGGCTGCGCAAAACAAGCTCTCCGCACTCAACTCCGGACGTTTTGAAACTCAGCGTTTTGACACCGTTTTCACCGCCGCACACTATTTCGTGTTGGCTTACAAAACCGACAACCCCAACGCTCCGCAGACCGAATATATGGTACAGAAATTCTGCGCCGAAAACTCTTACACCGAAAACGACGTTCAGAGCCGCGATTTTGCTGACGGATACAAGTTTGTGATTGTATCCACATTCTCGCACAAGAATACGGCGTTGGAGTTTTACCGAAAGTTTGTCATGGTCAACTATCAAAGCCTTGAACCCGAAAGCGACTTTATCCCCTTTGTTATAAACCGCACCAATCTACCCTTACTTCAAACCCTTACTGATTTAGAAGCATATGAAAACTTTTTTAAACTTAAATACTTATAATTCAACAAGAACTAACTATTACACTGCTGTTTTATGACTCGTATTTATATACTTATTTCGCTAGTTTTGACAATGCCGGCTTGTAATTCGCGTTGTGTGGCACCCGACAATGCCGACAACATTACGAATGCATTGCTTGGAGATACTTCTCAGACGCCTTCTCAGACTGTAATTGTTCCTTCTCAAACCAAAATTGCTCAAAAACCATCTCAGCCTGATTATTTCTTTGCTGTGGCTCAATACAACACCGTTTATTATGGCAATTCGCTCGAAAACCTCTTGCGGCTCAATATCGAGAGTGCCCAGCTCGACATATCGCCCGACGGACGCACTATAGCATATTCGTCGTATAGCCGTCCTGGTTACCGCGTAATCAAGTTGATAGATATTGAAAGTCAGACAACTACATTGCTCGACCTCCCTCCTCGTAACGCTTATATGGGTTCGTGGAACAACGACGGCAAATATATAGCTATCAACAGCCAGTCTACATTGTTAAGCCACTGGCAGCCTGTTATTTATAATATTGAAGAGGGCTCTGTTTCCGACATTGACTGGCTCGACACTGACAACGACTATTACAATCCGGTGTTTTCGCCCGACGGCAAGACTCTCGTTTTTCACGATATTTGCCACATTTATATTTGCAATTTTAAAAATGGAAAGGCTACACTAAAACGTGTTATCGACACCGAAGACCTTTGTGCCGACGACAACGCAGGTTTTTCTGATTGCTGCAAGTTTCAACTCTCAAACGATGGCAAGTATTTGATATTCACCGTAGAAACTGATATTTTTGAGGAAGATATCTGTCCAAAAATCACGCTTTGTAGCTATAATGTAGATACAGGCCGGTTGCGCCGCGTTACCGACCGCAACTGCAATGTCAACGACTTTGCCATAGACTCTTCTGGTGAAATATATTACTGCACCTGCAACAAAGAAAAGCAAGTATTTGAAGGATTTGTTGCCCGCATCGACGGTTCCGACGCTGTTTTGTCTGCCACATTTAAAGAGCAAACATACGCCATAGCGGTAGCTGATTAATGCTTGTCTGCTGATATTCTTGCCATTAAGCAAAAGGTTACAAAATTTTAATAAAAAAAATTTTGTTTGTTTTAATAAAAGTCTTTACCTTTATACAAAATTTTAAAACTATAAACACATTCATTAAAACAGAACTGATATGTCAAAAATTAAACTTTTAGGATTAACACTGCTATCCGCAGCCGTATTGTTAGTAAGCTGCAAAGGCAACAAGGGTAACGAATCGAGCGACAACGGCGACACACTTCCTTATCCTTTTGACAACTACGAGTCGACAATCTCGATGGAGGAACCTACTTTCACCGATACGACTTCAATCTCAGAGCCCATTATGCTTGAAGACCAGCAGGGCAATCTCCAACCCGAAACCACACCTGTTGTAAACGAAAGCGATATGTTTTACATCATTGCTGGTTCGTTTACCGTTTACAGCAATGCGCAGAACCTTTGCAACAAGCTCAAAGTTAAAGGTTACAACGCTGAAATACTGATTCCGTTCGGACAGTACAACCGTGTATCTATAAAATCTTTCAAGACCCGCGAAGAGGCCAAAGCTTCTATTGCTACTCTTAAGGCTAAACTCGGCGACGACGGTCTTTGGATTCTTAAAAGATAAATCATTGCGGTACAACCCGTTCTGGGCTGCGAATAAATCATTTGATTTTTTTTAATGATTTGTTCGCAGTTTTTTTTGTTTTTTTTCCTTTTTGTTGTAACTTGCTGCATAAAACAAATACTGATGACCGAAGTTTCGGATAATATAGACACTACTGACCGTATAGCCGCGCTGATACGCGAAAAAAACGAGTTGAGCCAGCAACTTAAACAGATGTCGGCACTCTACGACTCGCTTTTGGCTGAAAAAGAACGCCTTGAGAATATCCTCTCGGCTGTTCCCGGACAATACGTGCCCGAAAGCGTTAAGGTTGACTCCCTTCAGCAGCACCTGCTTAAATTCAAGATGGTGACGGTGATGTATTTAGACATCCGCGCCACTTCAAGCCTTACCGACTGCGAAAATTCTGCCGAGGCTATTGACGAACTCGACCAGGTGATGTTTCATTTTAACGATATTGCTGGAAAGTACCGCCTCCAAGTGAGCAAAACTATCGGATATTCGTTCCTGTGCGCAGGAGGTATCCCTGATAAGAATATTACCAACCCTATTGACGTTGTGCTCGCTGCTTTGGAGATGAACGACTATCTTCAAACATTGTCGTACAAGGCTGCCGACTCAAGGGGCGATAAGTTTTGGCAATTGCGCATCGGTATCCATACTGGTCCTGTAACTGCTTCTGCTTCTGGACGAAAAAAAATATCTTACGATATCAAGGGCGACACCGTTAACAATGCTTCTCGAATTGCCGCCGCCGCTGGTGTTAACCAAATCAACGTGTCGGTTTTTACATACGACCTTGTAAAAGAGTTCTTTGTAACTGAGTTTATCGGCGTTATCCCTGTTAAATACCGCGATTTGGAGACATATCAGATCAAACGCCTTAAAAAAGATTATTCAGTTAACGTGAATAAGGGCTTTTATCCGAATTCGTATTTCCAGATTAAATACGCTCTTCGTCAATTTACTGATTTGCAGGAGTTTATTCTTGATAAATTAGACAGAGAGCTTCCTCCCTTCCTCTATTATCACAACACGCGCCACACTATCGACGTAATCAACCAAGTGGAGATTCTCGGCTATGGCGAGGGCGTTAGCGACGAGGATTTGCTTCTGCTTAAAACGGCAGCCCTATTTCACGACACCGGCTACATTGTAGGTTCCGACAACCACGAGTATTTTGGCACTCAGATAGCCCGCGACATCCTGCCCAATTATAACTACACGCAGGAACAGATAGAGAAGATATGCAAGTTGATACTTGCCACTAAGCTACCGCCCGACCCAAAAAACTGTTTCGAGCGTATTATCTGCGATGCCGACCTCGTGTATCTTGGCCGTACCGACTTTATACCGGTTTCTAACATGCTCTACGACGAGTTGAAAGCGCTCGGTAGCAATTTAGACATTGATTCCTGGAATCAAAAACAGGTGGATTTCCTCACCAAGCACCACTATTTTACCGAAACTGCGATCAAGGTGCTTGAAGTGGGAAAGGAATATCAGATTGAGCGTTTGAAAAATCTTATTGCAAAACCTGATGCTTTACATTAAATAAAGCTAATTAATATATATTAATTCAATATTTTATTTATGAACGAAAAACTTTTGTCCTTTATATGGTTCAATAGTCTCTATCCTCAACAGGGACTTGTTACCACCGAGGGCGAAAGTGTTTCTATAATAAAGCGTGGCTTCACCAACAATGATTCGGGACCGGATGTTACCGACGCCCAGATACGCATAGGCAAAATTGTTTGGGCTGGCAATGTGGAGTTTCATGTTAAATCGTCGCATTGGCGGCTGCATAATCATCATAACGACCCTGCCTATTCCAACATAATTCTGCATGTGGTTTTTGAAGACGATGAACCCCTGAAACAACCTGATGGCGGTATTGTGCCCACTCTTGTGTTGCCATTTGAACAAAAATATTCCGATGCCTACAACAATCTGCTTGCCTCCAACGACTTTGCTCTCTGCCGGTGCGGATTCGAGGCTTTGGGTACTCTTAAAACATCGTGCTTTTACGACCGTCTTACAATCGAACGCATCAAGCACAAGTCTGCAGCCATTATTGCGGCTCTCGAAACCAACAAGGGCGACTGGAACGAAACATTTTGGCAGTTTCTTGCTCGTGCCTTCGGTTTTGGTAAAAACACTTTGCCGTTTCAGTTGCTGGCTCAGTCGGTGTCGTTTTCAATTATTGAGAAAAATCGTCATTCGCCATCAAACATATTGTCAATACTTTACGGTCAGGCGGGATTTTTCTCGCTTCCTCGTTTCGCATCCGACCAATACCTTAATCTTCAGCGCGAATACTATTACCAAAAACAGAAATATGGCTTGGAGGCTATCAATCCTGCGGCGTGGAAGTTCTCGGGAATGCGCCCTGTGAGTTTTCCCGACCGTCGTATTCAGCAACTTATGACGCTTGTGGTTAGAAATGAGAACCTTTTTTCTTCGATAACTGACACGCAAACTCTTGACAATGTGGTAGATATTTTCCATATCGACAGCGGTGCTGTCAATTGTCCAATTCTGCCAAACTTTTCTCCTCAACAGTTGGGCTCTGATACTATCAATCTCTTGATAATAAATCTTGTAGTGCCGTTTCTCTATGCCTATTCCACTATATATAAAAGCGACGATACTGCCCAACGTGCCATATCGTTTTTAGAATCGCTACCCCCTGAGAAAAACTCCGTAACTAAGTTTTTTTCTAACAACGGCTTGGTTTCTGCCTCTGCCTTTGACACTCAGGCGCAGCTGCAACTTTTCAACGAATATTGCAAACCTAAAAAATGCATTGAATGTCAGGTGGGTAGATATTTGGTGATGGACGGTATTACTCATTAATTTTTCCTTTTTTTTTGCCATCCCGATTAAAATTATCAATTTTGCAACCAAAAGAGATCAATAATAATTATGACAGCAATCAGCAGATTCAAAGCACTAGAGCGCGAATACGGGCACAAGCCTGTTCATGTAGACCATTCGCACGACAAAAACCTGACTTTCTACGCCTGCAACGTGTTCGACAGGCAGAAAATGGCAAAATTCTTACCCGAATCGGTGTTTAAACAGGTGCAGCGTACTATGGATGAGGGCAAGCGTATCGACCGCGAACTTGCCGACCACGTGGCTAACGCTATGAAGGAATGGGCTTTGCAGCTCGGCGTTACGCACTACACTCACTGGTTTCAGCCCCTTACCGACCAGAGTGCCGAAAAACACGACTCGTTTTTTACCCTCGACCACGGCATGCCTGTGGAATCGTTCGACGGCAAGGTGCTTGCGCAGCAGGAACCCGACGCATCGAGCTTCCCCAACGGCGGTATACGCAACACATTCGAAGCTCGCGGCTACACTGCCTGGGACTGCACTTCGCCAGCCTTTGTGATTGGCTCAACTCTCTGCATACCAACAATTTTTGTATCATATACCGGCGAGGCTCTCGACTATAAGACACCATTGCTCCGCGCCCTCAATGCCATCGACAAGCAGGCTACAGCGGTTTGCCGCTATTTCCTGCCCGACACCAAGAAGGTGATTGCAACACTCGGATGGGAGCAGGAGTATTTCCTTATCGACGAGGCTCTGTTCGACGCCCGTCCCGACCTTATATCTTGCGGACGCACCCTTATGGGTCACAATTCTGCCAAAAACCAGCAGTTAGACGACCACTATTTCGGCTCGATTCCTGAGCGTGTGGTAGAGTTTATGGCTGATCTGGAGGTAGAGTGCCACAAGCTCGGCATTCCTGTGCGCACACGTCACAACGAGGTGGCTCCCGGACAGTTTGAATGCGCTCCCATTTTCGAGGAGGCTAATCTTGCCGTTGACCACAACATGCTGTTGATGGACTTGATGATGAAGATTGCCCGCAGACACAATTTCCGCATACTTCTTCACGAAAAACCATTTGCCGAAGTTAACGGTTCGGGCAAGCACAACAACTGGTCGCTGGCTGCCGACGGACGTGTAAACCTGCTTTCGCCCGGCAAGGACCACGACTCTAACCTGATGTTCCTCACATTCTTGGTAAACGTTATCAAGGCTGTTTACAATCATCAGGACCTGCTCCGCGCCTCTATTATGACAGCCGGCAACGAACACCGACTTGGAGCGAGCGAAGCGCCTCCCGCCATTGTTTCGGTATTTCTTGGAGCTCATCTGAGCAGGATTCTAGCCTTGCTAAAAGAGAAAACCGCCGACGGAAAGATTCTCGACGCCGCCGCCAAACGCTCTATTAATCTCGACATTGAGCAGATTCCCGAAATCCTTTTAGACAATACCGACCGCAACCGCACATCGCCGTTCGCATTCACTGGCAACAGGTTTGAGTTCCGTGCTGTGGGCAGCAGTGCCAACTGCGCTTGTCCGCTGATTGTGCTCAACACCATTGTGGCTGGTCAGTTAGAACAGTTTAAAAACGAGCTTGACGCCGCACTCTCTTCGGGAGCTAACCGCGATGAAACCATCCTCAAAATACTTGGAAACTATACTTCGGAGTTTTATCCCATACTTTTTGAGGGCAACAACTACAGCGACGATTGGAAGGCTGAGGCAGCACGCCGAGGACTGTCGAACGTTACCTCTTGTCCCGAATCTATTTCAGCCTATACTTTAGATAGCACAGTAAAACTTTTTGAGGCTCAAAAAGTTCTCTCTGAGCGCGAACTTTCGGCACGTCAGGACATCTACGCCGAAAACTATCACAAGAAAATACATATCGAATCGCTCGTGATAGCCAACCTCGCCCTCAACCATATCATACCCACAGCCATCCGCTATCAGAACCTTTTGGCAGAGAATTACCACAATACCAAAGGTTTAGGCTTTGACGATTTGATAGAGAACCGTTTGGATACCATCAAGACCATCTCAAAACTGATTCTCGTTATCAAGACCGACGTTGCCAATATGTCGGAGGCACGCAACAAGGCGTCGCACTCTGCCGACAACCTCCAGAAGGCATTGGAGTATCACAACTCTGTAAAGCCATTCCTCTCATCGATACGCAAGAGCATCGACGCCCTTGAAATGATTATCGACGACGAGATGTGGCCCTTGCCCAAGTATAGAGAAATGCTCTTCTGCCACTAAGTAAATGAGGATTTGCGATTGAAGTACAACGCAGAGAAAGCCTTTTTTTAACCATTAATTGAAAAAACAAGCGGGACAAGCCATAAAAACTTGTCCCGCTTTCAATTAAACAACTAAAAAAAGAAGTATTCTCGAACATGAAACACACCTTTTTATACGCAATCACCCTCCCTTTGGTTTCGGTAATGTGAGAAAATTTTTTTTTGCAGTTAATATCAAAAGATTTATATTAGCCCTCTGATTTTACCCTTATTATCTGATACTAATATGCTTTTTTATGAAATTTAAAGATTTGGATATTGATGAAGTGATAAAGGAGTCGGGTGGATTTTCCTTTTCCTCGGGTCTCTATAAAAATACAATCTTGTTTCCCTTGCTTCAGAAGATTGACGGCTTTGTACGTTATGAACAAAAGTCGCGCGACCATAGGGTGAAGCTTCTAAGCTATATGTTGACCGATAATACTGAGGATTATATGGAGTTCCGTCGTGATAATTTCTCTTGGTATTGTTCTGAGTTCAGCCTTGATGTCGATTCAAAAAAAGATTATATATATACTCGTTACAGTAAAAGTCCAAATAAACAAACTGCGCTGTTGATTAGGTTTGAACTTGACAAGCCCTTGGGCGAGCAGATTTTTGTTACCAACGACAAAACTATCTATACAGGCGGTTATTTCCAAACCACCTGTTCTAATGGATTAACATATTATAGTCTTTGCAATAATTATTCAATGGATGAGGCAAGGCAGGTGTCTGTGTCCAGTATTTTTCAATTTCTCCTCTTACAGTTTAATACTTCTGTCAGCTTAGTTATCGACAATGACGCTGTTTGTATTTACGTCTACCTTGATCACAATCACTTTGAGTGTAGTCTGCAAGGTGATTTGAAATTGCTTCAGCTTGTTGAAGAAATTGTTGATTTGGTAGAAAAAGAGCTTGTGACTGATTCCGATATTGCTGCACCGGCAAAAAGTGATCTTCCCTCCCACGAATCTGATACGAAAATTCTTAATTGTGTCAACAGAGTTTCATTCCTCGTGCATGTGGTTTTTGTGCTTCTGACCATTTTCTTATTTATTATGTCTTTGGTATTGTTAGCAAAATTTCATTTGTCCAAAGCAGGTGCCAATGTGATTGGAATGGTGGTTAGTTTGGGAGTGCCTTTGGTTTGTCTAATCATATTCTATGTAAATAGATTTAGTAATACATTATTAAACAGATGTGTGGGAAAAGTTATGTTGAATAAGATAGCTAAGCGGAGCGGTAAAAAAATAGGTGATGTGATTTTTAAGCCGATACATAAAAATCTATTTTCAAGTAAGAAACTGTTTAAGTTTGTCGATTTTAATTATCTGAAACAGTTCAGTATCGTTTGCGATTTTCCCAACTACGATTTATATTTGTATGATGATGATTGTTTCACAGGTGTTCTCATTAAGTTTAAGCACGTTTCTAATACTATAAGTGATGTGCAACTCTCAGTTGGCGACGATGGAATTAAAGTAGTTAGCGGAGGTTCTCAAGCCGACATCGAACAGCGGTTAAAGGATAGTATGATGGCTTTGTTGAAATATTTGCGCACATTCTTCCCCTCAATAAGACTGCATGTAATGGTGATGCCAAAATTTGTACACGTGTATGTGCCTTCGTTAGGATATGTTGATTTGACGAGGTTTTTTGTCAAAGGAACAGAAAGTAAGCTCGCTTTACAAAATATTCGGACTATTGCAACAATGATAAACGCTGCAGATGTTTTTGTGGACACTTATCAACACTAATTCAATGACTATTTCACTATTTAATATGCGAATCAGTATAAGTGTCATTATTTCTTGGTTGGTATTAACAATAACCTCGTGCTCGTCGTTTCACCCAGACTATCTCTGTTTTGAGGTGCGGACGGGAACGTCTATTTCGTTGCAGAAACGTAGCGCCCTGTACCCCGACATTCAATACTCTTTCAACAAGCAGGTGTGGGCCAATTTGGATTCTATTTGTGTAACTGAAAACTGCCGTGTCTATTTCCGTGGCGTAAATCCCGACGGTATCAACAAGGACTCTTTTCACTCGTTGCATTTCTGCGTTTCCGACACGTTTGCGTGCAGCGGCAATATTATGACCTTGATCGATGGGGTAGGGGAGACCTTGACAATACCCTGCAATTACTGTTTCACACGTTTGTTTAAGGGTTGCCCTATGACCACCGCGCCCAAGTTGCCCGCCACAGAGCTTACCGAAGGGTGCTACGAAAGCATGTTTGCCGACTGCAAATCTTTGACTATTGCGCCTGAGCTGCCCGCCACCCACTTGGCAGAAAACTGTTATTACAGTATGTTCAAAGGCTGTTCAAGTCTTGTGGTCGCCCCCGAGCTGCCTGCCACCACATTGTCGGGATGGTGCTATCAGGAGATGTTTTGGGATTGCTCAAGCCTATCCACTCCGCCGCGGCTGCCCGCCACCAACCTTGCTATCTGCTGCTACCGATGGATGTTTAGCGAATGTGTCAGCCTTATCACCGCGCCGCAGCTGCCTGCCACATCGTTGGCCACCGCCTGCTACAACGGCATGTTTTTCAACTGCGCCAGCCTTACCTCCGCACCTGTGTTGCCCGCCAAAGTGTTGTCGCCCTGGTGCTATACCAATATGTTTTTGGGATGCTCGAGCCTTGCCACCGCCCCTCTGTTGAAGGCTACGGTATTGGCAAAGGGCAGCTGCACAAGGATGTTTCAAGACTGTGTAAGTTTGAACAGCGTTTCGGTAGATTTCTCGTCGTGGGGCGAAACCCTCTACTACGACTTTGACGGCGGAGCCAATTGTCCCTTTGGCACGCACTCGTGGCTTGAGAACGTTGCCTCCGATGGCACATTCACCTTGCCGTCGGCTTTGCCCGAGCAGCGCGGCGCAGGATTCATTCCCCAAGAGTGGACTCTTGAAAGAAAATAATTTATGTTGATTTTCGTAAAAAAAACTTTTCCTTTCATCATTTTTTTATATCTTTGGAAAAAATTATAATGCCCTTTTTGTAAACAGCGCATTATGGTTTGAAAATTGCTTGTAACCTTTTGTTATAGGTGTCAAAAATATAGCATATTATGAATAGGAAGAATAAAAACATCATTATTTTGGTTCTTGCGCTGCTGTTGGTGTACGGCGTAGGTCTTTCAGCCTTCATATATAATAAATACAAGAACACGATTCGCGAAACGTCGCTCTCTACCGCTGCATTTACCAAAACAAGGGCGGTGGAGCTTTCAGATTATATCAATTCTACTATCAAAACCGCAAGCACAATAAGCAGTATGCTTGCCACCGCCAACGAAAAATACGGATACGAGATGATGCCGTATATCACGCAGTCGCTCAACAACTTGGTTTCCGAAAATCCCGATTTTAGCGCCTTTGTGGTAACGTGGGAATATTCCGAAGTAAATCCTCAATGGTTCAAGCCTTATGGACGATTTGTTATGCGGTCTTACTTGCGCGACGGCCTTCCTTACATCACCACCGACACTCTCGACCTTGAGGGCGAAATCGGAGATGAGGCTTACTACCAGATGAAAACTGGAACGGTAAAAAACCTCTTTACAAATATGTACGTTAGCAGCAACGAGTCGTTTATGCGAACCGAAGTGCGTTACTGCTTTTCTATTGCCACCAAAATAGAGGTTGCCGGCGCGTTTGCAGGAACAGTGGCTGTGGAAATTCCTCTGTCAAAAATCGAAGAACTTCTCGGACGTCAGTCGCTTGAACTTGAAGGCAATATGTTTGTCCTCACCAACAATGGCAAAATTGCGGTGCATCCAAATCCCGAATTTATCAACACATTCTTTAAAGATGCTTATCCCGATATCGACCAGACAGGAGGACTATCGCGTCACCTGTCCGACGGTACTCTCCGCAGTCTCGATTACACATATTCCGACCGCAATATTGGCGTGTTCGACTTTTCGCAGAGCGACCACTGCCTAATGAGTTTTTATCCGATAGATGTAAAAGACAACACCACACCGTGGGCGCTCGGTTACGAAATAGATTATTCGCAGTTCCGTCAAAAGGCGTTGAGCGGAGTACACACCTTTATTATTTTAACAGTATTTGGACTTTTGCTGCTGGCTGTGTTTGCCTATATGTTCGTAACCTTTGCCACAAAGCCTATGCGCGAGGTCGACAACGTGTTGCAAAACCTCCGTAGCGGCGATTTCGACAAGATTTCAAAACTTGAATCATCCGACGAGGAAACCCAGCAACTTTACAACTCTGTAAACTTCCTCGCCGACCGTATTATGCGTACCACCAAGTTTGCGCGTAGTATGGGCAAAGGTGACCTTGAAGCCACATTCGACAGTCACGACGAAAACAACGCACTCGACTCTGCGCTTATAGAGATGCAGAAAAACCTCCTCCATGCCCGAATCGAAGAGAAAAAACGTATCGAGGAGAACGAAAAACTCTCATGGGCTCAGGAAGGACTTGCGCAGATCGGCGAATTTCTCCGTATGAACAACGCCGACATCACCGACTTTGCATTCAAGATTATCAGCTACCTTGTAAAATACCTTGGCGCATTGCAGGGAGCCATGTTCGTTACCGAAGAGCGCGATGGCAAAAAAGTGCTGGAACAGAAAGCCACCTACGCATTCGACCGCAAAAAGCAGCTCACCACCACAGTGGAGTTTGGCGAGAGCCTTGTAGGACGCTGCGCCATAGAGCGAAAAACCATCTATATGACCGACGTGCCCGAAGGATACCTTTATATTACGTCGGGATTGGGCGAGAAAAAGCCGTCGTGCCTGCTGCTCGTGCCTCTGCAGTTTGAGGACGATGTGCACGGCGTTATCGAGATAGCCTCGCTGAAAGAGATTTCCGACTATCAGATCAGGTTCTTCGACAACGTGGCGGAACGTATCGCATCTACAATTTCAAACATCAAAAAGAACATCAACAGCGCCGAACTCCTCAACAAGTTCTCAACCCAGAGCAACGAGCTTGCCCGCCGAGAGAAAGAGATCGCCGCCTCATACACCGACATCAAAAAAGCCCAAGACGAGGTGCGCCTGTCGGAGCGTGAGATAGTTGCCATTCTTGACGTGCTTTCGCAAACCTCCATCATCACACGATACGACACCCTCGGCATAGTGCTCGACCTTCGCGACAAAACCCTCGACGCCACCGGCTACAAAAAAACCGACATTGTGGGTCACAACATCCGCGACGTGCTTGCCCTTACCAAAGGCGAGATGGTAACATTCGACCTCTTTTGGAACGAGATCATCAACGGCAAAACCAAAGTGCGCTACTTTACCCGTGGCAACGTAAAATTCCGCGAAACCTTCAACCTCCTTTACGACAACGACAACCATCCGTTCAAGGTGATAAGCGTAGCTGTTCCCGACAGTAACGTTAAGTTCCAGGAAGACGAACCCAACTCTAATGCTGTTCAGGCAACTGTTATAACCGAATTATCTCCCGATAGAGAGAATATGCAAAAATTTTAGGTAAAAATTTTGTTTTTGTAGAATAAACCTTTTACTTTTGCGCCAATTTCTACAGCATAACGATTATGGCGAAAAACAACTTTGTAGTAGATTACAAAACGATGACAGCAGGTCGGCACGAGATGAAATATCATCTCGACAGCAGTTTCTTCGCGCTTTTTGCCGAGTCGGAGTTCCAAAATGGAAAGATCGACGTGGATGTTTCCGCCGACATTTCTGAATACGGGCTCAAATTTGGGTTCGATATAAGAGGAACGGTAGAAGTGGAGTGCGACCGCTGTTTAGGTATGTTCGACCTACCTATAGAGGGCTATTTCGAACTTAAAGTGAAATTTGGCCAGCAGACAAGCGATCCGGCAGAAGCCGACGACGAAATCGTGCTATCGCACGATGAAACCAAACTCGACCTCACGCACCATATTTATGAATATATAGTGCTGAGTGTTCCAGCAAGGCGCGTCCACCCCGACGGCATTGATGGGTTGCCAATGTGCGACCCCGACATGAGCGCAACCCTCGAAGTGCTCGAGGCCCGCGACAATGTATTAGAACGCACAACCGACCCGAGATGGGAACAGTTGCGTAATTTGGAATTTGTATAATTAAAAGGTATAACGTATTAAATATTATTAAAAAATGGCACATCCTAAGCACAAAACCTCGAAGACGAGAAGAGACAAAAGAAGAACCCATTATAAAGCGGTAGCACCCACCCTTACAAAATGCAGCAACTGCGGCGCAACTATCCAATCGCACACAGTTTGCCCCGAATGCGGCTATTACAGAGGCCAACTCGCTATCGACAAGTCAGCAGCTGCCGCTGAGTAGCTTTATGCCGCAGCAGTAAAAAGAATTTAGACAGATGGCGGAATGTTGCGCCCGTTGCGGAATGTTCCTACATTTGTCTTTTTTATTTTTTTCAGATAATTTTTCTTTATGGCTAAAACTAACGCTGTTATTACGGGGGTAGGTATGTATGTGCCTGAGTATCGCCTCACCAACGACGAACTGTCGCAAATGCTCGACACTAGCGACGAGTGGATTACTTCACACGTAGGTATCAAAGAGCGCAGAATACTCAAAGATAAGGACAAAGCCACATCTTTTATGGGTGCGATGGCTGTTAAGGACCTTCTCGCCAAGAAAAATCTCGATCCTATGGAAATCGACTTGGTGATATGCACTACTACCACGCCTGATTTGGTGTTCCCCGCTTCGGGTATACAGATTTGCGACATGGTGGGTATGAAAAATGCATTTTCTTACGACCTGCACGCCGCTTGCTCGGGATTCTTAAACGGATTAGTAACAGCCTCTAAGTTTATTCAGTCTGGCGTTGAAAAAAAGGTTGTCCTCGTAAGTTCCGAAAAAATGTCGGCTATCACCGACTACACCGACCGCAAGACCTGTCCGCTATTCGGCGACGGTGCTGCGGCTGTGCTTTTGGAACCATCTGACGAGGATCTCGGACTTTTAGACTATATTCTCCGCGTCGACGGTTCGGGCGTAAAGCACCTCCACATGAAATCCGGAGGCTCGTTGTCGCCATCCTCTATCGAAACCGTTCAAAACCGCGAACATTTTGTATATCAGGAGGGTCAGCCAGTTTTCAAGGCTGCTGTTACCTACATGGCCGACGTGTCGGCAGAGATTATGGAACGCAACCATCTCACCGCCGACGACATAGCATGGCTTGTGCCGCATCAGGCAAACCTCCGCATTATCGACGCCACCGCACGCCGTATGGAGCTGCCTCCCGAAAAGGTGATGATCAACATCCAGCGTTACGGCAACACCACATCCGCCACTATTCCCATCTGCCTTTGCGAATGGGAAAAACAACTCCACAAGGGCGACAATATCATTATCTCGGCTTTCGGAGCTGGTTACACATGGGGCGCGCTTTACCTAAAATGGGCTTATAACTCGTAGTTAGTAAGTAATTTAATCAAGAGTAATAATAAAAATACAACAGATATTATGGCTAATTTAAAGGAAGTACAAGATTTTATCAAAGCCGTTTCTCGAATCGGTATTTCAGAAGTTGACATTCAGACCGACGACATGAAACTCAACGTAAAATTCCCCGCTGGCGACAAAGAGATAGCCCGTGGCGAAAACTTTCAAATGCCCGCTTTCCAGATGCCTATGATTTCGGGTATGGCTCAGCAGATGGGTTCTCCTATTCAGGCTGCCACCACCACTACAACTCCCATAGAGTATCGCGAGAACGCCCAATCCGACGAGAAAAAGTTCCTCACTGTAAAGGCTCCCATGGTAGGCACTTTCTACCGCCGTCCTTCTCCCGACAAACCTATCTACGTAAATGTTGGCGACGAAGTTACTAAAGGTCAGGTGCTCTGCATCATCGAGGCTATGAAACTTTTCAACGAAATTGAGTCGGAAGTTTCGGGCAAAATTGCTAAAATCCTTGTAGAAGAAGGCACTCCCGTAGAGTTTGATCAGCCTCTTTTCCTTATCGAACCCTAATTAAGTCAGTAGGTTATGTTTAAAAAGATATTAATTGCCAACCGTGGCGAGATTGCCCTGCGCATTATCCGCACCTGCAAGGAGATGGGCATCAAAACCGTGGCAGTATACTCCACCGCCGACCGCGACTCGCTCCACGTGAAGTTCGCCGACGAGGCGGTATGTATCGGTAATCCGCCGTCGTCGAAATCTTATTTGAATATTCCGGCTCTTATCTCAGTGGCTGAGATCACCAACGCCGACGCTATACACCCCGGCTACGGATTCCTTTCTGAGAATGCCAAGTTCGCACGCATCTGCACCGAGCACGGCATCAAGTTTATTGGTCCCACAGCCGAGCAGATTGTGATGATGGGCGACAAAGCCACAGCCCGCAAAACCATGACAGAGCACGGTGTGCCTGTAACTCCCGGTACACAAGGTTTGCTCGACACCATGGAACAGGGCAAAGCCGAGGCAAAACGCATCGGATACCCCGTAATGCTTAAAGCTACAGCAGGCGGAGGCGGCAAGGGTATGCGCATTATCCGCAACGAGGACGAGTTTGAGCACCTCTGGAACGCAGCCCGTCAGGAGGCCGCAGCATCGTTTGCCAACGACGCCGTTTACCTTGAAAAATACATCGAAGAACCCCACCACATAGAGATTCAGATTGCCGGCGACCAGTACGGCAACGTTTGCCACCTCTCTGAACGCGACTGCTCTATTCAGCGTCGCCACCAGAAACTTCTTGAGGAGACTCCGTCGCCATTTATGACCGAGGAGCTCCGTCACAAGATGGGAGAGGCTGCCTGCAAAGCCGCACGTGCTATCAAATACGAGGGTGTGGGCACTGTAGAGTTCCTCGTGGACGCTCACCGCAACTTCTACTTTATGGAGATGAACACACGTATCCAGGTAGAACACGGTATCACCGAGGAAGTTACCAATCTCGACCTTATCAAAGAGCAGATACGCATTGCAGCAGGAGCCAAAATCTCCACACGCAACTACTATCCGCAGGCTCACGCCATAGAGTGCCGCATCAACGCCGAAGACCCGTTCAATGGTTTCCGTCCTTGTCCTGGCAAAATCACCGGCTTGCACCTTCCTGGCGGCAACGGCATACGCGTGGATACGCACATCTACACCGGCTATCAGATCCCGTCGTACTACGACTCAATGATAATTAAGCTTGTGGCAGTGGCACAAACCCGCGAAGAGGCTATCGCCAAGATGAAACGCGCACTTTTTGAACTTGTGGTAGAAGGCGTTAAGACCACTGCGCCCTTCCATTTGCAGCTTATGAGCGACCCGCGTTTCTGCGCTGGAGAGTACACCACCAAATTTATGGAAGATTTTGAAATAAAATCTCCCGAAGAGTAGCGCAATTTGAAAAATTATTTCTAAATTGCGCCAAAAATAACTAATATCTCTTAACGTATGGCAAAGATTGAAACAGACCAAGTAAACAATACGAGCATAATCGCCTTTGGAACTGAGTTTGTGGGCGAAATCAAATCTAACGGCAGTGTCCGCATAGCAGGCAAGCTCAAAGGAAATATCAGCCTTACCGAACGTCTTGTAATCGACAAGTCGGGCGTGGTAGAAGGCGAGATTTCTTGCAAGGTAGCCAACATCAGCGGCAAGGTAGACGGCAAACTGTCGGTTGTAGAGTTGCTCGAACTTAAAGATACCGCAAGTGTTCACGGCGATATCGACACTTCGAAAATCATTATCGAAGAGGGCGCTATATTCACTGGCACATGCCAGATGGATTCTAAAGATTCTTCAGCAGCAAACGCAGCCGCATTAAAGAAGTAAAATCTTGAAGAAGGATAGCGACAACCTCCGCGACGTTGCAAAATACACTACGGCTGCCTTTGAAATGGCAGCCGTAATTGTTTGCGGAGTATTGGGTGGCGTTTGGGCAGATGATTATTTCAATACCAAACCTATAGTTACCCTTATTGCATCTTTACTTTCGGTGGCAGCAGGCATATATTTGTTTATCAAGAATATCTCTAAGAAATAAGAAATGCAGAAACAGTTGACGAAATATATAGTGATGGCGGTGATATGCACACTTATAGCCGCATTAATCTTTGTGATTATTATTCCCGAAAAATCATCGTGGACGGTGTATGCCACTCCCGCTTTTTTTGCGGCTGTGAGCATTTTGTCGGCATTGGTGATTACCAAGCCAAAATATTCTAAGTTTGCCAAGTTTTCGGGCGTGTTTATGCTCTCTACGGTGCTGAAGCTGATACTCTATTTTACGTTTATGATGCTCTCGTACGCCAACCTTCCCCACGAAGCCCGCCTGCCGTTTGTGTTCTTCTTTATGTCGGTATACTTGGTGTATGCCATTATGGATACAATGTTTTTGCTGAGGTTTTTTGGCAAGAAGGACAAGTAGGGTGGGGGAGACGCTACTCCTCCCCGTCCACCATTATAAATGCAGCCCAATATTTTGGATCATTGTTTTTGCTTTTTACATAATGAATTGCCGTTTGAAAAGCCTTGCGTTTGGATAATCCTTCGGTAAGACTTTTGAAAAATTGAACCATCAGCAACCGTGTGGCATAGTCGTCAACATCCCAAAGGCTCATAATAATTGTCTGAGCGCCAGCCTTCTTGAATCCTCGCTGAAGACCGAAGACCCCTTCTCCCGTTACCTCGCCCAATCCGGTCTGGCACGCCGAGAGGACCACCAAATCTAATCCTTTAAAATCCATACGCGAGATCTCTTTGGCAGTGAGTATGCCATCGTCAACGTTGTCGGGAATTGCTTTGCGTGCCACAGGGTCGAAAGCGGCGTTGGCACCTGCAAACAGCAGTCCGCTGCAGTCAAGCGAACGGTCTTCTTTGTTTTGAGCGCCACTTGCCAAATATTCCAGACCTATCGAAGCCATATCTTCTTCTGCTTGATAAAAACCGTGTGTAGAAATATGGAGTATTTTGATACCTAGTCCCGAAAGATTTTTGAAACTCTCCTCTGTAGCAGCTGTGTCGGATTGGACAAAAACCTTGTATTTTGCCGACTTCAACAATGATGCAACAGCTTCTGATTCTTTCTTTGTGCCAACAAGATACATAACTCCGTTGCCATTATTTGCTTTGTCGGTGTCGTATTTGATACCGCCAAAAGTTGCAGCCTTTTTGTTAGGATTTGAGGTTTTGGGCAATGCCAATTCGCGGGTAGATGACAGACGGAAAACATTGTATTTGTCGGAGAATACTTTGCCATCGTTGTCTAGCAGATACTCAATACCTATAGTGTGAAATTTGCCCGATGGAGAAAAATAAACATTATTAACGTTGCTGAGGTATGGTTGAAGAGGTTTCCAAATATTGTTGTATAGTTTTGGTGATGAGTAATCAACGGTGACTGTGTCGTTAAAATCTATTTTCACTAATTCGGGGACTGTCATCCCCTTTTTTACGATGAGGGCGATGTATCTATCTTCTTTATCAGTTCCTTTGAAATTCGCAAATTCTATGGCTACATCGTTGGTTTTTAATTTTTTCTGAATGTCTTCCCATTTGATTGAAAGATTCTTTGTGTAGTCACCCAGTTCTTTGCAAGATTCAACAAGTAAGCGTTCTTCGTTGTCGATAACTTTTAATAGCGAATCGGTATTCATAGACCTTTCTGCTGGTGCAAGCAGGTAAAGCTCGTCAAGTTTTTTTCGGTCTTGCCTAAGTTGGTTATACATATCTTTTAATTGTCCGTTACCTCGCTTTTCTATGAGGTTCTGGATTTCAAGTTCTGCATTAAGAAGGAGACCTTTTGACAATAACTGACTGTTGAATGCAAGGCTTTTGAGAGTGAAATTAGGTTGTTCATTTGCTAAAGCAGGCATATTCTTATGGAAAAAAACAGAATATTTATTCCAAAAATCAGAACGCTCCTTATTTGTAAGATAAGCAAAGGTTTTTAAAATCAATGTTTCGCTTAGTTTATAAGATTGTTCAAACAACATTGTCGCCTCATCATAATTGCCATCTTTGAAATAATACAGAGCCAGATTGCTCAATGATGAGATATAATCAGGGTGCTGCTTTCCAAGGACTTTTTCCCTTATTTTCATAGCCATAGTACCAATCTGGATGGCTTCGGCATAGATGCCAGCGTCATAACAATACCCTGCAATGCTATTTACTAACGCAGCGTAATCAGGGTGCTCCTCACCAAGAACTTTTTTCATTATATCCAACGCCTGTGTGCCAAACGAGAAGGCTTCCTCATAGTTGCCAAGGGAATAATAATAACCTGTTAAACTGCTCAATGTCCGAGCATAATCAGGATGTTCTTCGCCAAGTACCTTTTTGTAGATTTCCATAGCCTCTGTGCACAGCCTGATGGCTTCCGTATAGTTGCCCTGCTTAGCATTATAACATGCTAAATTGTTCAACGACGAGGCATAATCAGGGTGCTGCTTCCCAAGGACTTTCCCCCTTATTTCCATAGCCTGAGTGCACAGCCTGACGGCTTCCGCATAGTTGCCAATGTATGCATAATAAGTTGCAAGATTGTCCAATGAGAGAGCATAGTCAGGATGCTTGTCGCCCAGGTTTGCTTTATTAATTTCCGTTGCCTGAGTGCCAAGCCTGATGGCTTCCGCATAGTTGCCAAGGTTAGCATTATAACTTGCTAAATTGTTCAAAGACGTGGTATACTCAGGGTGATTATCGCCCAGGACTTTTTTATAAATTTCCATCGCCTGTGTGCCAAGCCTGAAGGCTTCCGCATAGTTGCCAAGTTTAGAATTATAACCTGCCAGATTGTTCAATGAGAAAGCATAGTCAGGATGCTTTTCGCCAAGGGTTGTTTTATAAATTTCCATCGCCTGAGTGCCAAGCCTTATGGCTTCTGTATAATTGCCAATCGCATCATTAGCAGCTGCCACAATGGTCAATGATGTGACATAATCAGGGTCTTCTTCGCCTTTGATTTTTTTTATGATTTCCATTGCCTGTGTGCCAAGTTTGACAGCATCTTGGAAGTTGCAGTCCCTGTATTTATCTAATGTTATGAACAACAAGCAATATGCAATTGATGATTCCGCACGGTAATAATTCTTCGACGCAGGGGTCAATGTCGCCTTGTCGAGCGAATCGCATTTTTGATAATAAGGGATAGCCTCTTCGAATTTTTCGGCTAATAAGAGTTTGTTGCCTTGTCGATATAACATATCAGCCTCTGCGCTTTGCCCAAACCCACGCACAGACAAAAGCAGTAATAATATTGCAAATAATTTGTTCATAGCCATTTTAATTAGTAGTCCGGAAACGTCTTCCGATTATCATTAGAGTTTAGTTAGTCTGCATATAGTAAAGGTTGTACATACTTCCTCGGTTTTTGATGCGGATGGTGAAAATTCCGGTCCATTTGGGAATCCATGTGCATTCGCAATTGTCGGAATCGGAGGTGTCGGAGGTTATGAGGTTGTCGTTTGAGTCGTAGATATAAAGGTCGATGTCGGTGAGCCCTACGCCGTTTACCTGCACTATTGCTTTTTGGTTTTCTTTAAATCGTATTTTATATGTGTCGGTAGAATAAGCATTAATCATATCCAACGAGTATTTCTGTTCTCCTACAGCACCATGTTCGTATGTTCTTTCGCCAATAATATTATGGTCTGATTTATTGGGGTTAAAAGTACCGTCTTCTGTTTTTTTGATTTGGGATAATAAGTCATTGTCACCATTGGTATACGTTTTTGCTTCGTCAAGTAGTTTTTCAACGGTTAAATCTGGTAATCTAAATTTATTTTGTTTTAAAATCTGTGCTGCGGTAATAAGCGATATTGCATCTTTGTTTGTGTGTCCGTACTTTGCCAGACTATAGATAAGTCTTAACTCTTCAACTTTTGAAGGTATTGGTCCTGCAGGTTCTTTGTCTTCCTCGTTTAAATAGTCTTGGGCACAAGTAGTTAGCGCAACGTACAATAATGCTGTTAATAAAACTAATCTTTTCATACTATTAATGTCTTTTTGGTAAATGTAATTGGAAATTCGTTTTTATGTCTGCCTTTGATTGCAAATATATGATTTTTTTTATTTGTCAGCCTTTTATTCGTATCTTTTTATATATTTGCATTGTAATTATAAACTTACGATTGTGTTAGCAACATCACAAAATAGTGTTTCACCAGGTAAGAGCGTGGAATGTGTCAACCATGGACGTCCCGTTTACTTTTCGTATGCCCGCAACAGCAACAAGAAGCCAGGTTGGGAACATATTTCCGACTGTGTGGATGCTATCTTAAGCCTGCTTGATGCACAGAATATCGAGTACCGCCTCGACAAACGCGACATCGGTGCCGGCGACCGCATTTCAGATTTTGAAAAGGAGATCGGATGGAACAGCGAGGTGGTGGTGCTTGTGTTTTCCGACAAGTATTTCCGCTCTATGCACTGCATGTACGAGTTTGTGCAGATTAAGAAGGCTCTTAAAAAATATCCCAACAAACGCCTGCTGTGTATCAAGAGCGGCGACTTCAACCTTTCCGACTCTAGCTATATCTACGAGCTTGAGCACTACTGGGGCGATATCAAGCAGGAATACGAGGAGATAGAACGCCACCATACGCGCGAACATTCGGGCGTGGAACAGGCGGCTTTTGAAAATGGCTTTTATTTCGACGACATACTCGGGCTCTATCCGTTTTTCAGCGCAATAAACTATTCGTATGCCAACACCAGCGACTGGAGCGGTTTTGTTGCCGGTATAAAAAAACACTACTTAGATACTCCAAAGTCGCTTTTTGCCGACGAACGCAAACGTAAGTCGCTAATTAAGAATCTGAAATTCTTCGGATTGGGCATTGTTACTCTGGCTGTGATTGTCGGCCTTGTGCTGTTTAAGCTGAAAAGCAATGTTAATAAATTTTCGCAAGACGGTATCGAGCTCTTGTATCCCGAATACAGCAGCAACGCCTATTTTAACGACGGGTTCGCATTTATAAAGGCTATACGTATCGACGATGACCGCACTGTTGTAGATTTCCATGCCGTAAATATTTCTGACGACTCTCTTATGGCAGTTCCTGTAGCAAATTCGCCTTCTGTGCACATTGTGGCGGATGGTAAAGACTACAACCTTATTAAAGCATATTCTATTCCTGATGGTGTAAATAATCTAGAATCAGGTGAATATGAAGATGTACCCGAATATTTTCCAGGTGGGAAAGGTACTCAGGTGGACTTTTGTTTGGAATTTGAGCCCATAACCGATTCCCCCGAAACTATCGACTTTGTGGAGCAGGAGGGGTTAGGCATTTTCGGTTTAAAACTGAAGCGCAAAACTCTTAAAGACGGTTTGATGAAACCCGTATTTGATAGCACTAAGGCGTTTGTGATTTTTGATATTGAGTTTAACACCGACGAAACAGTATTCTATTGCCGATATCACAGCCTTGCCGACAGCGAGTACAATTTGTCGGTTTCTCTATCAGACTGTTACATTATGGCAAATGGCGAAAAATACAACCTGAAAAACGCTTCGGGCATACCTTTGTCGCCTAAGACGATTAGCGTTTCAAGTAACTCAAAAACTGATTTCGCCCTCTTTTTCCCGCCGATAGACTACCGTGCCCAAAATATCGAACTTATATTTAACGGACAGATTTGTGTAAGGTATATTAGGATGTAAAATAATTATGGTGTTTCCCCATATTGTTATTTATCTTTGTCCCTCAATCTTGATCCTAATAATATGATTTCAAAATATATCACTCTGCTACTTTGTTTTTAAGTTGCAATACAAATAACAACAATATACAACGCTCTGTGCCTCTTGATATTATATCTAACTCTCCGGCTGGGATGTGGGAATAGAGGTTGCCGCTTGGTAATGGTAGTTAGGGAGCTATTCAAATTTTTGGTCAAAACTGTTATAATTTGCCATAAAACACTTTTTTTGTCAATCTTTTTCCCGATAATTTTCGTATATTTGTCGATGCCAAGTATTTTTTTCGGCTTAGTTTTTGTTTATCGAACTATTAAAAAAACACATCAACAACCATGAAATTCAAAAACTTAAAAATAAGGTCGCAGTTAGGAATTGCCTTTGCGGTGGCAGTGATACCGCTGATTATTATTGCTATTGTCCCAATTGTTATGTTGGGTTCGCTCAATGATATAGCACAGAAGCTCGTAAACCGTTATGTGCCTATGCTTCACACTGCTAACGATTTGGTTAACAACTTGGGTAAATCTGTGGCATCGTTTCAAGACCTTCTCAATACGTCGATGGACGAAAACTCGCGCCGCAATACTGCTGAAATATTTAGTGTTACCCGTGGGGAGTTTAACGAGCTGCAAAATTTGGTAGAAAGCGCTCCAGTGCCTCCAGAATTGCAGGCGTCGTACGATTCGGTGAGAGTTCGTTTTTTTGAGCTCGATAGTCTATACTCAATTGTAGAAAACACCAATAAAGCAACCGAGCAGGCAAACGCCGAGCTTACAGCTTTGCAACAAGATTATGAGGGTAGGGTGGATAGGTTTTACAAACGAATCAGGCTGATGCCCCAATATGCTGTTGCAAGCGAGCAGCTGCGTCGCAATATGCTTTTAAACAAGCTTCTCTCTATGCCTGTTATCATCAACGACAATGTGCTGCTCGAAGAGTATCTCAACGAGAATGCCGACATTGAGAAAAAGCTTGCCAATACCGCTTTTGAGCCCGCTCTTAAACAGGAATATTCGCAGATAACTAAAGTTAAGCAAGATTATCTGTCGAAAAGTGCTGATGTGTACAATAGTTCTATAGATATGCGCAGCGCATTGTTTGTTCTTCCTGATTTAGGCTTAAAGCTAAAATCTTTTACAGAGGAACTTAGCGACGTGGTTGAAAAGCTTTCGGCAAAACGTGCCGCTGATATAGAAACCACCACCAAAGAGATGCGTATAGGCGGATATACCATGCTTGTGATAGTGTTAGGCGTGGTGATTGTCTTCTTGATTACGTGTACTTCTGTAATTACAAAAGGTTTGCACCGCAATACCGCCAAAACAATGAAACTTGCTTCTGGCGACCTTACCACCACATTTGAACATTCTGACGGCAATTCTGAATTATCAATCCTCAACAACTCGATGGCTGATATGAAAGATACCCTCACCGACATTGTGCGCTCAATATCCGAAAGTTCTAACGCAATAAACACAGCCGCCGGCGAGCTCAACCGCGCAAGTCAGCAGATGAGCACAAGTGCCAACGAGCAGGCCTCGTCTGCCGAAGAAATCAGTAGCGCAGTAGAAGAAATGGCAGCTACCATCGACCGTAATAGTCAAAATGCCATCAAAACCGAAACAATTGCCAATGCCTCTGCCAAATCGATTCGCGAATGTAACGAGGCGGCGCAAAAAACCGTCCGTGCCATTACCGAAATTGCCGAAAAAATCACCGTTATCGACGATATAGCATTCCAAACCAATATCCTTGCCCTCAATGCCGCAGTAGAGGCGGCACGTGCGGGCGAACACGGCAAAGGTTTTGCCGTAGTAGCCGCCGAAGTGCGCAAGCTTGCCGAAAAATGTGCTCACGCAGCCAAAGATATCGATTCGGTGTCGGCTGGCGGTGTCAACCTTGCAAAACTCACGGGTACAGTATTTTCAAAAGTGTTGCCCGAAATTGAGCAAACCTCAGTTTTGGTGCAGGAGATAGCTACCTCGAGCCGCGAACAAGCCACTGGCGGACAGCAAATCAACTCCGCCGTTCAGCGTTTCAACTCTGGTATTCAGCAGTTTGCCACAATATCCGACGAGGTGGCATCAAGCAGCGACAATCTTATGCAGCAAGCCGTTAAATTGCAGGAGATTATCAAGTTCTTCAAAGTAAAGAATTAATCAAAATATTATTAGCACCTGATACATAATTGTATGGACGGGAACGAGGAAATCACCGAGGAACAATTCTACGCAATGATAGAGTCTACCGGCACTGTCGCGGAGGATTTTGATACTGCCGTAAAGGATATGTACGGCGTGCTCTATTCGCCCGACGGCAAAAAACTTATCCGCTTTACTGACCCTAACGTAACCGACTATATGGTTCAGCCCGGCACCGAGATTATCTGCGCCGAGGCGTTTATCGTTTTCGACGACAATATGGAAAACTGCAACCGTGTGGAGCGTATTACAATTCCCCCGTCGGTGCGGCTTATCGGTGGAAGCGCTTTTTCAGGCTGCAAGTGCCTTAAATACGTAAATCTCCCGCCCGATTTGGAACTTTTGGGGTGGGGTGCGTTCCGTGCCTGTTATAATGTGGAGATCGACACCCATGACCCCGATTTGGTGTGTAAAGACAAGATGCTGATCGACCGTAAAGACAAAATGCTCAGGGCTTATTTCGGCACTGATTCTGTGTTGACTGTTCCCGACGAGATAGAAATTATCGACGACTATGTGTTTTTCAACTGTAAGTTACTCACCGAGGTAACGCTGCCCGAAACGCTCCGTGTAGTAGGCAACAACGCTTTCGCGCTTTGCGACAAACTTACCAAAATACACCTCGGCAACAGTCTTGAATATCTCGGCAACAACAGTTTTCATCTTTGCACAAAACTTGAAAGCATTGTGATTCCCGACACTGTAACGGTGATAGGCGCGGAGGCGTTTTCTCACTGCGGTGCTCTCAAAAATATCACTTGGTCTAAAAATCTTGAATTTATCAGTTGCAACGCCTTTTACGCCTGCGATTCGCTTGAAACTGTGGAACTTCCGCCAACTGTAAAGGAGATAGGCGATGAGGCTTTCCAAGGAAGTTGGCATCTGAGCGAGGTGATTCTGCCGCAGGGGTTGGAATATCTTGGTGCTAAGGCGTTTGCATTCTGTTCGCAATTAAGCCACGTGGTGCTGCCCGAATCGCTTAACGAGATAGGTGGAGGTGTGTTTGCAGGGTGTGTGTCTGCGCTGAATGTGGATTCACGCTCGCCACGTTTTATGGTAGAGGACAATATGCTTATCGACTACGCCACTTACACTCTTGTGTCGCATTGGGGCATAGGAAACCAGTGGATAACCCTACCTGACATTATTCAGAATATTGCGCCCTACGCCTGTTCGGGACTTGTCAACGCCGAAACCCTAAACCTTCCCGCAGGACTGCTGTCGATTGGCGAAGACGCCTTTGAGGATTGCACCAAAATTGCACGCATAGTAGTTCCCTTTGACTGCATTGACACCGTGCGCCCACTTTTACCCGAGGCGATGAGGGATAAGGTGGTGGGGGAGTAGAAACTTCAAGAATTATTCGTATTCTTCAATAATATACCTGAAATTGCTGCCGTATTTGTGAAGATAGTTTACGCGGCGGTTGATTTCGTAGTTGTAATCTTCGGGGCCGTTTACAATATAGGTTTCTATTGAAAATTTAGATAGAAAATTAAAGTCGGGTTTATGGAAGATAAAAATTGGAATCCCGTTTACTGGATGTCCTAATGAGTCGGTAATCATCAACCGCAGATATATGTTGGCTGGAATCCAAACCTTTTTTAGGTCAGTGGTGAAAACTGAGTGTTCTTCGTCATATTTTATAATAATATTGTCGCGACCCAATTGTTCCATATAAGGATTGTTTTTGGTGGCAAGTGGTTTTATTGTGGCTACATATTTATTATTTGATGGTATTAGGTTAACTATTTTGTCGAAATCTTTTAGACCTTGTTGTTGATATATTAACACAATTCCACCGACAAATAGTGCTATAATGCCCGCGACAAACAGATGATAAAGATCCAAGATTTTTTGTTTGTGACGCTCTACTTCTTTAAGTTCGTTGTTGTATTTTTTTAGATAGATTTTAACATCAGGATATTTTGAATACCGGTCGGCTTTTAGTTGTCTGATTTTGACTCTTAAATTACTCTGAATTTCTGAGTAGTGTCGTCTTTCTTCTACTACTTTTCTAATCTCTGAGCCTTTGTAGCGTGAATAAAGTAGTGGAATAGATAAAATGAAAATACCGAATATCGCATACTTGAAAAATGTAAATGGAATAACAGAAAAAATGACTACCGCTGCTGCCAACAATGCATAAATAGGAATATCCAATAGGAGAATCTGCCCGAAACTCTTTGGATACGTTTTTTTGTATTCGAGCAGAAGATTTTCCAAATTAGATGCTATTATGCGAAACTCTGTTTTGTCGTTGTTCATTGTTCTGCTGTTATAGTGTAAAACATTGCTTCGTCGGCTATTTTTTTCAAGTCATCGATTGATGATGTAACATCTACCGACCAAAAATCCTTGTATGAATCCACTTTGAATTTGCCTCTAAAATAGGATTTGACGCTTTCGCTCAATGGGCCTGTTATTGGGTTATGGTCTTTGTCGAGTAATATTATTCCAAGACTATCTTTCGAGCTATACCCTGAAATTTTCACGTTGTTTACTTTCCACCGGTAAACTAGTTTATTGTTAGTTTGATGTGCTACCACAAATGTTATGTCGGCGTAGTGGTCGGCTTTAAATACTTCTTCTAACTCCTTACTTACGCCTATATTCGGGGGATATGGCATCAAATGTTTGGCAAAATCGTTGATTGTAGCCTTTTGTGCATCTTCGTTTTTGGTAACGTATAGAGTGTCGTATACTATTATAGGTGTTACTGTTTGGTGGTTTTTGTTGAACTTGATTATGAAAATGGATACAATAAAGGCTATCGCAAATAACGATATGATTGTGTAGATTTTTGCACGGTTTTTATTTTTTTCATCTCGGAGATTGTTGATGAGTGCTGAATAATCGTTTAATAGTTTTTGCGCCTCTTTGTTGTCACCATAAAAAGCCTCAACCTCGCGCAAATACATTTCGTGGGCATATTTTGCCTTGTAATATTCTTCGTCGGCAATCTGCACAGGCGATTTTGCATTTACAAAGTTCCATTTTTTATGTTGCAGAAATATAATTGCCAGTCCGCATCCTATTAAGCCACAAAGACTAATTATTCTGCAATAAAAACTATCGAATATCAATGAGTAGATGAATAGAGCCACATCTATGAATATTATAATGTAAAATATCCAATAGATAACTGTTTGAAATAATGTTGGTTTAGGAATGTTTTTGATTCTATTGATACATTCGGTAATGCCAGCCAGCAGGTTTGTGATATTGATTTCGCTGCTGCGTTGTTGGTGAAGAACATGTCCGCACGATGTGCATATATTGCTCAACAAAGGAAACGGTGCACCACAATCGGGACAGTTTTTGATTTCGTCGTCGTTTGGCGTAACCTCGTCTGCTGATTTTGTAATGTTCGTAAGACTTTTGCCGCAAAACAAACACTCGTTTGATACCAACGGTATTTGCGCTCCACAATAAGGACAATGCCTGAGCTGCTCTTTGGGTATTTGTAGCGGTGTTTCCATATTGTTTTTTTGCAAATATAACAAATTTTTAGATAGATGTTATCTAAAACAAACACGCAAGCACATCCAACACCACAAACCAATATTTTTGTGGACGGTCGTCCCATTTTACCTGGATGTCCTTGCCTTCGAATCGTATGCTGGTGTATCCTGGGAGCATATTGCAGGGACTTTAGTTTAACGCTCTTATGCTATATCGCAAATCGTTGCTGTTTGATTTCAGATATTTAAGCAGGGTAAGTATTTCCTCTTTTTTGTTTTCTGTCTCTTCTACTTCTTCTGTCTCTTCTACCTCTTCTGTGTCTTCTGCAAAAAAATCTGTGCTCGTGGTCATTACTATCATGTTGTCTTCGTAGTGAGCTTTAAAATCGAAATAGGGGAGGCCCTCAATCGCATTGCCATAAGTGTCGGTAATGGTTAGACGGTACGTACCTGCTTTGCTTTTTCTTTCGTTCAAAGGATATATTTCAATTTCTAACTTTGGTTTTTTCGATTCTAAGAGATATACGTTGAGTGTCTTTTTTCTATCCCCTACTATTCGATTAACCCTGATTAATTCTGCAGTTTCGTTTGAAAGCGGTTGGAGAGTGGCAATAGGTTGTGCCGGAGTCAGCGACAATTCGTCGTAATACGCTCCAGTTGAATATCTGTAATTAAATAATGAAGATGCTGAATATGTTTCTTTTGTAGTGGTTGTATAGGTTGCTTTATTTTTTATTTCCTTTTTGTTTATAGCCTTTATAAATTTGAATGATATCGTAATAACGGCAGTGACTATAAGGAGAACTATTTTGGGCGAGATACGGTTGCTGTGTGATATTTCGTATCTTTCTTTCCACGAGGATGATACTTTGGATTTTGATGTGGTTTCTTTTTGGGTTTTCTGTGAATGTGGAATTAGGTTGTTCCCGCAATACGGGCAATCGCCATCGGTTGGAATTACAAGAGTGCCACAATGCTTGCAGTATATCAAATTATCTTTTTGTTGCGATTGGATATGGTTTTCCAAGGCGGTGTCGATATATTCGTTGATTGTCTTTTCCGAAATACCTTCCTTCTTGGCTGCTTCTACAATAAATTCGCGTTCTCTGGGAGAGATATTTTTATCGTTAATGGCGATGTTTACTAAATCTATTATGTTTTGAGGTATGTCCATATTATTTTTTTTTGAGTTTACACATGAGGCAAAGGTATAATTTTTTTTTATTTCATCAAATCATCCCTTGTAAGCGGACCGATATGGATTGTGTTATCTATTCTTCTATACCCTCAATCACATATCTCAAAATCTTTGCGTTGTCTTGGAGGTATTTTACGCGGCGGATGATTTCGTATGGGTGTTTTTCTAATCCTGTTGCTATCGGGTATGATTCTATGATGGGCGGGTTGGTGCCATGTTTTACGTATTTGAACTCAAAATATGGTATGTTTTTGACTGGATGCCCCAAGGTGTCGGTGATGTATAGGCGGAACTTTTCGTAACGCAACCAAGTGTATTTTGATATTTTGGGAGTTTTGATTCTGAGATAGTGTGCGGAACCGCTAAATTCTCTAAAAAATATTTTCAGAGTTTTATTATGGTTATCTGTCATTTGTTTGGTTGTGGAATTTAGGGGTTCAACAACGGCTACAGGTTCTTTTGGGGTGAGTTTTAGGGTGTTGTAGAATTGCCCGTCGTAGAATACGTTTTGAATTATATCTGATTTTGGTTTCTCTTGTTTGTCGACGATGTTGGGATTAAACAATTTTAATCTTGTTTCGGTGGTAAATGTGAGCAATGCTCCTGCCAAAATTATTAACGAACCTATTATCATTATCTTTTTGTGGCTCTTGGCGATAGATTCTTTGCGGAGGGTTTCGGCGGCGAGTTCGCTTTGGAAGTTTTCTAAATACCGCTTAACGTCGGGATACTGCTCAAATTCTGAGGTGTCTATCTCGTTGATTTTGTTGATAATGGCTTGATTGTCGGCGCGGTAGGTCTTGCGTTTTTTCCATAGCTTTGACCAGATGCTGTTCGTCTGGGTGCTCCACATTAATATGTAGGGCAGCAGCATCAACGCTATAAGCACTATAGCCATTAATCCAAATCCTAGCAGCCTGACAACCACAAACAACGAAACTATCAGTATTACAAAAGGCAAGTCGACACCGATCATCTGCCAGATGTTTTTTGGGAAACTGTTTTTGTATTCGTACAGATACCGCTCCAACTGCGATTGTATTTTCTGAAATCTTGCTTTCTCGTCCATGGTGCTAATAATTAGAAGAATAGATTGAGTAATAAACCGCTTTCTCCGCAATTGTTTGGAGTATGCGTTCGTCCGAAGATGAATGCTTCGACCAAAAATCTATGTAAAAGTGTCCTTTGCCGCTTCTTATAACTGTGTTGTAGTTTTCTTGTGGCAAAAATGGGTTAACCACGCATTCGCCGAGTGTGGAAATATGGAGGTAATTGCTGTCTAACAATTGAATGCCTATTTTGCGATAATTGAATGTACGATAATAGTCGGTAGAATCGCCCGGTAAAAGTTCCAATTGCGATACTTTCCAATGAAAAACAGGTTGTTTGTTGAATTCGCTCATTACAAAGGATAATTCAGTGCCCTTGTCGGCTCTTAAAAATCTGCTCAACAAACTGTCTTGTATGCCCGATTCGGGTGGATACGGCTTTAATTCCTTGCTAAAATTCAACATCCATTCGGTATTTGGCGGCATTGTGATTTCTTCGCTGTTTTTGGGTGCTGGCTCTGTGTTGTTGTCGCCCTTGGTGCTGAAATATGTTATCACTCCCATAATTACGAGTGCCGAGATGAGTATTATCCTTGTCACTTTTATTCGGTTTTGGTAACGCTCTCGCTTTAGCCGTTTTAGTGCTGTGGAAAAATGACTGAGCAATGTCTGTGCCTCGTAGTCGTCGCCATAGAGGGTGTCGATCTCGCGGGCAAACATCTCGTATGAGTGCCGAGCCTTGTAATACTCGCCGTCGGCTATCAGAACGGGCGACTTTGTGTCGGACAGCACAGCGTTGGTTCCCATTGCTATTATGCTGGCGACGAATCCGGTGAGAGAGATGAATTTGCCTGCCTCGCTGTCGGTAATGATGCCGATGATGAATGTAAACACGCTTAGAATCAAAAGGATGTAATAAAACCAGTAGAAAAATATCTCATAAACTTTTGGCTTTGGTGCGTCGGTTACCCGTTCGATGCTGCGCTGCATATTTGTAAGCAGGTTTTTGATATTGAGGGCGTTTTCGGTACGTTCGTGGAGCACGTGTCCGCAAGATTCGCATATATTGCTGATGAGGGGAAAAGGTGCACCGCAGTCGGGACAGTTTGTAATTCCGTGACGTTCTTGCTCCACTCTTTGGTTTTCGCTGCGGATTATGTCGGCTTCTTTGCCTGATATGTTAAATGCTATATTGGTGCTGCCTTCGATATGTTCGAGAGGTTTTCCGCAGTACATACATTCGTCGCTGATGAGCGGAATCTGCGCACCGCAGTATGGACAATCGCGGAGGTCTACTTTGGTGTATGATTTTAAACGCAAATTGAGTTGATCGTCTAAATATTGGTTGATTTCTTCGCTGCTGATACCGTTTCTAATTGCTTTGTTTACAATTGTGTGGCGTTCTAAGTCGGTTAGCACACGGTCGCTGAGGGCAAGGGCTGTGAGTTTTTTGATGTCAGGCCAATAATCAATTCTACCGCAAAATGGACATTGTTCTATTTCTTCGGGAAAAGCGTTGTTGCACTTAATACATCTTGTTACAGTTTTTTTGGGGTGAAGTCTTATCCATTGTCGCAACTCTATGTCTAAAAAATCGGATATTTTCCATTCTGGCGTACCGTTTTTAACAGCCTCTTTTATAAAATTTTCTCTTTCGTCAAATGTCAGAAGCCTTTTTTTGAGAATATATTTTACATTTCTGATAATATCTCGTGAAATTTCAATGGAGTTTTTTCTTTTAAAACTATGATAATACTTTGTGATATAGTTAGTAACATTGTGATTTTTTTCACAATAATACACGCATCCCACAAAAACTGCTATGCATATCAGTAGCAAAATGCCAAAGTTTAATAATCCTTTCTCTTCACAAATTATTGCAATTATTGCAACAGCGACACTAATAAAACAACCCCAAAGGGCTCGCTCATTATCTTCCTCTTTATCTATGTTGTTGCGTTTAACTTCGGTGACAACCTTTTTACACTCATAGTGTATTGTGGTAACTTCTTTGGCTTTTTTGTTTTTTTCTGTATGGTTTTTTAGCCAAAATGTAACCCTTTCTTTTTTTGATTTTCTATTTGGTATAAAACTGAGTATATTCAACATCTGATTACAATCCGCCACATCTATTGCGCCTTGCTTGCTTCCGCTGGTAACAAAAGCATTCGGCGACGTCATCCCCGCCGCCATTATCTCTTTTTTTAATTCTGCCCAATATTTTTTTCCGTTAGAAAAAATAGTGCACATCACATCCTCAATCACAAACCAATGCTTTTTCTCCTGCGCATCGTATCGTACGCGGATGGTTTTGTCGCCAAAGGGGTATTTGATGAAATCTGCGCTCATATATATGATGTTTACTCAGTGGCAAATATAGTTAAATCTTTATATTTCCTCTACCATATATTTCAGTTTTCCGCTGTTTTGTTGCAGGTACTGCATCCTGCGGGCTATTTCGAGGGGATGGTTTTCTAAGGGGGTGGCTATGGGATACGATTCTATAATCTTGCGATTGTTTTGTTTTAAGCGGTAGATAAAGTCAAAATAAGGTATTCCGTAAATGGGTGTTCCAATGCTGTCGGTGATGGTGATGCGAATAACGCAACTATCTTTGATACTAGCGTTTGACGAAAACGGCGGCATTATTGTGCGCAAAAACGGTTGTTTGCCTTCTACAAAATAGAGGTCAATATTGCATGGTTTTTCAACGGTGATAATGCTGCCCAAAATACTCGGCATGGGTTTTATGGGGGCAACCGGTGTGTTTGGTGTGAGTTTTAGATAATTGAAATACTCGCCGTTGTAGTATACGTTGGCTATAGAGTCGGCGGTGAGAGTTTCTGTAGCAGATTTTGCAGCGGTTTTCATTGATTTTATTCGATTAAGTCTGGTGTCGGCATTGAAGGTGATAACACAAAATCCAATGAATACTATAATGCTAAAAATCATAAGTATTGTGTATCTCTTTTTGATAGAATCTTTTCTAATAGTCTCTTTTTCTACCTCGCTATTATAGTTTTCTAAATAATTTTTTACGTCGGGATATGTTTTTAACTCATCTGTTTCTACTTGTTTTATCTTGTTAATAAGTTCTTGGTGGTGAGCTTTAAAGTTTTTTCGCTTGCTGAGCAACCTTTGCCATAGCCTGCCTGATTTTCTGAAATAAACATAGAAATATGGCAGCGCTAATGTTATTATCAACAATATTGAAAATAAGGTGATGCCTATTAGTTCGATAATTACTACTATTGTGATAATCAATGTAATAAGCGGGAAATCTGCACTTATAAGGTGCCAAATGTTTTTTGGATAACTGTTTTTGTATTCGTACAGGTACCGCTCTAATTTTGATTGTGTATTGTGAAATTTTGCTTTATCGTCCATATTATTTATTTGTTTTGGTTTTGGGTTGGTTTGAAGATATGGTGTAATACTGCGCTTTTTGCATTATTATTTGAATAAGCGTGTCGGAATTTGTACCGTGCTCCGACCAAAAATCGGCGTAATAATGTCCTGTGCCCCTGCTTATTATTTTGTGATAGTTGCCGTTGTCGTGCTCGCTTACACGGCTTTCGCTCATTGTGCCGATACGTTTGTAAGTGCTATCTAATAGTTCTATTTTTATAGAATAGTCTGCAATGTTCTCGAAATCTTTTACACCTGTAGAATTGAGTTCTAATCTATTGATTTTCCAATGGTATACAGGTTCGTCGTTGTCGGCTAAAACAAATGTAAGATGGGCATCGTTGGTGGCGGTGATAAAATATGATAATCTTGGTTCTACGCCCGATTCAGGTGGGTAGGGTTTAAGTTCTTTGGTAAGACTTAAAACAGAGTTTGCATTGCTTGGAATATTCCACACTTTGGCTTGGGGTGGGGGAGTGTTTTTTTTGTTTTCTTTTTGCGAACTAAAAAATGCAATTATACCAAATATCACCAAGGCGATGAATGAAATAATTAATGTAACTCTTTGGCGGTTTAGGTAACGTTCTCTTTTTAAGCGATTTATTGTCCTGGCAAATTTATTGAGCAAAGGTTTTGCCTCAGGGTCGTCGCCGTAGAGTGTTTCTACCTGACGGGCGTACATTTCGTATGCGTAACGAGCTTTGTAATATTCTCCATCTGCTATTTGTGCGGGTGTGTGCGAATGTCTGATATTGTGAGGCGCGAATAATACAGCCATTATGCTTGAGCAAAATCCTGTCAAGGCTGTTAATTTGCCTACTTCGCTGTTGAACACTAACGCCATGATGAATATAAATATGCTCATTATCAATATTATATAATAGATCCAATAGCCCAAAATCTGATATACTTTGGGTTTTGGAGCTTCGTTTACCCGGTTGATGCTTCTCATAATATTGTCGAGCAGGTTTTTGATATTGAACTTGTTTTCGTAACGCTCGTGGAGCACGTGTCCGCACGATGGGCAGATGTTGCTGATAAGCGGAAACGGCGCACCGCAGTCGGGACACTCTTTTAGATTGTGCCTCTCTTCTTCGATTCTTAGGTTTTCGCCGACAATGATTTTTGCTTCGGGTCCCGATATTTTAAACGGCACTGTATTAGAGCCTTCGATATGTTCGAGAGGTTTGCCGCAATAGAGACATTCGTCGCTTACGAGCGGAATCTGCGCACCGCAGTAGGGACAGTCGCGGAGGTCTACCTTGGTATATGATTTTAAACGTTGATTAAGCGCATTGAACAGGTATTCGTTGATTTCATTGGGTTTTATGCCGCCTTGTATTGCTGTTTTTACAATGGTTTTGCGTTCCAAATCGGTGAGCACACGGTCGCTGAGGGCAAGCATTGTAAGACCTTTAATTTTTCGCCAAATCAAGTTGTACCCACAGAAAGGACATAGCTGGGTTTCGTATGTGATAAACTCTTTGCAATCGGGACAACGTTGCAAACCGCTTGATGGATAATTACTTAGATGTTTACGTAAAGCACGGTTGATGTATTTTTCTATTAAAGATTGCTTTATATTTTCTTTTTCTGCCAATTGTATTAATTCTACCTTTTTGGCATAGGTCATCTGGTTGTTAGCAATAGCAGATGCAATTATTTCTTTAATAGATTGTGGTATAGGGTCTTGGCTTCCTTTGTTGATGTGCACTTTCCCTTGTGTAGAGGAAGAATTGCCTTCGGATTTTGTGGTTGAAGCTGCCAGTTTATTCATGTCACATATTGTTCCTATGATAACGAACATAATCCCACCTGAAACTAATGCTGCTTTGAACGTATCGTCGTTGTGAGTTATTATCCCTATTGCAAATAATAGCACAACAAAAACAACAGTTCCCAATAATAACCTTCTAAGGTGATGATTACTTTCTTCTTCTCCTATTCCATTGGTTTGCTGAGTTGCCTCTTTGGGTGATTGTGTTGGATGTGCCGCATTGTATTCCTCGATGGCGTTGTCGAGATATTGATTTATATCATCGCTTGAGATGCCTGCCTCTTCGGCTTTGGTAATTATATAGTTGCGCTCTGTGTTGGTAATTTCTCCATCGTATAAGGCAATGGTTATCATCTTAATGATTCTTGGTGGAATGGAATTGTTGAGCCCATTCTCCAATTCATTTTTATCGTCTTGCATAACACTTTCGTTCATTGGTAGCCAAAATTAGTTTAGTGGCAAATATACAAAAAATCTCTATTCCGCTATCTTATTCCCTCAATTGTATACCTTGGTTTCGCTATGTCGGGATTAAACAATTTTATTCTTGTTTCGGTGGTGTATGTGAGCAATGCCCCTGCCACTATTAGTATCAAACCTATTATCCTTATCTTTTTGTGTTTCTTTATGATAGATTCTTTGCGGAGGATCTCGTAAGAGAGTTCGCTGTGGTATTTTTCTAAATACCGCTGAATGTCGGGATAATGCTCAAACTCTGACGTGTCGATTGCGTTTATCTTGTCTAAGATGGCTTGAAGGTCGTCGCGGTAGGTCTTGCGTTTCTTCCGTATTTTTGACCAGATGCCTTTCGACTCCCAGATCGTATACACAATGAAGGGCAGGGTACACAATATCATCAATGCGATACCCCAAGAGCCGACTCCCAGCAACCTTATGACCAAAAACGCCGAAACTATCAGCATTACAGCAGGAATGTCTTCACCTACCATCTGCCAGATAGTGTTTGGAAAGCAGTTTTTGTATTGGTACATATACCGCTCCAAGAGTGATTGTATTTTCTGAAATCTTGCTTTCTCGTTCATAGCGCTAATGTTTAAGGTAATAGATTGTGTAATAGACCGTTTGCTCCGAAAAATATTATCAAACCCATTATAACGCAGGTTGATATGAGGACTATTATGCCCACTTTTTTTAGTTTTTGGTAACGCTCTCTTTTTAGTTGTTTTATGATTGACGAAAAATGGCTCAGCATCTTCTGCGCCTCGTAATCGTTGACATATAGGGTGTCGATCTCCCGGGCAAACATCTCGTATGAGCGCCGTGCCTTGTGATACTCGCCGTCGGCTATCCAAACGGGCGATTTGGGTTTTGGTTGTGCCTGATGGAGAAATATTGCCGAAATGAAGACTATGAATCCTGACAAAGAGATGATTTTACCCACCTCGCTGTCGGCTATTATGCTTGTAATAAATGCAAATATGCTGATTATCAGTGTTATGTAATATCCCCAATGGCCTATTATCTGATATAGTGTTGGCTTTGGTGCGTCGGTTAGGCGTTTGATGCTGCGCTGCATATTTGCGAGCAGGTTTTTGAAATCGGGCGAGTTTTCGTCGCGTTGGTAGAGCACGTGTCCGCACAATTCGCAGGTGTTGCTTATAAGAGGATACGTAGCGCCGCAGTCGGGACAAACTTTTATTATGCGCTTTTCTTCTTCTATTCTGAGGTTTTCGCTGAGGATTATGTCGGCTTCGGCACTTGTAATATTGAATGGCTCGTTGGTGATGTTCTCGGCATATTTGCCTGGGTCTACCTTGGTGTACGATTCTAACCGAAGGTTGAGCTGGTCGTCGAGATATTGGTTGATTTCTTCACTGCTTATGCCGCTTTCAACTGCCTTGTTTACAATAGTTTCGCGTTCTAGGTCGGTAAGCACACGGTCGCTGATGGCAAGGGCGGTAAGTTTTTTGATTTCAGACAATATCTGCATTGAGCCGCAAAACGGACATTGTTCTATATCTTCCGGGAGTTTTTCTCTACATTTGACGCATTTTGTCAACTCAACATTTGTAAACGATGATATTCTACGCTTTAGTGCATCGTCGATATAATCTTGGGTAACAGTGAGATAGACACCATATATTAAAGAATCGTTTATTATTTTTTCCTTTTCTTCGTAAGTCAGCAGTCTTCGGTGGAGTATGAAGTTTATTTTGTCAATAAGTTCTTGTGGAATATTGTTTGGATTGCTTTTTTTCTTTTCGGATCGTTTGGGGTTATGTTCTGTAATATTGTTTTCGTTGTCAAGCTTGCTAATAAAATACTGAAATATCATCAAAACAACAATAACCACGACCATTAAAAATGGAAAAACCGACTTGGTTGCTAAGCCCAAAATGATCAAGATTAAAGCCATAACTACAGGAACCCACCACTCAATATCATCATTTTGGTATGAATTATTGTCGTTTCCGTGGTTAAAAACGTCGGGTTCGTTTACTTGCCCGTCTTTATTTGATTGTCTTTGTTTTTTGGGCTTAGTGTTGATATGTATTGTTTTTGGGTCATAGAGATTATCGAGCCAAACCTTCACCATACCTTTTTTGCTCTTTCGGTGAGGAATGTAACTTATAATCTGCAACAACTGCTCTCGGGTTGCCACATCTATTGTGCCTCTTTTGGTTATAATTATGGTGTAAGCCGATGGCGAACTCAAATCTGCTGCCGACAACTGCTGTTTAAGTTCTTTCCAATATTTATGTCCGTTGTCGAAAAACACGCACATCACATCCTCAACCACATATTTGTGATTTTTCTCCTTAGCGTCTTCAATTACGCGGATGGTCTTGTTGCTAAGGCTGTATGTGGTGAAATCTACGCTCATATTTTTGTAGATGAGAGTTTACAAATCTCGATTAAGCACTTGGCATATATCGTGGGTTTCGGTTTTGGGTTGCCATTGGCTCATTACTTCGCACACTAAAACGCCTTGGTTGTTGGTTAAGGTATGCAGATATTGACCGTTGCCTAAATCCGACATTTTGCACGTGAGAGTATCGTTGAGATATGTTTCGTGGAG
>JAGCYI010000296.1 GCA_017960885.1 Bacteroidales bacterium
TTTCTGAGGTTTTATTTATGGTAAGTTCGTGGTAGGAGTTGGAGTTGTACATCATTCCGTTTGCTGCACGGAAATATTCGCAGCCGGTAAGTTCGCCGTGAGGCTCTTTGGGTAGATGTTCGGAGATTTTATTTTGCTTGATGAGGTCTAATGATAATGCGTTGTACACTTCACGGCTTTCATCTGGTGCAATGTGTGTGTGTATGTCGGTTTTAGCGGTGATGCCTATGGTGGATAGAAAGTTTTCTATCACCGTACCGATTGCATTGTCGGGGTTGGCTATGAATTCATCGTCGTCGATTGTGCGGTTTTCGGCGGCGTCGCTGATTGCTTGGACGATGTTTTTGGGATGAAGTTCAAGTTTTAATGCATCTAAGTCGGGGTAACTGTCTTGATCGTAAGCGGTTACGTTAATAGTTCCGTAGCAGCGGAAATCTATAAAAATACCTTCGTCGCAGGCTTTGTGAGCGAATTTAATGGGTGTTGGTGTGCCGAAACGTGAAGAGTAGATGACTGTGGCTGGTTGTTGCATTTTTTTAGATTTTAGTAGTGATGAGTTGTTATTCTAACGTGATGGGTTTGGCTAATTTCCACATAGCCTCTTTGCCACCCATAATGTGGTTTCTGGCGTCTTCGGTGATGTAGAGTTGAATTCCGCCTCCGCTGAGGTGGTATTCTTGGGTGTCGAGACCGTCTAAGATGCTTTGTGCGGCTATCGGTCCTTCCCATACGGGCAGTTCAATGTCGTCGACGGTATATTCTACGCACCATTTGTGATTGTTCCACGATGGTTTTACGGCTGTTGCGCCAATAAGGTCGGCTTTGGTTTGAGGAGGCTGGTATGTCCAATATTTGCCTGCGGGGTTTTGACCGTCGCCGATTACACGGTATATCTTGGTGCCTTTGGGGAGTATCACCTGCTTGATTTCGCCGGTGAAGGTGATGTGTCCGCTGGCAGGAAGGTCGAAGTTCCAAGTGGTGTCCCACTGGGTGGATGTGAGAGTCCATTCTACATCGGTTTTTTCGCAGGAGTTGCTGATGTATCTGCCGGGAGAAACACCTGAGATGTGTTCGTAGTCGCCCATAAGTGCTCTAAAATGGTCGATGCTTTTTATGGGTTCTTCTGTTTCATTAATTTGGCTGATGATGTCGCCCAACTCTTTTTCGGTCAATTGGTTGCCTAATGTGCGTACAGTGTGCGAATAGTCTATTCCGGTGTAAATTTTGCTATACTTTGCTATCTTTTCTATGATGACAAAGTTTGATCTTACATTCGGGTTGATTTCGGGTTTGTCGAGAGCCTTCCACGCTATGAGCCACGGTCTGCTTTCTGCCACTATTGACTCATACCACTGCTCGCCGGTGTTGCCCCTTTGGTTGAGAGGCTGCTGCGCCATCACATTTGCCGAGGCAATTATCAGCGCTAAAATGTAAAGTAGTTTTTTCATATTTGGAGGTTTTTGATTGGCAAAGATAAGTTTTTTTGTATAGAATACAAAAAAAAGGGCAGTACCCTTTGTTGAGCGCTGTCCTTTTTTTATCTTAGTTACTGATGGTTACAGTTTTTTGAGGATGTCGTTGAGCGATGAGGCGGTCTGCTCCATTTCGTCTTTTTCGGTGGTGTTGACTATGAATTTGAAGTTGCTGGGCGAATCGTCAACGGTGATGTTTTCGAGGCGGGTCTTGGCGGTTTTGTCAAGATAGTCGAACATTATGCCGTTCTGGGCTTTGGTCTTGCTCAGGGAAACGTTTTTCATAGTGCCGGCAAACTCTCTGCCTACGTACAGAGCGCGGTCGGCGTCTTTGTTGCCTAGGTTTGAGATGTTGACGTATTCGAATACGGATTCTTCCTCCTTAGTATTGATATTGAAGGCTTCCCAAAAGCCGGGCTTGTCTTCTTCGCCTTCAATTGTGATTGGCTCGGCGGCTGTGCCTTTGAACTTGGCTATAACTGCGCCGTCGATGTCGATTATGGTGTTGCGTCCGATGAGGATTTTTACGCCCGGGTCGATGGTGGTGGTGCTGCGGTTGTTGAGCCCCATACCGTCTTTGAAGAGGTAGGGGACGGGTGCCTTGTGTATCTGGTATTCGGCGTTGTCTTCGTCGAGCCAATAGAAGTTGCATAAGATTTGTTGTTTGCCGTTGTTCTCAATCACGTTGCCTGTGCCGAAGTTTTTGAGCGCTTTGCCGTTGTGGAATACGACGGGGTACTCCTTGCAGTTTTTGATGGTGTTGTTTTCGAAGGCGGCGAGTTGGGCGGATTGGCCGATTGTTATTCCGTTTGCGCTTGCTCCGTCGAATGTGCAGTTCTTTACCGATGCTTTGCCCTCGATTTCTAAGATCCAATCGCGCGAGCCTGCGTTTTTGAACTCAACGTTTTCGAGAATGTTGTCGTTGCGGTTGGATAAGATGCGCACACATTCCCACGCGCCGGGGTTCTGGTTGTTGGTGGGACCTGTGAGCACAATTGGCTTGTCTTTGGTGCCCTGCATCTTGATTCCGGCGTTTTCGCCTACCTGGATACATCCGTCGACGCCTGTAAACATAATGGTAACGCCCGGCTCAACGGTTACGAGAGAGTTGCCGTCGAGGTAGAGGTAGCCTTCTACGATGTAGTCTACGGGCAGTCCGAGGTCTTTCCAAGTGACGTTGTTGTCGATGTTGCCTGAGAGGGTGATTTGACCGTCGGCGTTTTTGATTCCGCTGCCTTCGGAGGATGACTCCTGAGCGTTGCTGTTTGATTCGGGCGACTGTGCGCCTTGGTTTTGGTTGCCGTTTCCGCCGCCGCACGCAGCAAGCACCAATGCGGAAAGGGCTAATAGGATTGATTTTTTCATACTGTATCTGTTTTTGGTTTATCTTTCGGATTAATTTAAAAACATTATCTCCGTAAAGATAAGGATTTTTTTGAATAATGGATGAGAAAATGGGGGAGAATTTGAAATTTTATTCCTCCACCTTGGCCTCAGCCAATATCTTATCTGCGGCACCGAGGTTTTGCTCTACGTATTGGCGGGAGATTTCGCCGGCGCGTTTTAGGAGGGCTTCGTCGGTGAGGTAGCGTTTGAATACCGAGTAGAGTTCGTCGGCGTTGCGGATGGTGCAGGCACTGCCGAGCGAAACAAGGTCTACCGCCTCTTTGAACCGTTTGTAGTTGGTACCAAATGCCACGGGAATCGAGTACGACACTGCCTCCAAAATATTGTGAATGCCGCTACCGAATCCTCCGCCTACGTATGCTATATGCGCATATTTGTAAAGACGGGCTAACATTCCTATATTGTCGATGATGAGGACGTCGTATTTTGAAACCGTATCTTCGGCGGCTTTGGAGAATCGTATGTGGGGCAATACGGTCAATTTTTCGATTGCCGAGAGGTGCGCCTCGTGGATTTCGTGGGGGGCGATTATCAGGCGTGTGTCAACGTCGTTTTTGAGGCGTTCCATAGCGGCGAAAATCAGTTTTTCGTCGGGCGGCCAACTGCTGCCTGCCACTATCACCTTGTGGTCTTGGCAGAATGCGTCAACGAGTGGAATGTTTTCGGCACTTTGGGTAATTTGGCAAACGCGGTCGAAACGGGTGTCGCCAGCAATTGAGCACTGAGTGATTCCGTGCTTGTTGAGCAATTCTACCGATTCTTGGTTCTGAACAAATAGGTGGGTGAAGAAAGATAGTACCTTGCGGTATTTGCCGCCGTAGAAGCGGAAAAACACTTGGTTCTTACGGAATATTGTGCTGAATATGTAAAGCGGAATTTGCCGCGAGTGAACTTCGTATAGAAAATTATACCAAAAATCGTATTTTACAAAGAAAACTGCCTTGGGATTAACGATGTCGAGAAAGCGTTTTGCGTTTTGAGGGGTGTCGGCGGGCATATAGCACACGTAGTCGGCACCGTTGTAATTTTTGCGTATTTCGTATCCAGATGGCGAGAAAAATGTTAAGAGTATTTTGTAGTCGGGGTAGCGTTCTTTGAATTTTTCGATAACGGGACGGCCCTGCTCAAACTCACCAAGCGACGAAACGTGAAACCAAA
>JAGCYI010000297.1 GCA_017960885.1 Bacteroidales bacterium
CCGAGGTCGTAGATATTTACAGGAATTTCGGGGTCGTAAACGGTGCGCAATACCTCTATAATCTTGGTTTCCAACTCCATAAACGAAGGTTTGTTATCAGTTTTTTCCATCTTTTTGTAAAGCGTTAAAAGCCAAAGCGTAGTATCTAATCTGTTTAATCATAGCCAAAAGACCGTTGGCGCGGGTGGGCGAGAGGTTTTCTTTGAGACCGATTTGCTCAATAAAATAGAGGTCGGCATCGATGATGTCTTGCGGTTTTTGGTTGTTTACCGCTCTGATTAACAATGCGATAATGCCTTTGGTGATGATGGCGTCGCTGTCGGCGGTAAAGGTGAGCGTGCCGTCGTCGTTCATTTTGCAGTCGAGCCAAACTCTTGACTGACAGCCTTGTATAATATTGTCGGGAGTTTTTTGGCTTTCGTCGATAACTTCGAGCGAATTGCCCAACTCTATGAGGTACTCATATTTGTCGAGCCATTCTTCATAAACCGAAAACTCCTCTATAATCTCGTCCTGTATTTGGTTGATTGTCATTTCTTATACTTTTTTTCAAGGCGCAAAATTAGTAATTTTTATTTCATTACAAAAATGATTTTGATTGACAATATAAAAAAAGCAATTTAACATTTTTACCATTAATTGAACAAATTAATTTGTAAATTTGCAGCCGAATTATTTAGATAAAATGTGTTAACACTATGAACATCAACGATATACGCAAAGATTTCCCCATCTTGAACCAAAAAATATACGGTTACGACCTTGTATATTTCGACAATGCCGCCACCACGCAAAAGCCGCAGTGTGTGCTTGATTCTATTATGAAGTTTTACACTCAATATAATAGCAACATTCACCGTGGTGTGCATTACCTAAGCGAAAAAGCAACCGAAATTTACGAGGCTGCCAGATTAAAGGTGAAGGATTTTATCAATGCCAAATCGCGCACCGAAATCATCTTTACCAAGGGCAGCACCGAGGCTATCAACACATTGGCATATTCGTTTTCGCTGCGATATATCAATGCCGGCGACGAACTGATTATCAGCGAGATGGAGCACCATTCTAATATTGTTCCGTGGCAGTTGTACGCCGAGAGCAGGGGTGCGGTTATCAAGGTTTTGCCTTTTGACGACAACGGCGAACTGCTTTTAGACAAGTTGGAGAGTCTTATTTCTCCCAAGACCAAGATTGTGTGCGTAACGTTCGCTTCAAACACACTCGGCACCGTAAACGATGTGGAAAGAATCATCAAAACAGCCCACAGCCACGGCATTCCCGTTTTGGTAGACGCGGCTCAGGCTATTCAGCATATAAAGATTGATGTTCAGAAACTTGACTGCGATTTTCTTGCGCTTTCGGGACATAAGATTTACGCCGAAACTGGTATTGGAATACTTTACGGCAAGGAGAAATTTCTTGAAGAATTGCCTCCCTATCAAGGCGGTGGTGATATGATTAAGAATGTAAGTTTTGCCAAAACCACCTACGCCGAACTGCCTTTGAAATTTGAGGCGGGAACATCCAATTTTGTGGGGGCAGGTTCGCTCCATACCGCGTTAGACTATGTGGACAAAATAGGACTTGAAAACATTGCCGCTCACGAGGCTGAAATTCTCAATTACGCCACCAAAAAAGTGGAAGAATTGGGCGGTATAACTATTTATGGCAAAGCAAGTAACAAGGTTTCTGTGTTGTCGTTTAATATCGACGGTGCTCACCATTACGACACGGGAATGATTCTCGACAAACTTGGCATTGCTGTGCGCACGGGTACGCATTGCACCGAACCTATTATGCAGCATTTTGGCATCACCGGCACAGTTAGGTCAAGTTTCGCGCTTTACAATACCTTTGAGGAGGTTGATAGACTTGTGGAGGGTATTGTTCGGGCTAAGAAAATGCTTGTCGGATAATCTTTTTTATCAACGAATTAAACGAAAGAAACGAATATTTTTATAATGATTAAATTATTAAACTAATCCGCAAGCGGAGTACGAATACACACTTAGTGTAATTCGTTTAATTCGTTGACAACTCTAAATATCAATCGACAATTCTGAAAAGAACTCATTACCACGAAGTTCGGAGATGTAGTTGTGGCGTTTGGGATAGGCTAATTGCAAACGGCGTTTGAGGTTTTCGATGCCTATGCCAGAGCCGGAACGTTTGCCGTCGGTTTTGGGGAAATTGCTGTTGCGAACACGGAACACAAGGCGGTTGTTCTCTTTTTTGAAACTGATATTTACAAACGAGTCGGAATTGTTGCTAACTCCGTGTTTAAACGCATTCTCTATCAGCGATATATAGAGCAATGGCAGAATCTTGATATTTGGATCTTCCACGTTGAAATCCACATCCACGGTGGTGCGGTCGGTGCAGCGGAGTTTCATCAGGGCAATGTAGTCGTTCATAAACTCGATTTCGCCCTTAACGGGTACAAATTCGCAGTTGGTTTCGTAGAGAGCGTAACGAAGAAGGCTGCTCAGTCGGCTGAGGTTTTCCTGCGCCTCGTCGGGGTCGGTGTAAATCTGGCACGAAATATTGTTGAGCGAATTAAAAAGAAAATGCGGGTTGAGTTGGTTTTTTAGCCAGGTGAGTTCCGCCTCGGTTTGTTCGTTTTTGCGTTCTTTTTCTTCTATAAGTTGCTGATTGCGAAGTTCGTAGAATTTTAAGCCCATTGCAAAGCCAATAGCCATTATGCATATAAGCAACGACCACGGCAGCGACCACAACATAAACACAAACGAATGGCGGAATTCAAAATGCGCACGCGGGTCTCTAAAAAAGTACGAAAGTAGCAAGTGTAAACCAAAATAGAGCAAGAATCCCACGATGTTGAGCAAGACGAATTTTTTAACCTCGCCTTTGTACAACACTTTGGGAATGAATAGATAATAGTTGACGTAATAGAGTATCAGCAACGGCATTATGTTGATAGCCGAAGAAAGCA
>JAGCYI010000298.1 GCA_017960885.1 Bacteroidales bacterium
CTTGATTTTTTGAAAAAACATCCATACCTTGTGTCAAAATTTTTTGATATGAAGCAGACTCTTTTTTTAATCGGTATCGGTGGTACGGGAATGAGGTGCTTGGAGGCGTTTGTGCATACCTGCGCTATGGGTATGGCCGACAATTCCGAAATCAACATCCTCGCTTTGGATACCGACTTGGACAATGGTAATTTTTCGAGGCTCAAATCGCTCGTGGAAGACGCTTACCTCAAAGTAAAGGGCTATAACAAAACGCATTACCCTCTGCATGAGACGTTTTTCAGCGCAAAAATCAACCTCTTTACTTTTACGCCCGATTACAGCGACGCGGTTAAAAACGGCAGTTTCGAGGCGATTTCCAAATATGCCTACGCCGATGGCGACAAAAAGGCGCTCGCCGACATCCTGCTTTCTCCGCAGGTGCGCGAGTTTGACCTCAAACACGGCTACCGGGCGCAAACCCACCTCGGTTCGCTCCTGATGTACCACAGCATTATCGACGAGGTTACAAAAAATCCTCACGGCAAGTTGGCGGAGTACATTCAGATGATTTACGATGCGGGCGAAACCGGCGACGCGCGTGTGTTTGTGTCCGGATCGGTGTTCGGCGGCACGGGAGCATCGTCGATACCCGTTATTCCAAAGGCTTTCAACGCGGCTGTCAACATATTAGACCCGGGCAAAACCCTCAGCAAGGCCAATTTCGGAGCCACTCTGCTGTCGGCATATTTCAAGTTCACACCACCCGACGAGAGTCTGCGCAGCCGTCAGAAGGTGGTGGCTTCAAGCAAGAATTTCGCACTCAACTCGCAGATTGCTATGATGTTTTACAACGAGGACAAGACTGTGAAGAGTGTTTTCCAAAAGTTTTATATGCTCGGCACGCCCACCAACGATTTCGAGACCAAAACCGAAGGAAACGAGACAGTTACCGGCGGAGCACTGCAAAAAAACGACAGCCACTACATAGAACTCTTGGCGGCGTTTGCGGCGTTAGACTTTTTTGCAACGCCATTGCAGCAGATCGACGAAATACGCAACCAAAAACGCGAGGTGCAATACTACTACCGCGCCCTCAATCCGTCGGGAAGGGTTGATTTCAAGGACTTTACCACACCCGAGCGCACGCCAGAGTTTGCCCGTAAGTTTGCGGCACTTACCGCGCTGTCGTTTTTGGTCTATCCCGAGTTCAACGACTTTGTGGCGGCGGCTCAGGCGGGATTGCTTGCCAAAAACAATATTTCGGGCTACGAAGATATTTTACCACAGGAAGTTACCGGCATCAAAAAATACTTTGAACTGTTTCATTTCGGCATATCTCCTCAGGGCGACATCACCGACGGATGGCTTCGGCAGGTGCACCGTTCGGCAGGAGGTTTGGGCAATTTCTTGTTCAACGCCGACCTCTTCGGACTCACTAACACCAAGGAACTCAAAAAGTTTGACTTCAACAAGCGCCTTTTCCGCCCCGACGAAGACGACATTGCCGCGGCATCGTTTAAGACGGGACTTTTCGGCACGCCTTTCGACTCGTTTAAAGACGAGTTTGTAAAGCAGCACGACACCGATTCTATCCAATACAAAATCGAAAAACTTGTAAAACGGATGTACGACACCATCAATTCGCTTTACGGATTTAAAATTTAACTAACTATGGCACAGGCATTATTGATAAAAAGCACGGCGGGAGCAAAAGAAAACGTTCAAGGAGCGTGGCATCTTTTTGACCAAGCCGCACCTTATATACAGGGCATCGAAACGGGCGACATCACCGAAAATCTCGACGCCGACGTACTTGCAAGTATGGTTTCGGGTCTGCCAAACGTGTGGGCAAGGGCTTACGTGTTTGCTTACGCTTTTAAATACACCAAAAAAGAGGCTAACATCAAAACTGGCGGATTGATAAAATTTTATGAATCGCTGATACAAGAGTGGAAAGGATTGGCTGCCCTGATGGCTGTTTTTCCCGACAGGATTTCTATCGGAAAACCGCTCTACCTCAACCAAGGAAACGGCATCTACGACATCTCATCATCGTTTGGCGATATGCTTTTTGAAGATACCGACCTTTGGTGCAATCCTCAGCAACTCAACACCACCAAAAAGCAACAGCCTTTTATTCAGATAATTTATTATAACGATGTGCCCGTCGGAGCCACGTCGCCACACTCGATATTCTTCACCTCGGTCGACAATTCCTCTTTTGTGGAATCGCCTGATGTGCCGTGGTTTAGAAACGGACGTCTATGCGACCCGCTCACTTTTGGCAACCTCAACAACGACAACCTTCAAAAGTTGTATCTCTTGGTAAATAATTTCTTCAAAAAACTTCCTGATTTTGAAAAAGATATAAACCAAAACCGCGAGGGAAAAGAACCGCTTTCGCTGTCGTCGCTCTATGTGTTTTTGAAAAATTGGCTTGCCGAAATCAAAGCCAAAGGCACCGACATTGTAGACGAGGGAGTGTTGGACGGCGAACTCAATTTTGAACCGCCATTCCAATCGTTGTTCTCTGTGCGTCAAGACCTTTACTACAAAAACGGCATATTCAGTTTCACCGATTCCGAAGGCAGCCGCGTGGTGGATCCGCAAAAAATTCTCCTTCAAGACGAATATCTCTGCTCGTTTGTGCAATCTGATGATTATCAGCTGTTGAGCGATGCCGTGGTATACTATATGCAGGCGCTCGACCCCAACGAGGCAGGCAAGATGTGGTACTTTGCCGTTCCGCTAAGTAGTTATGGATTAAATATTTTCAAAAACAAGATAGGCGAACTTGTGTCGCCGTCGGGACCCGACAGTCACGAACTCCGCGCTGTGATTCGCTCAAACGGCAAGGTGGCTGTGGAACTTTATCTTTCGGTAGACGGTCGCAGGCTTACTCCTGTGATAAAAGAATATAAGATTAAATCGTTTACCGGAGCGGTGCGCAATGTGATAATGTGGCCCGACTTTGTGTCGAAGAATTGGACAGCATACTACCTCTACAACGAGTTTCCGTCAAACAGCGGCGATGTCAAGTTTCTGCCTTTTTACAAAAAATACAGCGATGTGGGCGGTTTCGACAGTGGCGAGTTCCTCACCGACGACAAGGGCGAACTCATCTATGCCGATTTTCATTACGACAATGCCGAAAACAATGCGCAATGTATTGTAAAATACCCCGTGGAGATAGCCACAGCCGACAATTTCCCCTACGAGATTATCCGCTCAGACAAGCCTTTTGCCGGTATCGAAATCCGTTCGCGCGAAAACGGCAAAGACCGTGTGGCTGGTTATCTTATTATAAAAAAATATAACGAGGAATGTAAAATCAAAGACCTCAGCCACGAGACTGTTTTCGACGATGTGGTGGTGGGCATCGACTTTGGTTCTAACAATAGTTGTCTGAGTTATTCGCAAAACAATCAGCCTGACGTTAAGCCAATTACGTTTCAAAACCGCCGAGTTTTTCTCTCTGGTGCAGAAAACCTCGACCCAAGGCACGAAAAAACCGCGCTCAGAAACGAACTCCTATTTTTCCAAAACGAGATTCAAGAAAACGGACAAATAAAATCGTGGGTTCACGACCACGACCGCAAATATGTGCCCGACGGTATGCGTCAGGAGGAGATTTCGGGAGGCGTGCCTATTTTTGAAAGCAACCTTGTAATCCACTCTATGGACGACCGCACCATCAAGACCAATGCAGGCATTCTTCACCATAATATGAAGTGGCTCAGCGACCAAGAGGGCAAGGAAAAGAAAAAATCTTTCCTCAAAAGCGTTTGGATTGCCGCACTCGCCGACCTTTACAGCGAGTTGAAAATTCCGGCAGAACTGCGTTGGAGTTACCCGGGAGCGTTTACCCAAGAAGACAAACTGCAATACCA
>JAGCYI010000299.1 GCA_017960885.1 Bacteroidales bacterium
AAAAAAACTTCACAAAAGTTTTGGAGAATAAAAAAAACGCTCTACCTTTGCATCGTCAAAATCAAAGACAAGCCCGGATGGCGGAATTGGTAGACGCGCATGTTTGAGGGGCATGTCCCAGTTATATGGGGTGCAAGTTCAACTCTTGTTTCGGGCACGAAAGGCAGAATTAAAAGTTCTGCCTTTTTTGTTTGTCATAAATCAAAGAACTTCGTCCCTAAGTGGTAAAAAAACATAGTTAAGGACGAAGTTTTTTTTATCAAGTATTGATTATTAGAAAAATAAGTGTATATTTGCCAAACAATAATATACCCTATGCCTATACCTCAAAAAATAATAGACCTTACCAACCTTGCCCTCAGCGATAGGATTCTAACCTACACCGAGCGACAAACCATAGTTCAAGCCGCCATCAAAGAAGGCGTTTCAGAAAAGGAAATAAACTTATATCTCGACAACGCCCTTCACCAACGTCTACAATCCTACACCAAAGAAGAACTCAAAAGTTGTCCGTTTTGCGGTGCACAAATTCCATTGGTATCAGAAACATGTCTGTTTTGCGGAAACAATTTGGAAAAACCAACAGGCATAAGCAAATTAGATATTACCGGATACGAAGCCGACATTATCCGTAGAGAAAACCTTCGAACAAAACAAGAAAAACAAAATATCAAAACTTGTCCCGACTGCGGTGCACCATATCCACTCATCAGCAACATTTGCACAAACTGTGGACACGTGCTCCACGAACAAACCGATTCTGAACTCAATATCCGTAATCTTATAAATAACATCAAACAAAGTATCAAAGAAATATCAAATTGCCCTAAAAACACATATGGACAAGTAGTTATGTTACGAATAATATATGTGTGTTTAGGAATGGCCATATTGTATTGTATTTGGCCCGGGTTTATAATAATTATAGGAGGGCTTTTAGTATCGGTTGCGCCAGCTTTTCTATTTAATTATGTTCAAACTAAAGAAAACTTTGACACGTCATCTAAAAATCAGATAGATATACAATATTTCAATGCCATTTTTAGCATGGAGATGTATATACGTCAAATTGAAACCCTCTACGGTAGCAACCAAGAGGCAAAAACACTTTTGAGTGAATATGCTAAACTAATAGATATTCACAAGGAACAAAGAGACAAACGCAACAGAAAATTTGCTATCAAATACACTATTAGTATTGCACTTATATTTTTAATTGCTATTATTGTTCCACTGCATCCGTTTAAGAATCTAACAAAATCTCATAAAAATGATGTAATTTTCAAGGAAGTTGTAACAATTGTATATATTAAAAACATCAAACCAAATCCTGAAATGCCTGTCGACAGTATATGCACCAAATATTTCAGCATTAAAAACGATGCAATACTGACGATTGATGCGATTACTAATAGAGACTCAACTATATCTTACGGCTTAAATATTTCAAACATTGAACTTGAATCTACAGGTGAAAGGGTATGGGATAATATGGAAAATATTCATTTAATACTCTACGACAGTGCATTTAATATATGCGGAGAAAATCTACCTCGCCTATCTATACACGACATGTACGACAAACGTGAATTCTTCGACTGGCTTAGTGCTCATAATGGATGTTTAGAAACCAAGTTTTCTATCGAAACTAAGCCATATAACTTAGACGAACTAAAACAGAATGTAGAAAAAGTATGCTACTTCTCAATTAATACAGAACCATAAAATAATCTTATAACCACACTCAACTATGAATCAAAACAAAACTTTTTTTCTTCAAACAATCAACACCTTAGAAGACCTTTTAAGAGAGTATAAACTAACATATCCTGTTAATTTCGGCTCCATGGTAATTAAAAACTTGCATATTGTAGCATGTATTACCTTAGCAATTTGTTTGGTTTTATCTATTACAAATTTTTCTTCTAAAGATGAATTTTATTATATTATTATTATTTTTATTTTTGGATTTATAGCTTTATATATAGTACCACTCTCAATTATGGATAATCTTATAGAGGCATATAAAAAGATAACAAGGAAACCCAAAAAAGAAAAAAGGGATGTTCTAAAAATGATCAACAATACAAAAGCTCTCCTTGCAAATTACTCAGATTATCCAGATGTTAAAAAATACCTTGCCCGATATGAAAAACAAATAAAATCCACCACAGAATACAAACAACAACTACGCAAACGCTTCAAACTCATTGTCATAGGTTTTTATACATTTGTGGTACTTTTCGTAGTAATATATTTGTTAGTTAAATTTCATACAATATAATTAACCATCTTTTTTAGAAACTGTATAGTTTGCTTTTTTTGTTATTTTCCCTATCTTTGCCCTATAAACTACATCCATGGCCATACCGCAAAAAATAATAAACCTCACCAAACTTGCCCTCAGTGATAGAATTCTTACCTACACCGAGCGGCAAACCATCGTTGATGCTGCCATCAAAGAAGGCGTTTCCGAAACTGAAATAAACCAATACCTCGACGACGCCCTGCATAAACGTCTGCAATCCTTCACCAAAGAAGAACTGCGAAGTTGTCCTCACTGCGGGGCACAGATACCGCTCATCAGCGACAAGTGTATGTTTTGCGGTGTAACATTGGAAAACGACGGAGATTTCAAACGCATTGATATTTCGGGAGATGAAGCCGACATTATCCGCTCCGAAAATCTCAAAACAAGTAGAGAGCGTACCGAAATCAAAACCTGTCCCGACTGTGGCGCACCATTACCGCTCATAAGCCATATCTGCTCCAACTGCGGACACGTATTCCACGAACAACGCGACAATGAACTTAATATCAAAAACTTAATTGAAAATATCAACAATAGCATCTCTAATTTAAAAAATCAACCTAAACTGAAATTTTCACAAGTGCTATCGGATTTTGTATCCCCGATAAGCTTGCTTGCGTTGCTGGTTTTCTGGCTGTTTTGGATTCTTGCCCAATGGGATTATACTCCCATATTTATATTAGTTTTAATATTCTCTTTAATTTTAGTACCGGTTCCAATCAAGATGTATACAGAGTCCAATTCACAAGTTGTAAAAGACGTTAAAAACTTGTCAACAGCTCTCGCCAATTATGAATTGTTTATGCGACAAACAACCATACTATATGGCAATAATTCCGAAGCAATAAAGCTATTGCAAGAGTATCAAACAGAAATTCAACATTTTAAGGCCGAACGTTCAAAACGAAGAAGACATTTATGCACACGATTGGCAGTCGTGCTAACCATTTTAACAGCAATTGTTTTAGGCATAGCAGCGTTAATTGGCAAAGACAGATATATGCCGGAAGCCTTGTTAGACACAAAGATAACACTACGCAGCGATACCACCGACAATCATCTTTATGGTTATACCACACCAAATAATGCGGTATTGACATTTTGCCGGTCATACGATAAAAGAAGGATTACCATCAGAGTTAACAAAGTAAAAATGATTTTAACTTCGCCCGAAAACAAATATATGCTTAAGGATTTAAACATGGTTTTATTGGATGATAACGGACAAGAAATACAAACATTAGGAATCCGCGACGATTGGGAAACAAGCGAATACGATTATGCTTTCCACAACGAAAAAAAGTTATCTATATCATCTAACGGCGAACGATATTTTTACTTAGACTTTAATATTTTTATGGAATATAACATGCAAGATATCAAATATATTGTGAATAATGCAAAGTCTTACCGTCTATATTCTCCAAACTGAAAAATATGGAAAATACAAAAACAAATTGTTACAATCAAATGTCGGAATTAGAATCCAATCTAATTCAATACAAAAACGACTATCCCATCAGTTTCAACCAGATAATCTATAACAACCATAGAATAATTTGGATGATTTTATTACTATTCGTAGTTATCAACATAATACCATACATAGTATATCTAACTGATAATAGCGGAGATATTTTTATGGATTATTTTGTACTTTGCGCTTTGATACCAATCGTAAAGACTACAATTAGTTTAATTAAAAACCGTGAAAAATCAAAAGAGGAACAATATCTGCCAACAATTCAGAATATCAGACAGCAACTGATTGAATATGAACAATATCCCGACATAAAAAACTATTTGAAACAGTTTGACGAAACTTATAAAAAAGTATGTGAAAAAAAATCCAAAATTAAATCCAAAGCCTACAAATTAAAACAGATTCTTATAATAATTGCCACAACAATTGTAGTGGGTAACGCATTGTATTTTTTATTGAATTTCAGAGATGACCAAAATCCGATTGCATATCTTGAACGTAATTTTCCCATCGACAACAAAACCACATTTATCACCATTAAATGCCTAAACGACAAAGCAAATCCAATAGAATTATTATTGTCTCTGGATCAAAAAAACAATGTAACAGCTAACTTCAAAACCACAAAACGTTACCCTGAAAACCTACGCTTAACCATCACCGACCAAAACGGCAACCCTGTAATGGAATTTCCCGATGTCAATTGGCCAGCAAATAGTCAACCCGAAGCTGCCATCATTAATCATGATTATTATGATAAAAAGATATATTACAAACCAGTCTACAAACTCCTCACCTATCTTCAAACCCATCAAGACAGCATTTTTTATACAATTGAACAAATAGAATAATCATACATTTTCTACAAATTATCTCCATAGTATTATTATTTTCCCTAACTTTGCCTAATAAACCTTAACAATTAAGGCGAAAAAAAATCACCCATGACCCTTTACGACGAAATACAACTTGGCGAAAGCCGAACATTATATACCAAGAACAAGAATAATAGATAAAACACAAACAATCATCATGTCAGAAATAACCATCATCCGCGCCACAAACGACGACCTCAAATATGCCGAGGCAATTTCGCAACTTATCGACGAGGCTGCAAAATCAAAAAACTCAGGTCTCGCACACCGCACTCCCGAATATATCAGGGAAAAAATCTTGCAGGGACACGCCGTAATTGCCCTCTCAGGCGACGAAATCGCAGGTTTTTGCTACATCGCCACTTGGCAAAACAACTCGTTCATATCTCATTCGGGACTTATTGTCAACCCCAAATTCCGTGGACAAGGTCTCGCAACATCCATTAAACGAGAGTGTTTCAACCTTTCGCGCGACAAGTATCCCGGTGCCAAGATTTTCGGACTCACCACAAGTCTCGCCGTTATGCGCATCAACACCGCCCTCGGCTACGAGCCGGTAACATTCTCCGAACTCACCACCGACGAAGAATTTTGGAAAGGCTGCGAAACCTGCGCCAATTTCGACATCCTCCAACGCACCAAACGCTTCAACTGCCTTTGCACAGGAATGGTTTATATTCCGAAGAAATAGCAAAATTTTCGACAGATAATAACTTTTTTGGTTATTATCCGTTAAAAAAATTACTATTTTTGCAGAAAAAAAAGTGATGAACGAGTTAGCAGTTTTCAAGAATGTGCCAGTGTCATCGTATGAGTTAGCCTCGATTTATCCCAAGATAAAATTCGGCAACAAAAAAGTGGCTGAATTGGAAAATCAAGGCCGTATCATACGGTTAAAAAAAGGTCTGTATGTGGTTAACCCTGAGGAAAACGGGATGATATTGTCGTCTGCGCTTTTGGGAAACCGCATATACGGACCATCGTATGTGTCGTCGCTGACGGCTTTGCGATACTATGGTCTTATTCCTGAGCACGTTTTCACCGTTCAATCTATGACCACGCATCTTAGCAAGGTGTTTACCAACAAGATTGGCAGATTTGAATACACGCATTGTCCAAAGGAGTATTATCACATTGGTATTGAATATGTTAAGGAAAACAACAACGCATTTTTGATAGCCTCACCCGAAAAGGCACTCTGCGACTATATTATTACCACTCCGCACTTGCAACTGCGTTATTTGAAGGAAACTATGGTGTTTCTTGAAGAAGATCTCCGTTTCGACACCGACCGGCTTTCAGAAATGAATGTTGAGATTTTTGAGCAATGCGCCGCAGTTTCTAAAAAGCGCGACACTATAAACAACATAATAAAACTGATAAAAAATGAGCAGTTTGTTTGATAGTATGTTGTCGAACTACAACATTGTAACCGACAAAGACCGCCATAATGCTATTTACGAAGTTACTCAGCAGATTGTATTGGCGGGGCTACACAAGGGTGGATTTTTTGAATCCGCAGCCTTTTACGGAGGCACGTGCCTGAGGCTTTTTTATAATATAAAAAGGTTTTCGGAGGATATGGATTTTTCACTTCTCAAACCAAACGCAAAATTTAATTTCGAGAATTATTTTCAACCAATTATCGACGAATTTGACAATTTGGGCAGAAAAGTGGAAATCAAGAAAAAGGATAAAAAAATGTTCGGCAGGGTGGATTCCGCCTTTTTAAAAGACAACACAGATGTATACAACATTTCGTTTCAAACCGAAAAGTCTGTAAAAATCAAGATTGAGGTCGACACTCTTCCGCCCGTACTTTTCAATACAGAGCAAAAAGTTTTGCAACTGCCTTATTCTTTTATGGTTAGATGCTTTACATTAGAAAACCTTTTTGCCGGCAAGATGCACGCCCTTGTTTTCCGAAATTGGAAAAACCGAGTTAAAGGCCGCGATTGGTACGATTTTGAGTGGTATGTGCGATACCGTGTGCCGCTCAATTTCGAGCATCTGCAAGAGCGCATCCGAGAGTTCAACGGCATAGAAATGTCGGTAGAGGAGTTTAAGTCCGCATTGAAAGAACGATTGCGTACCACCGACATTGAGGTTGTAAAACAAGATGTTATACCATTTGTAAACAACGTTGCCGACCTCGACATTTGGTCAAACGACTATTTTCTTCAAATCGCCGATATGATTGTTTTCAAATAAAAAAAGAGGGATTCGCAATGTAGGCGAATCCCTCTTTTTTTTGTATAACCATAAAATTAAAATGCTGCGTTTTTGGGTGTGCGGGGGAAAGGTATCACGTCGCGGATGTTCTGCATACCGGTAACGAACAGAATCAGACGCTCGAAACCAAGTCCGAAGCCGGCGTGAGGACACGAACCAAACTTGCGGGTTTCAAGATACCACTCGTAGCCGTCGAGTTTCATACCGAGTTCCTTCATACGGTTGGTGAGAGTGTCGTAATCTTCCTCGCGAACCGAGCCGCCGATGATTTCGCCAATCGATGGGAAAAGCACGTCGGTACCCTGAACGGTCTTGTTGTCGTCGTTGATTTTCATATAGAACGACTTGATTTCCTTGGGGTAATCGATCATAATAACCGGCTTTTTGAAATGTTCTTCCACAAGGTAGCGTTCGTGCTCCGAAGCAAGGTCGCAGCCCCACGATACAGGGAACTCGAATTGTTTGCCGTTTTTGATAGCCTCTTCCAAAATCTTGATGCCCTCGGTGTAAGGCAGACGTACAAACTCCTCTTTCAAAATGCCTTCCAAACGCTCAATCAATCCCTTGTCAATCATATTGTTGAGGAATTGGAGGTCGTCGCGGCAGTTGTCGAGAGCCCATTTTACACAATATTTAATAAAGTCCTCCTCCAAGTCCATCAGTTCTTTGAGGTTCATAAAAGCGATTTCGGGCTCAATCATCCAAAACTCTGCCAAGTGGCGGGGAGTGTTGGAGTTTTCGGCGCGGAATGTGGGTCCGAATGTGTAGATAGCGCCCAAAGCGGTGGCTGCAAGTTCGCCCTCCAACTGTCCCGAAACGGTGAGCGATGTCTGTGCGCCAAAAAAGTCTTGCGAGTAATCAATGCTGCCGTCCTCGTTTTTGGGAGGATTGTTGAGGTCGAGGGTTGTAACCTGAAACATCTGACCAGCACCCTCGCAG
>JAGCYI010000039.1 GCA_017960885.1 Bacteroidales bacterium
TTTTTTACTTATCTTTGCCTTGAAAACATTAACACTATTGTTATGATACAAAGACTTTTAAGCAACAGACTTACCGAGTTTGTCGGAAGCGGCAAAGCGATAATTATTATGGGAGCGCGTCAGGTGGGCAAAACCACTGTCCTGAAATCAATTTTTGGTGATAAAGATAATGTGTTGTGGCTGAATGCCGATGAGCAGGATGTGCGAAGCGTGTTTGAAAACGCATCGTCAACAAGGCTCAAAGCCGTTTTCCGTGATAAGAAAATTGTGGTTATCGATGAGGCGCAGCGAATTTCAGATGTTGGATTAAAACTTAAACTGATTACCGATCAAATGCCTGATATTCAGTTGGTAGTTACTGGTAGTTCATCGTTTGAACTTGCTAACCGTACCAACGAACCGCTCACAGGGCGGAAGTGGGAGTTTCAAATGTTTCCGCTAACGTTTTCTGAGTTGGTTTCGCACAATGGTCTTTTGGAGGAAAAGCGTATGTTGCCGCACCGTTTGGTATATGGTAATTATCCCGAGGTGGTGTCGAAGCCCGCTATCGAGGAGGATTTGCTTAAAATGTTGTCGGATAGTTATTTATACAAAGATATTTTTACAATTGAAAGTATTCATCGACCCGAAAAGATTGTAAAAATACTTCAAGCATTGGCATATCAAATTGGTTCTGAGGTGTCGTACAACGAGTTGGGGCAGATTTGTTCTTTGGATTCCAAAACTGTGGAAAAATACATCTCGTTGTTAGAGCAGGCGTACATCATATTTCGACTTCCCACATATAGCAAAAATCTACGTAACGAATTGAAAAACAGCCGAAAAGTCTTCTTTTGGGATCTCGGCATCCGAAACGCGGTGATAGGCAATTTTCTACCTATTGAAAAACGGACAGATGTAGGAGCGATGTTTGAAAACTATATGATAGCGGAGCGTATCAAGATTAACCGTTATGCCCAAAAAAATGTGACACATTGGTTTTGGCGCACTACGGCACGTCAGGAGGTTGATTTTTTGGAAGTGTCGGCGCAAAAAATGTCAGCATTTGAGTTTAAATGGAATCCCAAGAAAAGCAAAGTTTCCGCACCGCTTTCGTTTCAAAACGCCTATCCCGATGTGGATTTCCTTACCGTTACACCTGACAATGTAGAGGATTTTTTGTTGGGGTGAAAAAAATCACAGCCGCGCAGTAATGTAAATTTATTGCGCGGCTGTGGTTATTATTGAAAATTAAGCGGTTATAGGCTTATTTTGTGCGATTCGCCGTTGATTATTACCACCACTATTCCCGATTTGTTGATTTTGATTTGTTCGCGAGTTGATTTTGTGGTGGCAGATTTGAGGGTTCTGCCGTTTAAGTCGATTATTGTGTATTTGGTGTCGGGGGCGGATTCTATAAAGATGGTGGAGTTTGATGACCAGACTTTGATGTCAGATTGGAAGTCGGGGGTGGAGGATACAGGGGTGGTAAAAGTGGTTTCAAAACCATCGTAAACAATCTTCACTTTTTGTTCGCCAAGTTTGTATTTGTCATATCCAGAGATAGTGGCTTCTGAAAGATTCACAACTTCTACGTCACCAGAGGTGTAAGTTATTGTTAATGAGCCGTTTATAATTGAAAACTCTTCGCCATAAACATAATTGGCCTTGTTGTTAACCTGTATTGACTTAATTTTGATATAGGCAGGATCTCCAACCTTGGTAAAGAAACCAGGATTTTCTTCTCCGTCATCGATCTTAGCAAAAGAAGCACCCGTATTAACATTGGTAGGCGAAGAGCCTTTGCCTCCATAAAGGTTAAGACAATTATAGAACATATCAGAAGATTCAGAAACAGAGGAAGTTGTCCACGTGTCATCTACAAATATGGTTGACAAACATAAACAACCAGAAAACATACCATTCATATAAACAACTTTCTCTGTATTTAAATTAGAAAGGTCGATGGTGGTTAGGCTATTACACCTATCGAACATAAAGGACATATCCGTAACATCCTCAGTATTGAGGTTCTCCTTCATTCCAGATATTTCGGTAAGCTTTTAAAATTTAATTTTCATATTGTCAGTATTTAAAAAGTTGTAAAATTCAAAATATTAAAAACGCCGCATAAGTGCTACGACATAGCGTGGCACTTATGCGGCGGTGGATTGCACAAAATATATTTAGAGAGGTCGGTTTTACCCCCCTCCTCGTAAAGTAGAATTTACATTATGTATGGTATATATAGAGTGTAACATGGCTATAGGGATTGGATTTCGTCGGCGTTGAGACCGGAATACATTATTATTTTATCTATCGGCTCGTGATTGGCTTTCATAAGGCGAGCCATGGAGATTTTGGTCTGTTTTTCGCCTTCGGCAATACCTTCGGCAATACCTTCCGCGCGTCCTTCCGCGCGTCCTTCCTTACGTTCTTTCTCCAACGCAGATTTCTCGGTGCTTACATCGAGCCAGTATTTTTCGTATGCCAACATCTCACCATCGGTAAAGGCAGATGTGCGCAGCAAATCTAACGCCTCTTTTGTTTCTTCGTTCTCAATAAGTTCAGGGTCGGCATCTATGGTGTTCTCGTCTATTTCGGTAAGAAATTTGAGCCAGAGGTCGTGCATCTTCTTTACAGCGCGGTTCTGCGGCTTGAAATTGGGCAACACAACGAACACCATCGAAAGGTCGGTGCGGCGGTCGTCTTTGGGATGGTTCTTGTTGGTGAGATAATACTCCTGTATATACTCGTTGCCGCCGTACTGTTCAAACGCTTTCTTATCGTTTACAAGGCAAAGGGCGTATACATCCTTCAAGTCACCAAACGACATTCCTTTTTCCAGCTGCTTGGTATATACCGACGCGACGTTGAACAATGTGCGGACAAAAAA
>JAGCYI010000300.1 GCA_017960885.1 Bacteroidales bacterium
GGCGACCCTACCCTGTCATCAAAAGAAATCATCGGAAACGAATCGCAAGAACGTATGGGTTTGGTAATCGATCCCAATTACGTAGAACTTCTCAACAGAATTGCCGACAGAGAGCGTGCTCCGATGTATGTTGTTGGAAAAACTACTAACGACATGATTTTCAAGTTCGTAAATCCGGACAAAACCACTCCGATCAACCTCAAACTCGAGGACTTCTTCGGCAATCCGCCAAAGACTGTAATGAACGATATTACTGTTGACAAAAAATATGCTCCGGTAAAATACTCTGACGACAAATTCTCAGAATACTTAGCAGAAGTACTTCAGATAGAAGCAGTTGCATGCAAAGACTGGCTTACCAACAAAGTTGACCGTTCGGTAACAGGCAAAATTGCACGTCAGCAGTGCGTAGGCGCAATTCAGTTGCCCCTTGCCGACCTTGGCGCAGTGGCAGTAGACTACACCGGCAAACGCGGTATTGCCACAGCCCTCGGACACGCTCCCGCTGTTGCGCTCATCAACGCTGAGGCAGGTTCAAGAATGGCAATTGCCGAATCGCTCACCAATATCGTTTGGGCACCGTTAGAAAACGGCATGGACTCGGTATCGCTCAGCGCCAACTGGATGTGGCCCTGCAAAAACAAAGGCGAAGATGCTCGACTCTACAGCGCGGTAAAAGCGGCTTCGGATTTTGCTATCGCCCTCGGTATCAATATCCCCACTGGCAAAGACTCGTTGTCGATGACCCAAAAATATCCCGACGGATCTAAGGTGCTCGCCCCTGGCACGGTTATCATCACATCGGCTGGCGAGGTTTCAAACATCCGCAAGATTGTAACTCCCGACCTCAAACCGGTGGATAAATCTACAATTTTCTACATCGATTTCTCTAAAACCGACCTCAACCTTGGCGGTAGCAGTTTTGCGCAAACAGTTAATTCGTTGGGCAGTTCGTGTCCCGACATTGCCGACCCCGAATATTTCAAAAACGCATTCAACGCCGTTCAACAACTTGTGTCAAAAGGACTTATCCTTGCAGGACACGACATTTCGGCAGGCGGTATCATCACCACACTTTTGGAGATGTGCTTCCCCACAGTTTCGGGCGGATTGGATATCAATTTTGATTTCGACAAAAAATACGACCTCTGCCAAACACTGTTCAGCGAAAATCCGGGCGTAGTGTTCCAAACTGCAAAGGCAAACGATGTAGAAAAGATTCTCAAATCGCTGAATATCAATTATATGATTATCGGCAAGACAATTTCTACTCACACTCTCAAAGTTACACATCACGCCAAAACTCACACCTTCGACATCGACTTGCTCCGCAACACTTGGTTCAAGACTTCATACCTTCTCGACCGAGAGCAAACCGAAAAATCGTGTGCAGAAAGCCGTTTCAACAACTATTCGCTCCAACCGTTGGAATTCCATTACAATGCAGAGTTCACCGGCAAGTTGGATCAATACGGTCTCAAAGCATCACGCCGTCGCAAAACAGGTGTCAAAGCCGCCATCATCCGCGAAAAAGGTATCAACGGCGACCGTGAAATGGCTTATACAATGTATCTTGCAGGTTTCGATGTAAAAGACGTGCACATGACCGACCTTGCTTCGGGACGCGAAACTCTCGAAGATGTTAACTTTATAGTTTACTGCGGAGGATTCTCCAATAGCGACGTGCTCGGCAGTGCAAAAGGTTGGGCAGGCGCGTTCAAATACAACGACAAGGCTCGTAAGGCTCTCGAAAACTTCTACAAACGCACCGACACCCTAAGTCTTGGCGTATGCAACGGATGTCAGTTGATGAACGAACTCGAACTTATCTACCCGGGTCGCAAACGCCATCCAAAATTGCGTCACAACAATTCGCACAAATTTGAATCAGAGTTTGTTACAGTAGACATTATGCCCAACGAATCTGTTATGCTTAAATCACTTGCTGGCAGCAAGTTAGGCGTATGGGTTGCACACGGCGAAGGCAAATTCGACCTTCCCGAAGCCGAAAAGAACTACAAAATACCTATGAAGTACTCTTACGGCGAATATCCGGGCAACCCCAACGGATCGTCTTACAATGCAGCAGCCATCGTTTCTGAGGATGGACGTCACCTCTCGATGATGCCCCACCCCGAACGTGCAATATTCCCTTGGCAATGTGCTTATTACCCGTTCAACCGCAAAAACGACGAAGTTTCGCCTTGGATTGAGGCATTTGTCAATGCAAGAAAATGGATTGAGCAATTGAAAAAATAATCATTTTTTGCTCTCAACCTATAAATACGGGAGTGCGTCACCTCTGAGCGACGTGCTCCTTTTTTTTATATTTTTTTTACAATTGATTTGGGGGAATTATATTTTTCGGTTGTCGAAATAATAGAAACCAAAAAAACAAAAGGGCTATGGAAGAAAACGACAAATACATATTCGACGGCGAAATTAACTCGCAGCAAGATTTCAACGAGCAGAAAGACCTCTACTCGATATATCTGCAAGCGGGCAAAATCGACACCGACAAGGCGTGGAACAACGTGAGCGCAAAACTGACTCCCCGAAAACAAGTTCGCGTGTTCAAACTTTGGCACGCAGTATCGGCAGCAGCGGCGGTGGCAGCCATTACGCTGATGATAACATTATTGGTAAAAGAACCTATTAAATATCAGCAGATTACAGCGTCAACCGCTTGTCAGGAAATCACCTTGCCCGACGGTAGCACCGTTTGTCTCAATCAAGGCGCTGTGATAGAGTTTCAAGAAAACTTCGACGGCGAAGAACGTCTTGTAAAATTCTCTGGCGAAGGATATTTCGACATCGTTCACTTAGACAACAAACCATTCGTTATCAAATCGGGCAACAACACCGTAAAAGTGCTTGGTACAGAGTTTAACCTCATTGCCAATGGCGACAATAATATAAAGGTGTCGGTAACCGACGGCTGCGTGTCGCTCCAAAACAACGAAGGCAACATCACCGTTTCTAAAAACGAAGAGGCAACCGCCACCAAAAACGAAAAGCCACAGAAAAACAAAATCACACAAAATGTGCTTTCGTGGCAGAGTCAAATGCTTGATTTCAAGGATTGTCCGCTACCAAAAGCAGTTGAAAAACTCAGTTACGTATACGGCGTAGAAATTTCGATCGAAAACCCCTCTCTCAACAATCTCAAACTTACATCGCGCTATCAGAATGCCAAGATAGAAGATGTAATGCAAGGATTGTCAACCATTTACCACATCCAAGCCGAGATGAGTCCCGTTACCGGCGTATGGATTATCCAATAGTAAACCATTAAAAACCAACACCTATGAAACTGTTGTTAGCCATAATTATATCCGCTTCTACCCTGCAACCC
>JAGCYI010000301.1 GCA_017960885.1 Bacteroidales bacterium
AGACCAAGCCGACAAGTCGTCGAACGAGCGCAACACCGAGATTATCAACCACTTTAAAAAGACAATTTCGGAGCAGACCGTTATTCTCGACAAATACGGCGCACTTGTGAGCACCATCAACGAAAACAACAAAAAACTTATCGAAGCATCACAAGAAAACCAAAAAAGCACGGTAGAGAAACTTGTAAAATTTGCTCAGGAAAAGGTTGACAGTCAAGATTCTCTGTTGAAAAAAGCCGCCGCCGACACCACACAAAAGGTGGAGGCTGTAAAATCGTCGTACCTCAAACAAGCCGAGGAAACCGACAAACTTTTGAAATCTTACTTGGAACTTGCACAAAGCACCGAGGAACTAAAACAGAATATCGACAAAGTTGACTTTCCGCAAAGATTTGATAAACTTTCGGGACTTGTAAACACCCTCTCTAACGAACAGAAAGGCACAAGCGAGCGTATTGAAAAGTTAGAAAAATCGAGTACAGATTCCAATAAAGAACTTATGGAAGCCATACTCGCAAACAAAAAAAGTATCAAAACGGTGAAAACATTAACGTGGATTATCTTTATAATCGCCCTTTTGACTACCGGTGCAATGGTATACGCCATAATCAAAAACGGACTTCACACTTTAATGTTTTAACTAATTGTGCGTTAAGCATTTGACGCAAGATATTTCTCCACATCCAACGCAGCCATACATCCTGTACCAGCAGCCACCACAGCCTGACGGTATTCAGGGTCGGCACAATCGCCACAGGCAAACACGCCCGACACATTGGTTTGAGTGCTGCGTTCGTGCGTAATAATATAGCCGTTCTTGTCGGTATTAATATAAGGTGTAAACACCTCAGTCTGCGGAGCACGACCGATGGCTACAAAATAGCCAGTAACGTCAAGGTTCTTAGAGTGTTGCTCATTGTTTTGATCAGTATATTTCAGAGTAACACCCTCCACGCCGTTATTACCGAAAATATCAGTAACCTCGTGTTTGTAAAGCACTTGGATATTCTTTGCCTCGGCAAGACGGTTTTGCAAAATTGTGGAAGCACGCAGATAATCTTTGCGCACGGCGAGATATACGTTGCGGCATATATTGCTGAGATAGAGCGCGTCGCCCACTGCGGTATCGCCTCCGCCAACCACAATCACATCTTGGTTTCGGTAAAAAAATCCGTCGCAAACAGCACACGCCGAAACGCCCATTCCAGCGTATTTTTTTTCTGCCTCAATGCCTAAATATTTGGCAGTAGCACCAGTGGCAATAATTACGGTGCGGGCTGTAATTGATTGTCCGCCATCGGTTTCCACAGTAAACGGACGGGCAGAGAAATCCACCTTTGAAATAGTTTCGTAAATAATCTCAGTACCAAACTTCTCAGCCTGCTGACGCATTTTTTCCATAAGGTCGAAACCCTGAACGCCATCGGGGAAACCGGGATAATTCTCTATTTCATTGGTAGTTGTAAGTTGTCCACCTTGCACAGGTCCAGTAGCGAGAATCGATTTTATACCCGCTCTTCCGGTGTATATTGCGGCTGTGTAACCCGCAGGTCCTGAGCCAATTATCAAGCAATCTGTTGTCATATAAATTACACTATTAAATTATTTACCTTTGGCAAATATATACAAAAAATCCGTAAAACTTCATCTTGCAAAAATGCACTATCGTTTTTTTCATCTTTTATTTTGAAATGTCTATTTACTTGCTTAAATTTGCCGTAATTAAATTTGTTACCGGTAATAATTTACATAAAAAATAGTTTATGCTAATTTTCTATCAATCAACCAATTCTGAAATTTACGCCGTAAAATTCAGAAACACACCCACCAAAAACGACAACAAAAAGTTACTTTGGCTTTTTGGAAACGCAAAACATTTAGACCAAAACAGAATTTCGGGAACGTTCATCGGTCCTCGCAAGGAGATGATCACCCCTTGGAGCACCAACGCCGTTGAAATTACCCAAAACATGGGTATCGCAGGTATTGAGCGTATCGAAAAATTTATTCCGTCCGACGAGCCTAACCCGCAGTTCGACAAAATGTTGCAACGCGTTTACAACGACCTCGACGAAAACATTTTTACAATATCCAAACAGCCCGACCCCGTGGTTTATATCGACGACCTCAGGGCTTACAACCAAAAAGAGGGTCTCGCACTTAGCGAACCCGAAATCAACTACTTGGAAAACCTTGGCAAAAGTCTCGGACGCAAACTCACCGACAGCGAAGTATTTGGTTTTTCGCAAGTTAACAGCGAGCACTGCCGTCACAAAATCTTCGGCGGAACATTCGTAATCGACGGAAAAGAAAAAAAACAGTCGCTTTTCCAACTTATTAAAGAAACCTCAAAAAAGAATCCCCGCGGATTGGTTTCGGCATACAAAGACAACGTGGCATTTCTCGAAGGTCACAAGGCAGAACAGTTTGCTCCGTCAAATCCCGAAACTTCATCAGAATTTGAGATAAAAGACATTGACACAGTGCTTTCGCTAAAAGCCGAAACACACAACTTCCCCACCACCGTAGAGCCCTTCAACGGTGCTGCCACTGGTTCGGGCGGTGAAATCCGCGACCGTATGGCAGGTGGAAAAGGTAGTTTCCCAATTGCAGGAACAGCCGTGTATATGACCTCATACCCACGCATCAAAGCCGGCGACGAAGTGCAGAAACCCATCGACGAAATTACAGGTCGCGAATGGGAAAAGGCAGTTCCCGAGCGTAAGTGGCTCTATCAGACTCCGTTAGAAATCCTTATCAAAGCATCAAACGGTGCAAGCGATTTTGGAAACAAATTCGGTCAGCCGCTTATCGTGGGTAGCCTTCTCACTTTTGAACATTTTGAAGGCGACGAAAAATTCGGTTTCGACAAAGTAATAATGCAGGCAGGCGGCGTAGGCTATGCACGCAAGCAAGACAGCCAAAAAGATACTCCCGATTCGGATATGCCTATCGTAGTGCTCGGTGGCGACAACTACCGCATCGGTATGGGCGGCGGCGCTGTATCTTCCGTTGCCACAGGACAATACAAAAACGATATTGAGTTGAACGCCGTTCAGCGTAGCAATCCCGAAATGCAAAAACGCGTCTACAATGCCATCCGCGCAGTAAGCGAAATGGAAGAAAACCCGATTGTTTCGGTTCACGACCACGGTGCAGGTGGACACCTCAACTGCCTTTCGGAACTTGTGGAAGAAACCGGTGGCGAAATCGAAATCGAAAAACTCCCCGTTGGCGACCCCACATTATCAAGCAAGGAGATTATCGGAAACGAAAGCCAAGAACGTATGGGCTTGGTAATCAAACCCGAATATGTAGAAAAACTTAGAAAAATCGCCGACCGCGAACGCGCTCCTATGTACGTTGTGGGTAAAACCACCGACGATATGGTGTTTAAATTCACCAACCCCGACGGCTCCACTCCTATCAACCTCAAACTCGAAGACTTCTTTGGCAAACCGCCAAAGACCATCATGAAAGACGTTACAGTAAAGAAAAAATACGCTACTGTAAACTATTCAAACGACAAATTCCCCGAATACCTTACCGAAGTACTTCAATTAGAAGGTGTTGCGTGCAAAGATTGGCTCACCAACAAAGTTGACCGCTCAGTAACGGGTAAAATTGCACGTCAGCAATGCTGTGGCGCTATACAGTTGCCTCTTGCCGACCTTGGCGCAGTGGCTGTTGACTATACAGGCAAACACGGTATCGCCACCGCTCTCGGACACGCTCCCGCTGTTGCACTTATCAACGCTGAGGCAGGTTCACGTATGGCAATTGCCGAATCGCTCACCAATATCGTTTGGGCTCCTTTGGAAAACGGAATCGACTCTATATCGCTCAGTGCCAACTGGATGTGGCCCTGCAAAAACAAAGGTGAGGATGCAAGATTGTACAGTGCGGTAAAAGCGGCTTCGGATTTTGCTATCGCCCTCGGTATCAATATCCCCACTGGCAAAGACTCGCTGTCGATGACCCAAAAATATCCCGACGGCTCTAAGGTTCTCGCCCCCGGCACAGTTATCATCACATCGGCTGGCGAGGTTTCAAACATCCGCAAGATTGTAACTCCCGACCTCAAACCAGTAGATAAATCTACAATTTTCTACATCGATTTCTCTAAAACCGACCTCAACCTTGGCGGTAGCAGTTTTGCGCAAACAGTTAATTCGTTGGGCAGTTCGTGTCCCGACATTGCCGACCCCGAATATTTCAAAA
>JAGCYI010000302.1 GCA_017960885.1 Bacteroidales bacterium
CTACAATACTATTTATTCTCTGTGTGTAGATTCGATACTTAAAAAAAAGAATGAATACCAACCATATATTACACACATCGACGATAGAATTTGTGATTTTGTTTTTAAAGGAGATACTGCTATAGTTAGCAATGCTTCCTATGTTAATGGTTTTGGCGTAAGCCCCGAAGTACCTAATTTTATATATCTTAGTAGGAAAACGGGGAAGAGTCTCAACAAAACAGTAGCAAATACAGAGTGTTTCCCGGGTACTGCTTCTTTACGTAGTTTTTTCTATAATACTAAATTAGATCAATATTTTGAAATTTGGGTCAGTTTCCCTGTAATTAACATTTACGATAAAAATTTTGAGTTGATCAAACAGTATAAATACCGTAATCATGAAGATATGATATTTGAGCCAAAAGGTGAATGGAAAACATTAATGCCTAAAGATTATCATTTTGAATATTATTTTGAGTATGCATGTCAAACCGAAAAATATATCTATGTGATTGTTAATAATATTCCACCTCATATACAGTCAGAAGGTGAGGGTTCTACCGACAAAGAAATTTGGTGTTTTGATTATGATAATAATCTTAAACGTAGAATTAAAATCCTGGATGATGAGTATGATGACTTCTTACTTTCTGTAAATGAGCCAACTGGCAATATATATCTTTGCAGCATAAATTCAGAAGGAGAGACATGTGTGTTTAAATTGATTAAAGACCATGAATAGAATATTTCAGATTTTAGTATGCATTATGTTGTTTGTAGCATCATGTAGCCAAAAACAAACAACAGTTTATCAGTATTGCAACCAACTCAATATTAGTGACACAAATATGCTAATTAATAATGAGTTAGATTCGTCATTACAACTAAGCGAACAACGATATTTAGTATATTTCCATAAGGAAAGCTGCTCGTTTTGTTTCGGAGGGTTTAGCGACTTTTTAAAAAATATCAACGACTATCGTTTTGATAGTTTGTTGATTGTTGCATGTGACGCCTACGATTTTGTGCAAACTAATTATTTCCTGAAAAAGAGTAATCTTACATTACCATCAAACACTCGCATTATCATTGACCCGAAAAACAAAATATTTGATGAAATGACAAATACTTATGGTGATATAAATCTCTTTCTGATAGAAGATAAGCGAATATTATATAACAACAACACCGCATATTTTAAATACGATGAAACTTACGGTTATGTAATAGACCCAAACCCACAAAAAAATTCAAATATTTCCTCATCGTGTAAAATCAGGTGAAAAAATCGGTTGAAAAATGGAATTTGTTTTATATTTGTGGCAATAAAAAACTTAATACACTTACGAATATGAGACAACGACTACTAATGATTATCGCTGTTTGCCTGATGGCATCAGCAACCTCAGCCCAACCTTATGATTTCCAAAACACTAAGTTAGAAGACAACAAGCGTGTCCAACTATTTATCAAGCATCTCACCCTCGAGGAGAAGATGTCGTGGATGGCTCCGATGTTAGGCACTCCAAGGCTCGGAATACCTGTCACAAGCTGCTACGAGGGACTCCATGGTCTGGCTCTCGGCGGACCTTCAAGAAACAACGGCGTTAAGACTGTGGACGGCAAGGAAGTGCCCAACGACCTGCCCACAACCATTTTTCCGCAGGCTTACGGAATGGGATGCACTTGGGACAGATCACTTATTCAGCGCATAGGCGAAATTGAAGCTGAAGAGGTGCGCTACTATGCTCAAGGCAACATCGCATCTAGGAAAGGTCTTGTGGTGTTTGCGCCCAATGCCGACCTTGCTCGCGACCCGCGCTGGGGACGCACCGAGGAGAGTTACGGCGAAGACCCATATCTTGTGGCTCAACTCACTATTGCCATGGTAAAAGGTCTCCAAGGCAACGACCCACGCTATTGGAAAACCTGCGCCCTGATGAAACATTTTCTTGCCAACAGCAACGAAGACGGACGCGACTCCACATCGAGCGATTTCGACGAGCGACTTTTCCGCGAATATTACTCCTACCCATTCTATAAAGGCATTACCGAAGGTGGAAGCCGTGCATTTATGGCATCATACAACAAATGGAACGGCATTCCTATGGCTGTGCATCCCTGCCTCAACGAAGTGGCTCGCAAGGAATGGGGCAACAACGGTATTATTTGTACCGACGGTGGCGCTTACAGCCTGCTCTACACCGCCCACCACTACTATCCCGACCTCACCACCACAGCCGCCGCTGTGGTAAAAGCCGGCACAAGCCAGTTTCTCGACCGTTTTCAACCATATCTCAAAGAGGCTGTTGAAAAAGGACTCATCACCGAGCAGGACATCGACAATGTAATCTGCGGCAATATCTATGTGGCATTGAAACTCGGTCTTCTCGACGAGAAATGTCCCTACGCCAACATCGGCAAAGACACCACCGCCATGCCGCCCTACGAACGCGAAGATGTAAAGAAATTTGTCCGCGAGGTAACGGCAAAAAGCATCGTTCTGCTCAAAAACGAAAACCAGACTCTGCCCATCAACACCAAGAAAGTGAAGAAGATAGCAGTAGTTGGACCGTACGCCGACAAGATTATCTACGACTGGTACAGCGGCACAGCACCCTACGAGAACACCATCCTCAAAGCTATGCAGGAGGCGGGCAAGGAGAACGGCATTGAGATTCTCTACGCTCCCGACAACCAGTTCGGACGTGCCGAAGACTTGGCAAAACAGGCTGATATGGTGCTTGTATGCACCGGCAACCATCCCTACGGCACCGACCGCACATGGAAAGTGTGCCCCGTGCCAAGCGACGGACGTGAGGCTAACGACCGCCACTCGCTCCAGCTGCCCGACGAGGACGAAATCCGCCGCCTCTACTCTATCAACCCCAACACTGTGCTGGTGCTTGTTAGCAGTTTCCCCTACACCATCAACTGGAGCAACGCAAACCTGCCTGCCATCATCCACGTTACACACTGTTCGCAAGAGCAGGGACACGGCGTTGCCGACGTGCTTTTTGGCAAGGTTAATCCCGCAGGACGTACCACTCAGACCTGGGTGCGCGACATTCTCGACCTTCCCCACATGCTCGACTACAACATTCGCAACGGTCGCACATATATGTATTTCAAAGGAGAGGTTCTTTACCCCTTCGGCTACGGTCTCAGCTACACAAAATTCAACTATGGCGACGCCCGTGTGCAGAAACAGGACAAGCAGAAAGTATATGTGTCCATACCCGTTACCAATGCAGGCCAGCGCGACGGCGACGAGGTGGTGCAGCTCTATGTAAGCTATCCCGACTCAAAAGTGGAGCATCCCAAACGTCAGCTAAAGGCATTCGAGCGTGTAAACATTCCGGCAGGACAGACCAAGGAGGTGATTCTCGAAGTTTCAAAAAGCGACCTCACCTATTGGGACGAACCACGTCACGCATTCATTCCCGAGACCGGACGCATAAAATTTGAGATCGGCACATCATCTGCAGACATCAGAAAAGAGGTTTCGTTCGAAGCCAAATAGAATATTAAACCCGATTGGTAGAAAATATCAAAAATATTTTCTACCTTTGCGGGCAAAATATTCGTAATGAAAGCCACAACACCTAAAATATTATTAGCCCTCACAGCCACGTTCGTTGTTATGGTTGCACACGCACAGGACACCAATTACGTACACAAATACGGACACCGCATGGCTGCCAAGGCGTTTGCATTCAACGACAACTTTGAATTGTCCGACACAAAAGGCGGATTAGACTATATACCCTACGGGCACAGCGGCATTGGCATAAGCATCTGGTCGAAATTCTTCCCTTTTGATATCGCATATCGGCACGAGGTGGCCTTTTCTGGAGGAGGCAAACAATACAAAAAATCTGGCGCAACCGACTTGCAGCTAAAAGGTTACTGCCGTTTTTTTGCCGGCGACATCTACGTGCAGCGTTACACAGGTTTCCTCGCTTCCGACGACAATATCGACAACGAAAAAGAGAAGTGGGACAATGGAACTTTCGCTCCAGACCTTTCTGCATCGTATTTCGCAGCCGTGGGCGACTTTATTTTCAACCATGAAAAATTTTCTTACAATGCAGGATTCAACGCATCGCAACAGCAAAAAATCTCAGCTGGTTCGCTTCTCGCAGGTCTTGCGCTCTACAACCAACAAATCAAAAGCGACAGCACTCTGTTTCTCGGCGAAAAAACCAATCTCGAATCATGGAGCTTGGGCATCAACGGTGGATACGCTTTCAATTTTGTTATCAAACAGAAATTTTTGTTGTTCCTGGCTGCAAACGTGGGAATCAACGCCAGCAACTCGCAATTCAAACACATCTTCTGTAGCGACACGAAAATTGCCCCTGCCATACATGGTAAAGCCGCTTTCTGGTTCAATATGCGACACTGTTCCATTGGCTTTACCACCTCGTTGAACAACATCAAACAAGTATTTGACCAAAATCTGAGTTTGTTTCAAAACTCAAACAAATCGGAAGTGGTTTTCGTAAGACGATTCTGGTATAAGAAAAACAATCATACATAACTAACTAATAACACTTAACTAATTGAAAAATCCGATAAACATATTAGCCACCGCCAAATGGTATGTAAAAATACCAGCTGCTATCCTAATCATATTTTTAGAGTTTGTCCTCCTCATAATATTAGTGGACATCAACTTTTTATGGTTATTCGGCACAGGTCCAACAATGGAACAAATTGGCGACATCACCCAGAGCGAGGCTTCGGTTATCTACACCGCCGACGGCAAAGTGATGGGTAAGTTTTTTAGCGAAAACAGAACTAAGGTAAAGTTTTCTGACATTTCGCCAAAACTTATAGAAACACTCGTGAGCACCGAGGACGAAAGATTTTACAGCCATCATGGAATTGATTTTCAGGGCATTGGCTCGGCTGCAAAGGATTTTGTTCTAGGTCGTCGCGCACGTGGAGCAAGCACTATTACGCAACAGCTCGTAAAAAACCTCTACAAAGCTCGTAGCGGCCGTTACAAAAAGGGGCTTCTTGGTCGCATCCCAGGTGTCAAGCTCGTGGTTATGAAACTTAAAGAGTGGATTGCCGCTGTAAAGATAGAACGGAGGTTTTCTAAAGAGGAGATTTTAACCCTCTATCTCAACACCGTGGACTTTGGTAGCAACGCTTTCGGCATCAACACCGCCGCCAAAACCTATTTCAACATCAAGCCAAAAGACTTAGACTATTCGCAGTCGGCTGTGCTTGTGGGTCTGCTCAAAGCCACCACCACCTACAACCCCCGCATCAATCCCAAAAACAGCCTCAAACGCCGCAACACCGTATTAGCCAACATGCTACGCCTGGGCAAAATTTCAATCGACGAATACGACAGCATTGTTAAGCAGCCCATCAAGCTCGACTACTACGTAGAAAACAACTACGACGGCATGGCACTCTATTTCCGCGACGCTCTGGCTAACGAACTTTCGCTATGGTGCGACACCAACGAAGTGAACCTCTACACCGACGGTCTAAAAATATACACCACCATCGACAGCACCATGCAGGCATACGCCGAACAAGCAGTAAGAGAGCAGATGCAAGTGGTGCAGCAAAACTTCACTCAGCACTGGTACGGTCGCAATCCCTGGCGCGACGAGCAGTTCCGCGAGATTCCCAACTTTATCGAAAATATCGTAAAACGCACCGTGCAATACAAGAGGGCTGTGGCTCAGTTTGGCGAAGCCGACACCGCAGCCATCAACGCCGAAATGGAACGTCCGCGCAAGGTCAAGGTGTTTGACTACGAACTCGGCTCTATCGACACCACCCTCAGCGTGATAGACTCGGTGAAATATATGGTGAAATTCATGCACGGATCGCTCATTGCCATAGAACCCCAGACAGGACACATCAAAGCGTGGGTGGGCGACCTCGACTTCCGTTTCTGGAAATACGACAAAGTTACAGCCATGCGTCAGCCGGGTTCCACATTCAAGCTGTTCGACTATGCCGAGGCAATGAACCAGGGCATGAGTCCCTGCGAGGAGCGCACCGACCAAGTGGTTTCGTGGAAAGTGTGGGACAAAGGAAAGCAAAAACTTTGGATACCTCACAACGCCGAAGGCTCTTGCACCGACATGCCGTTCTCGCTTAAAGCAGCTTTTGCCCGAAGCATCAACACCATAGCAGTGCAGATTTCAAAAGAGGTGGGCATCGACAAAATCAACGCCACAGCGCACCGTATGGGCATTCATTCCCCCTTGTGCGACACTATTCCAGCCACATGTCTCGGCGGTAGCGACGTTACACTGCTCGAACTCACCAACGCATATTCCACTGTTATCAACGACGGCGTTTACCATGCGCCAATATTCGTTACACGTATCGAAGACCGCCACGGCAACGTTATCTACACTCCCGAAAACACCGACAGACAAGCCCTCGAATACGAACCGGCGTTCCTCATGCAGCAGCTGCTCAAAGGCGGAATGACCGAATACGGCACCACGTCGGGATTCCTCTGGAACTATGTGCGTCCTTTCTACGGCAAATGCGAGTTCGGCGGCAAAACCGGCACATCTTCCAACCATAGCGACGCCTGGTTTATGGGTGTGATGCCCTCGCTTGTTGGCGGCGTTTGGGTTGGCGGAGAATACCGCTGCATACATTTCCGCACTGGCGAACTCGGTCAAGGCAATGCCACAGCCCTGCCTATCTACGGCACATTCCTCAAAAAACTCCTCTCCGACCCTAACTACGCCCATTACCTCGAAAAATTCCCCAAACCCAAAGAGAAGATTTCTAGGCCATACAACTGCAAGGCATACAGAATTATCGACAGCACCGCCGTTGACAGCACCGCAGTAGAAACCGCAGAACCGGCGTTATAAATACATACAATTTAAAATGAATACCTTCGAAATCAGAAAAATACATTTTATAAAGCGGTATTTTTTAAGCATGTTTTCAGGTAAAACTTGGTATTTGATCTTTATGTTCTTTGTTTATTTTTGTAGTCACCCCAACGCGTTATTTCTGTTATCAGTGTTTTCTCCTTTTGTTTTGTGGGTTATTTTGTGGTCTTTATGGATATCTTATAAATATTTATACAAAATAGAGATTTGTGATAATGAGATTATATTCTATTTGCAAGTCTTTAATAAAATAAAAATTCATAAAAGAGACATTTCTAATACAAGGGTGTATTTTTCGATTGGTGACCCAAAATGCCGCTCACAAATATCATTTGGAGGAAAAGTTAAAGGTTATTTTTATAAAGAATCATTATGTCAATGGTTTGTTTGTGATTGGGGTATAAAATATAAAGATTTGGCTAAGTTTTTATCTGATAACAACATTTGGCACAATCTTCAAAATTACAAATTCCCCGACGGTAAAATGTTTTAACATTTTGGGACTTGAGGAAACGACAATATTAAGAATAAACCACCCAACTCGCACATAACAATATAAAAATTGTTTTCAGCCACTTTGTTAGATATTAATAAACCAACCATTGCAGAGAACTAATTCGTTTGTATTCCTTTTTATTCGTTTCAATTTTTGTTCAAAAGAAAAATACACCGCCGCCAGGCAGTGTCGCCCCAAAATAACCATTCATGTTTTTTTTGGAGAATATAAAATATAATGCTACATTTGCGCTGAACAATTAGATACGACTATGGGAAACTACATACGATTTGATTGGATGATAAAACGCCTTCTTCGCAACAAGAGGAACCATGTGGTGCTGGAGGGTTTCTTGAGCGTGCTCATAAACCGTCAAATAAAGATAACGCAGGTGCTCGAAAGCGAGGGCAACCAGGACAGCGACCAGCAGAAATTCAACCGTGTAGACCTGCTCGTGGAGGACGACAAGAAAGAAAAATTCCTCATTGAGGTGCAGAACGACCACGAGATAGACTTCTTCCACCGTATGGCTTTCGGAGCGGCTAAGATAATCGCCGACTATATGAAGATAGGCGAGGCATACGAAACCCTGCCCAAAGTCTATTCGGTAAACATCGTATATTTCAGCCTCGGACAAGGCAAGGGCTATGCATACCACGGAACCACAGTTTTCAAAAAC
>JAGCYI010000303.1 GCA_017960885.1 Bacteroidales bacterium
AGTGCCATTGTCTTAATCCTTTTGGTTATGACTGCAAATATAAGATATTTTTGCCAACGAATCAAATTTTTTTGCACAATTCCCAAAATCGTATTATCTTTGCTATATGATATTTTTACACAATCACTTATCAACACGGGACACGGCTCTGCGTCGGTGATTTCGTTTCTGCCGCCCGACTATTCGTGGAAAACCTATGGCGCTATGAATGTTGAGATTTGGAAACGTCATCAAAACACTCCGCTTATCACCGCCAAGCAACTTCTGCAAGACAGCCACCAAAAGGTGATGTCGATGGCCGACAAGTTTACCCACGAGGAACTCTTCACCAAAAAGTATTTCCCGTGGACAGGCACCACAGACTTAGGTTCGTACTTCGTCAGCACCACCGCAAGCCACTACGATTGGACTATCAAAAAGATAAAATTGCACTGCAAGAAGGTGGGGTGATTGGTATAGCCACAAACAGATAGCCAATTTTTTTTGTGATGACTTGTATAAACAACGGAAATCTATTTTTTTTAGATTTCCGTTGCATATCGTGATAAGAAGGATTATTTTATTTTTGTTTGTAGCCAGGCTTGAAGAAGATTAAAACCAAGTTCTATTGCGCCCTTTGTTATTGTTTCGCCGTATTTCTCCCATAAAGATGGTTCTTGCACTTTTTCGGCGACCTCTTGTTGATCAGTCGAATTGATTTCTTTCAGCATATCAATAGCCATTTGGTTGCCGTTATTGGCATATAGTTGTAAGAGTTCAACGGCTTTTTGAGTGTTTCGCTCTACTCCGTCCCCATTGATATAACAGTGTACTAATGCTATTTGAGCCTGTTGGTGTCCTGCATTTGCTGCCTCATTGAAATATTGTACCGCTTGGTATTTGTTTACTACAACACCATTGCCATTCAAATACATTTGCCCCAAATAATATTTGGCATATTCGTCATCTTTGTCCGCAGCAATTTTAAAGTATTGTGCTGCATTACCGTAGTTTTGTGTCATTCCATTGCCATAATAATACATTGCACCTATATAATATGCGGCAATCTCATCACCATTTTTATATGCCTTTTGAAAATATTCAAATGCTTTTTCGTAATTTTTGTCTGTTCCCTTTCCAAAATAATACATAGTGCCAAGGTATAATGGAGCACCTTTTATTTCATTGCTGTCTGCTTTCTTGAAATAGTCTAATGCTTTGGGGTAGTTTTGCCCTTCACCTTGACCATAATAGTACATCCAACCGAGATAAAAAGAAGCATTTTTGACATCTTTTTCGTCAGCCTTTTTGAAATAGTCAATTGCTGTAATATAGTTTTGTCCAACACTTTCTCCATAATAATATATTTTACCGATGAAAAATGATGCGTTAGGAATTCCATTTTCTTCTGCTTTCTTGAAATAGTCTAAGGCTGTTTTGTGGTTTTTGTTTACTCCATACCCATTGTAATGCATTAGCCCAAGATAATATTGGGCTAATGTATTTTTGTCCTCTACTTTTGTGAAGTATTCCAATGCTTTGGAGTAATTTTGTTCTACGCCATTTCCGGAGTAGTATAGTCGTCCAAGAGTGATGTTGCCGCCCGCACCTTTTTCGTTGGCTATTTTTGCATATTCGAATGCCTTGTCATAGTTTTTTTCTACCCCACGTCCATCAAAATACATTGCGGCTAGTGCAGAGTATGCACTATCATAGCCCTGTTCCTTGGCTTTGTTGTAGCATTCAAAGGCTTTGTCGTATTCCTTGTTTTTTTGATGTGTTTTACCTTCCTGAAATATTTCTTCTGCGGAAGGACCACAATTGGTAATAAACAACGACATCGTTAGTGCGATTGATAAAAATAATCGGATTTTTTTCATCTTTTTTTGTTTTTCCTCTGCCAATCCCCGGGGCAGATTGTTAATAATTTTGTTGTTATTAACCCATATAAAACAAAAACGTGGGAACTTACTTGTCACTCGTCCCACGTATTGAGGCTTTGGTCGTGCCCATCTGTCAGAAACGAGCAACGCCGAAAGCCCACGTATATGTACACACGTAGATATAGTACGTGCTTTATACATAATCCGTAGGCATCACCGCTGCTTTGCTTTGACAGATTTTTGAAACGACCAAATTCCAATACGTCAAGAACAAAGCGTTAAGTAACGCCTTATTATATATGTCTGTTTATCCCGCCCGCCTTTTGGCTTTCGGCAGGAATCAACATCACAAATATACGAATCTTTTTTGATCGTTGTATATGATTTTATAAAAAAAATTGCTATTTTTGCCCAAAACATAAACTTATTGTCGCTATGCTACCCACAACAGAGGATACCAAAACCGAGTTTAAGCAATCGTTCACTGATGAGGTGATAATTGCCCTTGTTGCCTTTGCGAATATGTGTTTGTTGAGCAACAATGTCATTATGATGTGATGGCTTTGGTTGAGTTGTCTTAAATTTTCACTTGACTTACAATTTAAGTAAGTATGTATATTGCTAATTATTAATATATTAACTAAAAAGTTCTCTTAAAGTTCTCTTAAATATCTCTTAATTTGTGCGTAGTTTTAAGAGAACTTTGACAGATACCACTGCTTGTTTTTACCGAAGACAATTTTACCTGAAATTCTCAGTGCAGAGAGAATGTTACCGATTTTGGAGTACTTTTGCTTTTCGCTCAAAGATTCCGGTAGTTTGGTGATAAGAAGATTGTTGATGTCGGGTCTGCTCATTTTGCCGTGTTGTTCCAAAGATTTAATAATCAAATCTTTATAATAATTATCGTCCATACCCTTATTGCGTGTGTATTCTGCTTTTTGGTTGATGTTTGCAGCGATGCTTTTGGCAAAATAGAGTGCATTTTTCCGACCTTCCACCAATTTCTTTTTTCTCAAATATGCAATTTCCTTGTCGGAAAGTTTGCTGTGCATTTGCAACCTGCTAAGCATCTCAATATCCAACAATGTGAGCGACGGGTTTCGGGAAAGTATTATCGCATAATCAAAATTTACTACTTTTCCGATGATGGTAAGTTTGACCTTGTTGCTGCTCAAATCATAGTCGGGCATAGGAAATAAACGATCTTTTTGTTTGTTGAACATACGTCTGATGCCGCTGCCTATTGTATCCACTAATCCGAGTTCCACCATTGCGTTTGCCAACATCTTGTTGCGGTAATGTTCTTCCGGCGCGTTTGTTTCAAGAACGTTTCGGATGCTGTTTGGAATAAAACTGCCAACGTTTGTAAAAATCAATTTGTCTTCTTCCTCCACAACATTAATCATTCCGTGGCATCCATAATCCTGATGGGCAATTGCGTTGTTGAGAGCCTCGCGGATGATGAACGGGTCGTATGTGTCAAGTGCTTCCGGTACTAAATCAAGAAGTGCCGGATTCATATACCGGTATTTGAAATTGCGTATTTTTTCATAAATAGTTTGCGTAGCCAATAAGAATGGACACGATTCTATGGCAAAGTCTCGTTCGTTGCCCGAAGTATCTTTATAAATCCATCTTATTTTGGCAACTGCCGGATATATGAGGCTCTCGCTTTCGGGTCGTCCTAATAGAATAATGGCAGTGTTAGTTATCTTTCCTTTTTTCGTTATTTTGGCCTTGTTTAAGAATGTTTCATCTGTCCACGACTGCATTTCAGCAGACAAGGAGCGGTGTTTTTGGGCAAACAATTCTCTTGCTTTTAGAATTGCCTCAGAGTCAAGGTCGTCGATTGTGGCACCTTCTACAATGTCGGCACTCCAATCTTTCTGCGAATTGTAGATTTTCCGAATAAAGTCGGGAAAATCTTTGAGTTTTGTTAGATTGCTTCCTATGCGGATATATTCAATGCCCTTAAACCTTACCGGTTCACCTACCGCAGCCTGTATCTCAAAGATTACAATATGTTTGAGTGGATTGTTGTCATAGTCAAATTCTTCAATTTCAAAATGAATAATTGGCGACAAGTTTCTTCTAAGCCACAACTCGTAATCCTGATTACCTCGTTTAGAACCCGGCATTTTGAGGTTTGTGCCTACAACATTCCAAGTGCCGTCTTCAACGCCAAACACAAGATAGCAATGCGACTTGTATTTGAGGCAAGCCGAATTAGAGAGACCTGAAATATAATCGCCTACGCCTTCGTAGGTGATGCTGCAATGCGATTCACCAATGTTGGTCTTAAATTCCAACCATTCTGTCTCTCCTGCGTCTTTGCGCTGTCGGGCAGTGTCAAGAAGTTCTTCTAATAATTTATGTTGTTCTTCAATCGTTCTCATTATTAATTTACTTTCACGTTGAAAAAAACTTTTGCCTATATCTTCACCTGCAAATACACATTCAACTCCGTCTTATTTCCGCCGTCGATTTGGTTATCGCCGGAACTTATTACGTTGCGGTCGAAGTAGCGCCATTGCGAGAGGCGGGTTTGGAGTTTTACGCGTTTGCCTATTTGCGTGCCGAGAACAAGATAGTAGCGACAGCCTTCGTAATAATATGCCGGAACAGAGAAAAAGTACATCACGTCGTTTTCGTAGGCGTACATTCGGGCGTTGTAGGGCGCAGAAAACAAGGCGTAACGGGCGGCAATGGTGAGCGGTATCTGCCGGGGTTTGAAGGTAACGTTCTGATAGATAAGGTATCCGCGGTCGTGTGTGTCGCCGTAGCGGTAGTCGCTCCATTGAATTACGTTGGCAATAGAGGTGTTGTCGGATGGCGAAAACTTGTTTTGCAGACGTATGTATTGGTTTTTGGCGTAATCTTCCACGGGCGATGATTGCAGTTTGTCTTTGCTTTTCCATTTTAGCGACACGGTGTAGCGTTTTGAGGCTTTGAAATCGGCTTGCGCTATCACATCTGTGCCCGAGGAAACTTTCGATGTAGGCCACGGCATACGGAAAATGTCGGCGTATCCCGAAAGTGCGAGTTTGCGTCCGAGGTAGATTTCTGCGCCAAGGTAAAGGCCTTCCTCGTTGTTTACCTTTGAGTTTTCGCCCAATGCGCTGGCGTTGAAGGCAAGATAGCGTTTAGAATAGTTGCGGTACATAGCCGTTACCTTGATGTGGGCGTTTGGACGCATCTCTAAGGTGTTGATAGTGGCGGCGTTGCACTCCTTGTCCATAGCCGTTTCGCCGTAGATGCTCAATAGGGTAGTGGTATAGTGGTAAGATAATGAGTAACAGTAGTTTTCGCGTTCGTTGCGGGTGCAGGCATAGCGGAGTTGCTCTTTGGGTTCAAACATCTTGTCGAACTTGTAGCCCACGGCGGCAAATCCAAGTTGAAACCGTTTGATGTGGGTGGTGGCTATGATTCCGCCGGTGTATTGCGTGTAGTTGTCTTTGGACACCAATTCGCGGTCGGTGCGGTGGTAGCCGGTGGTTTTAACGGTGGAAAACGAAGATGAGTCGCCGCTGAGTGTAGCGTCGTTTTTGTTGCGGCTTGCAAATGCTGTTACCCCGAAATTTTTGAACCTTATGCTTGCCGCTGCGCCTCTGTAAAACCAATATTCGTTTGCCGAGGTGTATTCTCTCAGGCTTACTCCCGACGATGCCGAGCCGGTGGACGCTGTGCTTTTGCCTGCCGAAAAGCCGCCGCCGAGTATCAATCCTTGACCAAATTTTACGATATAGTCGCCGAGAATTAGTTTTTCTAAATGTCCAATGTTTTGAATGCGGATAAATGCCGAATTGAAGTCAAATCCGTAACGCTTGTCACCTATGCCGAACGGTTCGCCCGGGTCTTTTTCGGCGGTGAATCCGTAGGCAATGTAGTTTTTGTAACTGTATTTGTATTTGACACATACGGCAGAGCGGTCGCCGTCGAACTTCTTGTTGCCGAGCGAATCTTCGCGGTAGGCTTTTTGTTGCTCCAAAACAGTTTTGAGGGTAGACGTGATAGAGTGGCGACCGTCGGTGAGCATACGGTGGAGGCTCGGTTGCTTGGTTTCAGCGGGTTCGCCTGCCATTACAAAGCACGAGAGAAATCTTACGTCTTTTTGTGTAAGTTCTTGTATGCCACGTAGTTCGCCCAAAGAATAAAAACATCCGTATTTTTGACGGTAGTTGAGAATTGCCTCTATTTTAATGTCGGTGAGAAATGGCAACGACTGCAACTCGCTCCAAGTGGCTGTGTTGAGGTCGAGTTTTGAGGCTGCAAGGTTTTCGAGATACTCGCTGCTAATTTGCGCAAGGGTGTAATGCTCCTCGTCGTCTTGCTGGGCGGCATCTTCAAGAATCTCGCTGATAACGTCAGAGAGGTTGATGTCGTCGTTCTGCGCCTGAGCCGAGAGCGTTATAAATGCGGCAATTATCAACAGCAGTTTTTTCATAACGGTTTCATTATCACTTGTTATCGTCGATACACCAAAGTGCGGTAACCGATGGCATCCAACCTAAAATTTCTTGATGTCCAAAAGCCACCGCCACACGGCAGTTGCGCAGCGTATATCCTGCTCCAAATGTTATGGTCAGGGGTTTGTTGCTTACGCCGCACATTAGCGTGGTGTTTTTAACTATGGCATATTTAATGCCGATTTTTGTAATAAAACCGCTTCGGAGCGAATTTTTTTCTACTTCGGCGCAAATTTCAGAATCATCGGTAAATGAGTACGATACGGCGGTGCGCACCGATACGGGGATTATTGAGTCGCAATTGTTGAACTGCGAGTTGGATACGTTTGCCGCCGATGCGCCTATCTTCAAATTGTCTATGGGACTGTAAATTACGCCCACTTCACCGCTGAATGCATTGTTGCGTTCCTCGCTTTCGGAAATGTGGAGGTTGTGCCAATTGATTTTTACACCTGCCGAAACGTTTTTGCCGAGTTTCATCGCGTAGCCCAAATCTGCCTTGGTTTGATTATAAAGATGGTAGCCAAAGTTGTTGACAGCCAACGAGAAAACGCCTTTGAGCGCAGGCAATGCTAATCCGAGATTCTTTTGCGAAAGTTCTTTTAGAAAATATCTGTTGTGGTAACTTGCCATCACTCCGGTAGAGGAATATGCCGTTCCTGCCACGTTGTAGTGCACGGCGTCGATACCGCAGAGAGTGGAAGCCGCTCCCGCCATAGCCTCGCCCGTGGCAGTGCCGCTAAACTCCTGCGCACGGGTTGCTGTGGCAATTATTATAAAAAGTATCGCTATTGTGAGCCTCCTCATTAGTCCCTTACCTTTTTGAGTACCAATACGGTACGGTTTACATTATAGATAGAGAGGATATAGTGTCCGTCTTTTTGCAGGGAGAAAAACTCGGTGTCGTCGTCGATACGGTTAAATCCGCCGTATTTTTCGTCGTCGCTGTTGAGGATGATTTTGTACACGCCTTTTTCGGGAATGTAAAACTCATAGTTGGGTATGCAGTTGGTAGGATGGAAGTTAAACACAAAAATCAATCCGCCCTTCTGCTCCACTATGGTGTGGTTGTAGGTGTCCATATTGAGTTGACGTCCGTAGAGGTCTTGTAATACTCCGTACTCTTTTACAAGTTGTATCATATCAGCGTCGAAATCGCTTAAATAGTGGTATTTCAAAAACTTACGCTCTATCAAACTCCATTGGCGGCGTGCGTGGTGATAACTCCAACCGTTACCCTCGCGCGGAAAATCTATCCATTCGGGGTGACCAAACTCATTACCCATAAAGTTCATATAAGCCTGTCCGCCGTTGACGATTGTAAACATACGAATCATCTTGTGGAGGGCAATTCCGCGGTCGATGATGAGGTTTTGGCGGTCTTTTGCCATATCAAAATACATATCCTTGTCCATCAGGCGGAAAGCGATTGTCTTGTCGCCCACAAGTGCTTGGTCGTGGCTTTCGGCGTAGGCAATGGTTTTAACAAATGGCAGACGGTCGTTGAGCACGTTCCACATCTGGTAAATGTTCCATTGGTCGTCGCTCTGTTCTTTGAGAATTTTGATCCAAAAATCGGGAATACCCATACCGAGACGATAGTCGAAACCAATTCCGCCGTCTTTGATAGGAGCGCAAAGTCCGGGCATTCCGCTCACGTCTTCGGCAATGCTAATCGATTCGGGATTAATCACCTTCATCAGCGTGTTGGCAAGTTGCAGATATGTAATTGCGTCAAACTCAACGCCATCGCGGAAATATTTCCATTGGTCAAACGAATCGATATTGCCGTGGTGGAAATACATCATTGAAGTAACGCCGTCGAAACGGAAACCGTCGAAATGGAACTCCTCCATCCAATAGCGTATGTTGCTGAGCAAGAATTGTATAACCTCGTTTTTGCCGTAGTTAAACAGTTTGCTGTCCCATTGAGGATGTTCGCCACGTCCGCCCGGATGTGTGTATTGGTAATCGGTGCCGTCGAAACGGTTGATTCCCTCGGTAGTGTTCTTAACAGTGTGAGAATGAACAATATCCATTATTACTCTAAGACCCTTGTCGTGCGCGGTTTTAATCAAGTGTTTCAACTCTTCGGGAGTGCCAAAACGCGACGACGGGGCAAAAAAGTTGCTCACGTGGTAGCCAAACGAGCCGTAATATGGGTGCTCGGCGATAGCCATTATCTGCACAGTGTTGTAGCCCATTCGCTCGATATGCGGTAACACATTGTCTTCAAACTCTTTATACGTGCCCACGCCCTCCTTTTCCTGAGCCATACCGATGTGACATTCGTAAATCAGCAGCGGTTCGTTTTTAGGCGTAAACTTTTTGCGTCCCCACGAAAATTCCTTTTCGGGACGCCAAACCTGAGCGCAGAAAACCTTGGTAACATCGTCTTGAACGGCGCGTGTGGTATATGCGGGCAGACGGTCGGTAACAGAATCGTCGGCGCCAATCACTATCACCTTATATAATGAGCCGTGAACAAAAGTCTTAGCGTATTTTTTATCGTCGAGGAAAATTTCCCAAATGCCGTTCTCCTTCTTTTCCAATGGGTTAGCGGTACGGTTCCACTTGTTGAAATCGCCAAAAATGAATAGTTGCTTAGCCTCGGGAGCCCATTCGCGATAAAACCAACCCTTTTTGTCGGCATCGTAGTTGAGACCGAGATATTTATACTGACCCGCAAAATCCACGATGGTAGGGTAGTACGATTCAAGTTCGTGGAGTTTATTGACGAAACGTTCGTGACGCTCAATAACATCTTGTTGCACAGGGTTTAGCCACGGGTCGTCGAGAATAGCCAAGTGGGGCAATGGAGTTTCAGTTTTTTTAACCGCAGTTTTTTTAGCGGTGCTTTTTGAGTTCGTTGTCTTTTTTGCCATAATATCGATTTTTAATAATGAGCGAAGTTAAGGAGTTTTGTTGATATGTCGAACAAAAAAGGACAATTTTTTTTTCTAATGAAAAAAATTTGCTCAATAGGCACGCCAAACCATCATATTAGTCTTCTCTATATTCTAATACATCGCCCGGTTGACAATCCAATGCCTTGCAAATGGCATCCAATGTTGAAAACCTAACTGCCTTGGCTTTTCCGGTTTTTAAAATAGATAGGTTGGCTTGGGTGATTCCTATTTTTTCTGCGAGTTCCTGCGACGACATTTTGCGTTTTGCCATCATTACGTCAACATTTACTATAATACTCATAATTCTGATTATTAGATTGTTAAGTCGTTTTCTTCTTTTAAATCCTTGCCCATCAGTATTATCTGTGAAACCACCATCAGCGACAATCCCATAATAAGGAACATAATGTTGCATTCGTTTTTGTATACCACACTATGATATGCAAGGTGTATGTGGTCAATCATATATTGAGCAAGGATGTATGAACCAAGCCATTTCACCAAATATATCACACAAAGAATTATTCCTATCTTTTCGAGATTTTTTGAAATTTTAGTCACAAAGATTTCTCCTTTTATGATGCTGCGTATTGTTTTAAAAATGATTGACAATAACCAAATTGCGATGGCTATTCGACAGATAGAGAAACCAATAGAAATCCCAATTAAACCCGTTTCATTTGTAGTATAAGGTACTGAAAATTTAAGTTCTACTTTTTGTAAGTTTACTTCGCATGTTTGATCACCTACCTTTGAAATCAACACTTTTCTGTCATCGTAGTTATTGGCTACAACGTTTACTTTGCATGAAAACCATTTGCGATAGGTAGTGTCTCCATTGGCGGAGGTATGTGAGAAATCGATGTCGGAAGGATAATCTACCAATTCCATTTGCTCTCCCACCTTTTGTACAGAAGAAGAATGTTCAACGCGTAATGTGTTTGACAATGCCGATACTATTATAACTAATAAAAGTATCAAACTGTAAATTTTAATCTTTTTATTCATAATTGAGAAATTATTATTGTTAAACGATAAATTTTTTCGGTGCAAAAATAAGTCAAGGTTTTTTGTTCTCCAAATTTTTTTGCAAC
>JAGCYI010000304.1 GCA_017960885.1 Bacteroidales bacterium
GTCTTTCATCATTTGAGTGCCGCCAAGGTTAACGGCTGCGGCAATCTCTTTTTGAGCGGCGGCATAGTCGCCAAGAAGGTAGTGAATCATAGCAGCGGCGGTTTTCCACATACAGGGAGCGTTGGTGGCTTTGGTGTCGGCTACCTTGTTGGCAAAGTCGGCAAACTGTTTTGCCTCGCTGTTTTTAACCTCGTAAAAATCACATGGATGGGGCAAACCTGATTCGCCGTCGATGGTTTCTTGGGTCATGTTTACATAATCCTGAATCATAAAAGGCAGACAGGTGTTGTCGTGGTCTTTTTCGTAAATCTCTTTGATGCCTTGGTAGTTGCGTTTGTCGTTGAGACAGAATTTAAGACTCTGAATATCGTTCAACTGAGCAAAAATCTGCAAAGCCGATTCCACCTTGTGCTGACGGTAGAGAGCGCCGGCAAAAAGCGAGAGCATTGTCTGACGGATGTCCTTGTCGGTGGTTTTAGAACCTGTTGATGTCCAGAACTTTTCTACCTCGGCATATTTTTCCTGCTGAAACATACAGCGCATAGCCAGAAGGTTGTAACGCTCTTTGAGAGGTCCGTTGTAGCCTTCGGCCTTGGTGCGGAGTTGTGCGAGTTTGAGTTTGCGAGCGGCAATCTCGTCTTCCGAAGGATAGTCCCAAGAGTTGTAAAAATTGTTGTTGAGATTGTGGTAGGTGATAAGGTCCATCAGGTAATCCTGCATTGGCTTATCTTTTTTGGCGATGGCAGCGCGCACAATGTCGTTGTGTCCCTCACCGGTTTGGAACTGTTCTTTAAGTTCGTCGGGGGTAATCCACAACAATCCGTCGATAGCCAGTTCGCTCATTTCGGGACCTGCGTACTCACGCCAGAACGCTTCAAACATATGTAACGAAGCCTTGCTGTCGAGCACCTTGTACATATAAAAGTTGATAGTCTGCTCCTCAATGCAGGCGTATGATTTACTGCTGATTAGCGCGGTCAACAGTAGTAGAGCCGCCAAAAATTTTCTCATACTGTGGGTAGTTTATGTTGTTAATATTATTGCTGTTTAAATCGTAAATTATTGTCTGTGAGAGTATTTCGGGACGATATTCATCTACCGCCGCCCTCACTTTTTCTATTTCAGAAAACTCTGCTTTGCGCACAAATATTGTGTCGCCATAGTGTAGCATTACGTTAAAAGCCTCGTTGCCGATATACATAGGAATGTCGCGGGCATTTTGCACAAAATAGGTGGAAGAGTCGATGCGGGCAAAATTGAGCGTGTCGTCGAGATTCTCACTATATAATATGTTGCTGAATTTTCCTTTTTTGAAAAGAATTTGCCATTTAAAATTCGGAAACGCCACGCACATCCTCAGCGGATATTTTTTCAAATGCCTCAAAAACGGCTTAACATCATTATAATAAAGTATCGGGTTGACGCATTTGCGGTTGGCGTAATTGCCTGTGTTGTAAAGCATCAGCACTCCGTAATCGCACGGCGGGGCTGCCATATTCAATTGGTGAAGACGTATGGTAACGGATAGTTTCAGACCCTTGGTGGCGGCGTAGTCTTTCACCTTTTGGAGAAACGGGAAATATACCTTTTCGGACTTTGCCGTCCAGTCGCAGTCGATTTGAAACTCGTGAATCTTGGGCACGTGGTTGGTCTCCGATATTTTTATAACCCTATCTACAAGCATATTGGCGATAGAATCCACATTGTGGCGCAGGCATTTTTCCACAACAAACACCACGGGAATCACCTCCACGCCCTCGGGCACAGGCTGCATAAATCGCAAAGTGGCATTTGGCATCAGGGCGTTTTTGTCTTGATCGAAAACCACATCAAAGTAGCGCATATAAATCTTTTTGATGCCAAAATCATTGATTAACGCCTTCTCGGTGCTATCGGGGTCAAAAATCGTTTTCCAAAAATACGCCGACGGCTGAGGATTGTCGATGGGGGCAGTGGTGTTGCAGCCGAGGAGGATAAGGGCGGCGAGGAGAGGGATGTATGATTTGAGTGATGGCATGGGATGTGTTTTAAAATCTACGATGCAAATATACTTTTTTTTAAAATTGCATTAGATAATAAAATGATGATTTTTTGTTGGAAATAGATTCAATTATTGCTGTTTGAAGTAAGCCATACTGCATTTTGAGCATCAAAACCGATAATGTCGGTATATGATTCTGTATCAAATATATAAAAGTTATTTTTATCATTGTTGGAGCGATAAAGAATGTATCTGCTGTTGGTAGGACAATATTGTGGATTTTGTCCCTTTCCCAAAACTCTAATAATACGTGTTCTAATATCAATCTCCACGATATTGGTTAGTAGAATGGTTTTAAAATTTTTGCCCTTGCAGATACGTTGCTCGCAAACTATTGTCTTTTTGTCTGGAGATTCTGACGGATTGAAATATCCTATTGAAACATTCTTTTTAAGGTCTTGTCTTATGCCTAACCAAGTCTTCAAATTGTCATCGCCTTTGTAAAAAACAATCCCGTTCTCAGATAAGAGTGTGGATGAAGCGGTTGTGGATTGTAACGTTGTATCAACAAAAGAGTTAGTTTTATATACAATATGTTTGTCTATGTCAATAATATAAGGGACGGAGTTGTTTATAAACGATACTGTACCATTATCAGATTGATATGTAGGTATTTTGCCAGAAATTAAATCTTCATTCAACCGTCCCAATATTTCACCGTCAAATTTGATAACAATATCATTGCTCTCTGTATCAAAATATGATGAAAATGAGTCTGATGGCGAAAAAGGTGTATAAGACCATGTCTTAACCGCCAAATACCATCGGTTATCAATTTTTTTAAAACATTTGATATCCCAGCACGACACTCCGGAGCACACTGAGGTATAAGAAATCAATAGTGTTTGACCATTAATAGTTAAATACTCATATTTGACACGTCGACCAAATGCTGTCTTCGACCATCCAGGCGAAATTGAATCTTCAAGAAAAATATTATCCTCAGTGTCGTATAGTTCAAAAAAGAGATTTTCGTAACTATAAATTTGTGCATAAGATAATGTGCCAAATAAAACAATGAGTAGGGTAAGAAGTGTTTTTTTGTACATAATATATATTCATATTATCTATACAACCCTTTAAATCCAAAGGACGTTTCTATACAGCAAAATATTATAGTTCTGCTATTTCGGAGGGGGAGAGGTGGGTGTACTTGACTATTATATCAATAGGCATACCATCGGATTTCATATTCCGTGCTGTAGCAAGCATGGCGTTGCGTTCGCCCTCTGCGATACCTTCAGCTAATCCTTCAGCTCGTCCTTCAGCTCGTCCTTCAGCTCGTCCTTCAGCTCGTCCTTCTTCATGTCCGTCTTCGCGGGCGGTTTCAAAAATATCAAGAGAGTCGCGGTAACGCTTCAGGGATTTTTCGTACTCATCGCGCTTAGTGCCGGTGAGGTGCGACACTTCGGCTATGTCGGCTAATTTGTTGAAAACTGCATTTTGTGCAGCCCACGGCATACGTTCTAATATGTACATATTCTTAAAGATATAAATCCATTTTTCAAAATAAGTTTCACATTCGTTCTGCCCTTTGGCAAAGAGCGGAAGTTGAAGAAAGGTCATGCGGATGTCTTTAGAAAATACATTCTTATGCTTAACATCCATCAGCATTACATCAGTGCGGAAGTCGGGTAGGTCGGGCAAGGTGAAGTTCATAAAGGCTACAAAATAGACAGCCTTAATATCATAACGCCACGTTTTGCCACTTTCTCCCTGACGAGATATGGCGCGAGCAACATAGTAGAGACTACGTTTTTTGAAGTAACCTTGCTTTTTATTCTGCATCTCCACTATTATCTTACTACCATCATCGGTAGTGCAGAGCACATCGTAAATAAGGGTGCGGTCGTCTTCATAGTCGGGTAATTGCTCTTTATCTGACAATGACAAATCTACAATATGTTCCTCGCCTTCCAATAGGGTGTTGAGAAAATCCAACAACAAGGGCTTGCTTATCTCTTGTCCAAAGACAATCTTAAAGCCCACATCGGTGAAAGGGTTAATGAATCGACTCATGGGTTCAATTGTTTTATTACGCAAAGTAACAAAACAATTTTGTAAAATGCAAATATTAATTATTTCGCATACTTAATCCTCAGTTTCCTTCCAATCCTCAGTATGGTTGTGGGTGTGATATTGTTGAGGGTGCAGAGGGTGTTGACTGAGGTGCGGGTCTTTTTGGCTATGCCGATAAGGGTGTCGCCGTTTTGAATGGTGTAGGTGGTGCAGTTGGCGTATTCCTTTGCCTCAATTTCGGCAAGTGTAACAGCCGAAGCGGTGTCTTTTAAAACAAAACTGCCGCCGTCGCGACGTATGCCGTCGTAGGCGTGCTTGATGTCGGTCATAGAGATTTCCACATCACGGTTTACTGTTCTATCCTTGTCGGCGAGCGAGTGCGAAAAGAGCCATTCGTAGGTCTTGGGATGGTAAAACAGCCTTGCCAATGCCGAGTGCGACGCCCCTGTGATCCAAGTGTACATCAATAAAGAGTCGTTGTGCTGCTCCTCAAGTTGGGCTACCACTGTTTTTGAACAACTTATGCCAACTGCGCGGTCGGCTGTGCCGTGTATCACCCATAATGGCAGTTCGCCCATCTTGCTCACGTCTTTTAATGTGGTGCCGCCGCAGAGAGCCATTGCAGCCGCTATTTTGTCGGGATACGTACCTGCCATATCCATTGTGCCGTAGCCGCCGAGACTCATTCCGAGAACATATACACGGTTGGTGTCCACCAGGTAATTCTGTTTTGTCCATTCAAGAATGTTCATAATCTTGCGGGGATTCCACGCGCCGCCGGGATTCTGCGGGGCGAGGATTATGGCGTCGATGTTTACTCCGCGTTTTACTGCGTCGAGACATCCGTAGCGTCTTACTCTGTAAAGGTCCATTCCGCAGAGACTTGCGCCGTGAAGAAATATCACCACGGGCTTACGTGCGTGGCTTTGGGCTGTGGTTTTAACGGTATTGGTAACAACAATCTGCGAAGTGCGGCTGTTGCCGTTGCATATCGAGGGGTCGTTGACGGCTATGTTGATAGTGTCGTTGTGAGCCACCTCGGTGATAACCATCTCGGGTTCGTAGTAACTTTCAGGTGTGTAGATCCAAAAATTGTATCCGTCTTCTACAATGTCGCGCACAGCCTCCATAGTGGAGTTTTGCGCTGGGGCGGTAAGGTAAGCCGCTGTGAGTAATGCCGTTAATAAAAATCCTCCTTTCATTTTATTACAAATTTATGTATTCCGTTAATTCTTGATCCTACAATGCACGAATTGCCGATAACCACGGGCGATGATTCAAAGTTGTTGGCTAGCACCTTGTTGCAGATGAGTTCGCCGGTTTTGCCCTTGAACAGATATGCGTTGCCCGAAGCGTCGCCAGTAAAGATGAATGCCTCGTTGTTTTCGTTGTAGAATGCCACAGGCGACGACCACGCGAACTGTTTCAACGGTTTGGCGTAGATTACCTTGCCGGTTTCGGTGCTGATGGCAGTGAACTCGCCGTTAGATTTCGACGCGCTGTTGCGGCAGATGTTGTAAAAGAGCATTCCCTCGCAATCGCCTTTGCCCACGAGCGGTGTGCAATAAACGCCGCCGTCTAATACGTGTCCGCTTGTGCCGGTGCGCTTGCAGAGAATTTCGGTGTCCCAGACGGGTGTGCCGTTGGTGCCGTCGAGTTTTACAATGTGGCAAGTGCCGCTGAATCCCTGCTTATCAACCTCGCAGGCTGTATATATATAAGGTGTTCCGTTTTCGGGACGGCAGACAATTGTGCCGTCGGAATCGTCGTGATTATCGTAACGCCAAACGGGTTTCATAGTGTTGAGGTTGATACAGAGCACATTGCCGTGATTGTCGCACACGTAGCCGTAATTTTTGTAAACGCAGATGCTCGACTCAATGCCGGGAGCGTTTCTGCCTTTTACTTTGTAGCGCAACAGACTGTGCATTTTGAGGTTGCCCTGCTCGCGGATAAACTTGTAGATAGTGCCGTTTTCGCCGGGCCAGATGAGGAATCCGCCCACGTCAACCGGCGACGAGTCGAACGCGCCCCACGACCTCCACGCTCCTGCGTCGGGACCAAAGAAGAATCCCTGAGTGTGCTTTTCCAAATCGTAAGCCATACAGCCAAACGGAGCACGGCAGGGAACGCCCTGACCAAGATAGTAGTTGTAAAATTCGGGGTCGATAGAACCTGTGCCCTTGATGGTGTTGCCGGCGTCGAGTTTTGTGCGCGACGGCTTGCCTGTATTGGGATTGAGAAAATATGTCTTGCTGCAAAGCGATCCGAACATAATCTCCTCGTTAGAAAAATCGGCGGTGAGTTCCTTAGACGTGGCTTTGAAATGCGCCACCTGCTCGTCGGTCCATTTTACATAAACGGGCTGACCTGTCCATCCGCTGCCGCCGCCCCAAGTGCCGTATTTGGTGGGCTGAGTGTCGTAGTCGGTGTTGAAAGTCCACGCACGCTCAATGGTGGTGGGAGTGCCGGTAACAGTTCCGCCCATATCGGCGTCGCGGTAGAGATTGGCACGGAAAGTAAACACGCCCGGAGTGCTGCGGTAGAGGTCTTCGGTAAACTTCAACGTGCCGTCGGAATTGTCGCGGACGTCGGTTTTCCATTCCAAAGCGTTAACGGATGCGAAGATTGTGTCGGGGAGAAATACAACCTTAGGTTTTGCTTCCACGGCGGCAACGGTGTCCGCCTGCTGAGATTTTACTGAGTCGTCGTTGATGTCGATAGTCTGATTCTGCTTAGCATTGGAACTGCACGACGAAGCCGCCACCAATGCCACAACCGACAGAATAGATGTTACTCTTTTCTTATTCATAGCGGGTTATAACGGTTTAGGCCGCAAAGGTAGAATAAAATCGATAAAAAAAGAAAAAAAATAATGATTGGAGAAAAAATATGGGGATAAGGGGGGGAAAAAAATATATATGCCGTGCGGATTTTTTATCTAATTTGTAAAAAATGTGATATTTTCAGCGGAAATATAAAAATTAATACATATTTCCGCTGATTATACAAATATTTTTATTATATTTGCAGCGGAAAACGTATTTAATCTACTTTTATTTATGATTATTGGACGAGAAAAAGAACAACGCGAACTGCTGAGTCTTTTGGATAAAGAAGAGTCTCAGTTTTGTGCCGTCTATGGCAGACGTCGCGTAGGCAAAACATATCTTATCAGAGAAACTTTCAATTATCAGTTTTGTTTTCAGCATACAGGAGTGTCAAAAGGAACTTTGCGTCAACAATTGACGGCATTTCGCAATTCATTGGTGGCGGCTGGTATGAAGTGTCCTATCCCCAAAAACTGGATTGACGCATTTGAATTGCTGAAACAACTTATCAATAATGCTCCGTCGGGCAAGAAAGTTATATTTATCGACGAACTCCCCTGGATGGACACTCCCAAAGGGAACCTTATTGGTGCATTGGAAAACTTCTGGAACGGTTGGGTCACGGCTCGACGTGAGAAAGACATTGTACTGATAGTTTGCGGTAGTGCCACATCATGGATTAGTAAGAAATTATTGAAAGACAAGGGTGGGCTTCGTGGTCGGCTCACCAACCGTATAAAACTTGTTCCATTTTCGCTTGGTGAGTGCGAACTGTACGCCAAGTGCGCCAATCTTGTGCTTGAGAGAAACGACGTATTGGAGCTTTATATGATTCTTGGTGGCATACCATACTACTGGAGTCTTCTGAAAAAGGGGTTGAGTGTAGCGCAAAATGTTGATCGACTGTTCTTTTCTGACGCCGCCCCGTTGCGAGACGAATTTGAGGCTCTCTATTCCGTACTGTTCAAACGTCCCGAAAATTACCTAAAAGTTATTGAATGTATGAGCGATGGCAAGAGGTCGGGCATTACAAGGGATGACATTCTTAGAGAAAGCAAAATATCCGACGGCGGCACATTCTCCATTATATTGGAAGAACTCGAAGAGTGCGGTTTTATTCGTCGTTTTGCTTCGGCCGATACCGCAGAAACAAAAGCATTATATCAGTTAATCGACAATTACACACTATTTTACTACCTGTGTATCAAGAATAATTCTTTTAGCGACGAACATTATTGGTCAAATACCATTAATTCTGCAGCCTACAATGTGTGGAAAGGTCTGGCTTTTGAGCGGGTTTGCCTACAGCATATTTCGCAAATCAAAGCGGCATTGGGAATATCTGGCGTTCAAACAAACGTGTGTTCGTGGTTTGCCCGAGGTACAGCCAACCGACATGGAGCTCAGATAGACTTGATACTTCAGCGGGCTGACGGATTAACCGACATTTGTGAGATGAAACATTCTTCAAATGTTTTCAAAATTGAAAAGGATTACGCAAACAACCTACAAAACAAGCTGGATGCTTATCGTGAAATATCCAAGGATAAACGAGCCTTGCATCTTGTAATGGTAACAACAAAAGGCATAGCCCACAACGGCTACTACAATATGATACAGGACGAGGTAACTATGGATGACCTGTTCGCTCTATAAATAATCCTATCACCAAAAAAACAATCCGCACGATATAATACATATTCCGTGCGGATTATTCCTAAAAAATATCTCACCCTCCTATTTCGCCGCAATTGTTTCAATCTCCAATCTTGCGCCTTTGGGCAGGGATTTTACTTCGAAGGCACTGCGGGCGGGGGCGTCGGTGGGGAAATACTCGCCGTAGACTTTGTTCATAGCGGCAAAGTCGTTGATGTCGGCAAGCAGACAGGTGGTCTTTACCACGTTTTCAAAACCGTAGCCTGCCTGACGGAGTATCTCGCCGATGTTGTTCATCACCAGACGGGTCTGAGCCTCGATGTCGGCATCCGAGAGTGCGCCCGTGGCAGGGTCGAGGGGAATCTGTCCCGAAACAAAGAGCATTCCGTTTGCCTCCACAGCCTGACTGTAAGGACCTATCGCCTTGGGTGCTTTATCTGTTGCAATTATCTTCTTCATCTTAGTTGGTTTTATATTCGTACTTGATTTTTGCCAAATCCTCGTTTGCCTTGGTAATCTTGGCGGCGAGGGTTGACTTGAAGTCCGCTACCTTTTTCTGCACCTCGGCATCGCCCGAAGCGAGAATCTGGCAGGCGAGTATGGCGGCGTTTTTGGCGGCGTTTACACCAACGGTTGCCACAGGTATTCCGGGAGGCATCTGGATAATAGAGAGCATCGAGTCCCAAGCCTCCATACCCATCTGAGTGCGGATGGGAACGCCGATTACAGGCAGAACTGTCTGTGCTGCAATTACTCCGGGCAAGTGTGCTGCACCTCCGGCGGCGGCTATTATTACCTTTATGCCACGCTGAGAGGCGTTGCGGGCAAACTCCGTTACAAGTTCGGGAGTGCGATGTGCCGACAAAGCATTGATTTCAAACGGTATCTTCATATCGTTGAGAAACTTGGCGGCATCTTCCATAACGGGCATATCCGATGTGCTGCCCATTATTATACTTATTAAAGGTGTCATTTTGTTTAGTGTTAAATATTTGATAATAATAATTTTATATATTTTAACTAAAATTTCTCAATAAAACAGCAAAAAATTCCAATATGCTGATTAAATTTGCGACAAATTTTTCTAAAAAAGCCAGCGACAATGAACCAGCCAATCACGGTCAAAGATAAACAATTTATATTAAGTATCAGCAATAGCGAGATACAAAAATCTATACAAAAAGTAGCCGACCAAATTAATCGCGACTACGAGGGCAAAGAAATCTTCTTTATAGGGGTGCTCAACGGTGTTTTTATGTACGCCGCCGACCTTCTGAAAAAAATCACAGTTCCCTGCCAAATCAGTTTCACCAAAGTGGCTTCGTACGAAGGCACACACTCCACAGGCACTATTAAGCAACTTATAGGCATGCCCGAAGGCATCGAGGGTCGTCATGTGGTAATTTTAGAAGATATTGTGGACACAGGCTTTACCATGCGCGAAATCCTAAAACAATTGCAAGCCCACAATCCGGCTGATGTAAAAATTGCAACTTTACTTTTTAAACCAAATTCATTTAAAGAGTCTTATAATGTAGACTACCGTGCAATGGAAATTCCAAACGCATTTATAGTGGGCTACGGACTCGACTACGACGGTTATGGTAGAAATCTGCCGGATATTTATACTGTGGTTGGTTGATAATTAAAAGTTAAAAATTAAAAATGGGCATTATGCATTGTGCATTATGAATTATGAATTAAATTAAAACTAAAATATACAAAAATGAAAAAGATGTTGAATATCGCAATTTTCGGCGCACCCGGCGTCGGCAAAGGCACACAATCAGCCTTTATCGAGAAAAAGTATAAACTTGTTCACCTTTCCACAGGCGACATTCTCCGCGAAGAGATTGCCAAAGAGAGCAACCTCGGCAAGATGGCTAA
>JAGCYI010000305.1 GCA_017960885.1 Bacteroidales bacterium
AAAAAATCGGGTGCTAAGGCTTACTTAGTTAACACTGGTTGGAACGGTACCGGCAAACGTATCTCTATTCCTGACACACGTGGTATCATCGACGCTATCCTCGACGGATCAATCCTCAAGGCTGAAACCAAGAAGATTCCTTTCTTCGACTTCGAAGTTCCCACCGCTCTTCCCAAAGTTAATCCCGCAATTCTTGATCCCCGCGACACTTACGCCAACGCTTCTGAATGGGAAACAAAGGCAAAAGACCTCGCTGGACGTTTCATCAAGAACTTCGAGAAATACACCACCAACGAAGCCGGCAAGGCACTCGTTGCTGCAGGTCCTAAATTGTAGTAGATTATACAGCAATTAGTTATAAAAAACTCCGGCTTTACGTCGGAGTTTTTTTTTATTAAACATATTTTTTTTATACACAGAATAAAAATAATTAGTAAATTTGGCGCATAAAAAACTAAAAGGAATTATATTTGCAAATTATTTAACAAAGGATAATTACAATTCAAACTCCACCAGATGAAAGTTTTAAAATTCGGAGGAACATCGGTTTCCACAGTAGAAACAGTACAGAATATCAGTGCGATATTAAAAAAGACAGATGAAAATCAGATTATAGTTTGCTCTGCTTTGAGCAAAGTAACCAACATGCTTGAAGAAGCAGCAGCCAAAGCAGCAAATAAAGATATGACCTACCGCGATGTTTGCACCCAGATTAAGATGCGCCATCACGAATTTATCGACCAACTTATACCCACCGAACAGCAGGACGGACTCAAACAAACCATCGACTACCACATCGACAATCTCGAAAAGGTGTTGGAGGCTATTTCGCTTCTCAACGAACTTTCGCAGAGAGCATACTATATTATAGTTAGTTTTGGAGAAAAAATGTCTAATGCAATTATCTACAGATACTTGCAGATTCACAACGGCAGCGTAGGTTATTTGGATTCGTCAGAACTGATTATCACCAAAACCACCAATGGCAAAGAAGACGTAAATCGCTCTAAAACATACAAAAACATTGAAAAAGCATACGATCCAAAATTTAAAATCACCGTTGCTCCCGGATTTATTTCGCGCAACGAAGAAGGATTTGCCACCACACTTGGACGCGGCGGAAGCGACTATACTGCAGCCATTTACGCTGCCGCGCTCAAAGCATCTAAACTTGAAATTTGGACCGACGTAAGCGGCATCTACACAGCCGACCCGCGCAAAGTTCAAAACGCTCGTCCGCTCGAAAAAATGTCGTACAAAGAAGTGCTTGAACTCTCCAACCTCGGTGCTAAGGTTATCTATGCACCCACAGTTCAGCCCGTTCTCGACGAGAACATCCCGATGGCTATCCTCAACACCTTCCGTCCCGACGACAAAGGCACATTGGTAACCACCGAAACCGACAACGAAAAACCGGTTAAGTCGTTCTCCACAATGGACAACATTGCAATGCTAACCTTCACAGGCACAGGTCTTGTGGGCAACACAGGCATTGCAGGAAGACTTTTCAACGTGCTCAGCGATGTAAACGTAATCATCATCTCACAGGCATGCTCCGAAATGTCAATCAGCATAGTTATCAATGCAAAAGACGCCGCCAAAGCAGTAAAAGCCATCAACGGAGAGTTTGATTTTGAAATCCGCAAAGGCTTTGTAAAAGAGATTGTTGCAGAAACAGGCTACTGCATTCTCGCAATGGTAGGCGAAGGCATGAAAAACGCTGCCGGCATCACAGGACGCGCATTTACCGCACTTGGCAACAACAAAGTCAACATCCACCTGATAGCACAAGGAAGCAGCGAAATCAACGTTTCTATAGTAATCAAGAGCGACGATTCAGCAAAAGCGCTCAACGCATTGCACGAAGAATTTTTCAAATAGTAACTTACAGAAAATGAAATATATAAGTTCACGCGACAAAAACCATATAGTATCGTTCGAGGAGGCTGTAAAACGCGGTCTCGCTCCTAACAAAGGTCTATACATGCCTCAGGAGTTCATCAAAATGGACGATGATTTTTACGCCAACCTCTTTGACATGAGCCTTCAAGAGATAGGATATCAAGTAGGCAAAAAATATGTTGGCGACGAAATTCCAGATGCCGACTTCAAAGCGCTCTGCAACGAAGTGCTCAATTTCGACATTCCGCTGGTAATGGTAAAAGACAACATATACTCGTTGGAACTTTTCCACGGACCCACATGTGCGTTCAAAGACGTAGGTGCAAGGTTTATGGCGCGTTGTCTTGGATATTTCTCACAGAAAAACAAAGAGAAGACCGTAATACTTGTTGCCACTTCTGGCGATACCGGAAGCGCGGTAGCAAGAGGCTTCCTCAATGTTCCCGGAGTTGATGTGATAATCCTCTACCCCAGCGGCAAGGTAAGCGAAATTCAAGAAAAACAACTTACTACCAACGGAGGAAACATCACCGCATTAGAAGTTAACGGAGTGTTCGACGACTGCCAGAGGCTTGTGAAAACAGCGTTTGCAAATTTCGACACCAAAAACCGTTTCCACCTTACATCTGCCAACTCCATCAACATAGCAAGGCTCATTCCCCAGAGTTTCTATTACTATTACGCAGTAGCGCAAGCAAAAGACTATGATACAGCCATTTGCGTACCAAGTGGAAACTTCGGCAATCTTACAGGCGGCATTCTAGCTTGGAAATCAGGACTTACTATAAAACAGTTCGTAGCCGCTACCAACATCAACGACACAGTTCCAAATTACTTGGAATCAGGCATATACACACCGAAACCGTCGAAGCAGACAATTTCAAACGCAATGGACGTTGGCGATCCCAGCAACTTTGAACGTTTGGAACTCATCTTTGACCGTGACTCTAAAAAGATGCACCAAACAATTGAGGGATACAGCTTTACCGATGATCAGACACGCAAAAAAATGCAACAGGTAAAAGACCTCTACGGCTACACACTCGACCCTCACGGTGCAGTAGGATACTTAGGTATCGAAAAATATCTCGCAGCAAACCCCGGCACAAAAGGCATTTTCTTGGAAACCGCCCATCCCGCCAAATTCTTAGACGTGGTGAAAGACGTTACCGGAATCACACCCGATTTGCCACCAACACTGCAAGACTGCATGAAAAAAACTAAAAAGTCGATAAAAATTGACAACAAGTACGAAGATTTGGCTCAAATTTTGACGCAAAAATATTTGTAATACAAAAAAAAGTCAATTTAGGTAACTTTAAAAAGCATATATCCGTTTAAAATCTCGGAAACTAACAGACAAACAAAGTAAACCACCTCTTAAAAGTAGGCAAAAATGTCAGGACAAGACACAGCGCGAAACAAAGAAATAGCATACCAACTAACGAAGTATGTATCCAACGACAGCCTTGAATACATATATAGAGGTAATGTAAACTCGGCAATAGCCGAAAACATACTGTGCCTCGCTGAAAACAACATTGGGCAAAGCCGCGAAAAGATTCTCATCCGAAAGCGCATCTACTTTATTATGGTTGAATGTCTGCAAAACATCACCCGCCATCAAGAAAAAATCAACGACCGCAAAAACGAAAACGAAGGTCTGTTTATAATGCGCAAAAAGAAATTTGCGTACTACATCACGTCGGGCAACCTCATTAAGAACGACACAATCGAAAGCCTTAAAGAAAAAATCGAGAAGATAAACAACCTAGACGCAGAAAAACTCAAAGAATATTCGCGTCAGGTACTCGACAACGGAACATTCTCATCAAAAGGCGGTGCAGGTCTCGGTCTTATAGAAATGGCTCGCAAATCGGGTAGAAAATTCCGTTATGAATTTATTAAGCTAGACGACGAATACTCCTTCTTCTACTTACACTTGAGCATTCCATACAACAAGATTCAATGTCTGGAAGAAGACAGCGAAGAAGAGCGCAAAGAATATGAGCAATGGTCGGTAAAAGATATCATTAATTTTCACAAGATACTCACCACCAACAACATCCTGCTCAATTTCAACGGCATACTCAAACAAGACAACCTCAAAAACTTGATGAGCATACTCAGCCGCCAGATTACCACTTCCAAAATATTAAAAACAAGAGTCTACAGCACCATGATTGAGATATTACAAAATATTCTTCAACATGCCGACAACAAAGACAAAACCCAAGATGGTGGCAATTATGGAATGTTCTTCATCAGCCAGGAGCAGCAACACCTCTTGCTAACCGCAGCCAACTACATCAAAAATGATAAGATTCCCAAGCTTAAACAACTGCTTGAATTTGCCAACAACGCCGACAAAGAACAACGTCAGCAGTTGATTCGCACAGGAGAGCCAGGCCACGGATTTGCTACTCTTGTAAACAAAAGTCATCATCCGTTGGAGTACAGCTTCACTCCCATCGACAATTCTACCAGTCTGTATTCCATCACAATAAGGCTTGAAAAAGACAGCGAGATCGACGACAACGCTTTCTAACAAAAAAAAATCATCAAAAAAATACAAAAAAATTTGCACGGGTTGTAAAAAAGCATTTACTTTGCACCCGAAATCAGAAAGGCCTCGTAGCTCAACTGAATAGAGCATTTGACTACGGATCAAAAGGTTGTGGGTTTGAATCCCGCCGAGGTCACAAAATTTCAAGGCCCCTTAGCTCAACTGAATAGAGTATTTGACTACGGATCAAAAGGTTGCAGGTTTGAATCCTGCAGGGGTCACTAACGGAAACCGATTGGTTTCCTTTTTTTTTATAATTTTTAAAAAAAAAAACTCAAAAATATTTTTTTTGCACAGAATTTGATTTTATATTAGTAGAATAAATTTTAAAAGACCTATTAAACTAATAGAATTAAATTAAATCACTAATTTTCAGAAAATTATGGCAAATACTAAGGATGAATACAATGTTAAGTTTTCGTTGAAAAACAAAATTTTGCTGCTTGTTTTGCCGGCAACTATCATTTTAATGACTGTTATGATGATAGTAAACTACACAATGTCGGTCAACAAACAGTTAGAAACCACCGAAAACTTTGTAACTGAGATTGTCCGCAGAGGTTCAATCGAGGTTACAAACAACCTTTCAGCTATTAAATCACGTCTTCAAGGCATTGCCGCAAGTTACCAAGTTCAAACAATGGATTGGAACCAAATGCAAGATTACTTGAAAGAGCAGGCGCAAAAAAACAGCGACAAATTTAGCCTTCTGTTTGTGATCAAACCCGACGGTCACTATTATATAGCTGGTAAAGGTCTGGCTGAAAAGAAGTTAGACGACCGCGAATACTTCAAAAGCATTATGCACAAAGGTGCAAACTTTGCCATGACAAACCCCGACCTCAGTAAATCTACTGGTGAAAAAAAATACACTCTTGCTGTTCCTGTAACCTACGAAGGCAAAGTTGTGGGCATTCTTGCCGGAAACATCAGTCTTTCAACTTTGTCGAATATTGTTAAAGATATGAACATAGGCAACCATGGCACAAGTTTCATCGTTGACGGCAACACCACATTTATTGGTCACAAAGACGAATCAATCCTTATGAACGCAAAGCTCGAAGGATTCTCCGACGATGACGAAGGTTTGCCTGAAGTTGTAAGTGCCATCAAATCAGGTGGTACAGCTGCTCGTTACGTAAAATCACCCGCTGGTAATGCCGACTTTATGATTTGCTACCCGATTGAAGAAACACCAAACTGGTCGCTTGTAGGTACAGTGTCAAAAGAAGAAATTATGGAGCCTGCAAGAATCATTTTGCGAAATATGATCATTTTCCTATTCATCACAATTGCCATAATATTAATAGGTATTTGGTTTGGTATTCACAAAATTATTTCAAAACCGATTGCTTGGCTTACATCCACCATCAAAAACATATCCGAAGGTAATCTTCACCAAAAATTTAATATTCATTCCGAAGACGAAATTGGTTTGATTTGCAACAACTTGCAGATAATGAGCGACAAAATTTCTACAATTGTTCTTTCTATTAAAGAAGGATCAGAAGCTCTTGCCGCACATAGCGAACAGGTAAACGCTCTCTCGCAGCAACTTTCACGCGGTTCTAATGAGCAGTCGGCAAGCATCGAAGACCTATCGTCAACAATGCAAGAGATGTCGAGCAACATCGACCAGAACTCGCAGAATGCAACAGAAACCAACAAAATGTCGAAAAAGGCTCTCGACCTATTCACCGATGTTGTTAAAAACCTCGATGATGTATACTCCACAAACAAAGACATTGCAGAAAAAATCGAAATTGTCAACGACATAGCATTCCAGACAAATATCCTTGCTCTTAACGCTGCAGTTGAGGCTGCCCGCGCTGGAGAATCAGGAAAGGGTTTCGCTGTGGTGGCAAGCGAAGTGCGCAAACTTGCAGAACACAGCAAGAAAGCAGCCGACGAAATTGTGGACCTCGCTCAGCAAGGATTGAGAGTATCTGAAAACGCAAACAACTCAATGCACAAAGCTCTGCCAAGTATCGAGAAAACCACCACCCTCGTTAACGAAATTGCAACAGCAAGCAACGAGCAAAACTCTGGAGCATCACAAATCAACACATCTATTATTAAACTTAACAACGTAATTCGAGAAAACCAATCCTCAAGCGACCAATTGGCTTCTAGTGCCGAAGAACTTGAACAACAAGCAGAAAACCTGCAAACATTAGTAGAGTTTTTCAAATAAACAAACCCAATACACAGAGCAGTATGAACAAAGTTTATTTATTAACCACAATACTGCACTTGTGCATTACGGGTACTATATTGGCACAAGACAACAATTATCTCACATTCAAATCGTTGGATAACAATGTTGAGATTTCATTAACAAAAAAAGGGTCGTTGGCCACAGAACTCTACTATTCAACTAATGGAGGTGATACATGGTCTGAAAAATGGGACGGATCAGCTATAACGATAGCCAAAGATGCCTATGTCTGCTTTAAGGGCAGTAACACAACATTTTACTCCACTTCATCAAAAAACGTAAAATTCAACATTACAGGAGGAAGTGTTGAGGCATCGGGAAGTATTATGAGTCTCCTCGATGGAACAGGATTGACCAAAGAAATCTCCGAAAAAAATTGCTTTTTCAAACTATTTGAAAACTGCACCACTCTTGTTTCTGCACCCGAATTATCTGCTGAAACAATCTCAGAAGGATGCTACAATTCAATGTTCTCAGGTTGTGTAGCATTAATCAAAGTTCCTAAAATTGCCGCAAAAACTTTGGTAAAAGATTGTTTCAAAAATTTATTTACGGGATGTTCGTCGTTAAACAAAATCGAGGTTTGTTTCACAAATTGGCAAGACAATGGAAATAATTGCACAACAAGTTGGACCAAAGGACTACCCCAAGAGGGCATTTTCATCTGTCCCACCGATTTGGAATACACCCGCTCAAAAGGGACATCAACCAACAATATTCCATCCAAATGGTTGATTAATCCTCATGATGTAAATAAAATAGGGGCAAATGCAGATGCAATTGAAATATCGCAAACCACATTTTCTCACAAAGACCAAGTAAAATTTACAATCAACTGCGCCTCGGGATATACATCAAACATCACAGCAATAGAAAAAACTACACAAAACCCAATTACGGTAAATACCAACAAGAATGATTACAGTTTTGAAATGCCGTACGACGATGTTGAACTCTCGGTAACCTTTGCTTTAATTCCTCCTGAAATATACACCATCACCACCGACAACCACACAACTTCAAATTTAACAGAAGCCAATAAAACCGATCTAATTAAAATTTACGCCTCCGACCTTACCTCCTCAGGTTACGAACTAGAAAAAATATTGGTAAATGGCAAATCCATCACATTTTACAAATATTTCTGCAATTTTTTGATGAGTGATTACAAGGCGGATGTAGAAATTACAACTCAATACAAACCAATTAGTTACAAGATTAAAACTGGGAAAAATGTAAACTGCGAACAAAACTCTGCTATTGTTGACGACATCGTAAACTTTACCGTCGACAATATGAGCGAGGATGAAATATTTTTGGATAAGGTATTGGTAAATGGAAAACAAGTTGAAATAAAAGACTTTGCAGGATCAGTCAAGATGTCAGACTACATCTCTGACATTAACATTGAGGCGGTTTACATCAAATATCATTCTATCAAAACAGATGAAAACATTTCGGAGATTTCGCACACAAAAGCCCAAAAGGACGAACTGATTCAGTTTAAAATTAAACCCGCCGAAGATGGTTGCGAGGCGTTGGTATACGTCAACTCGCGAAGATTGTATCCTACCGAAAACATAAACTACTCTTTTTCAATGTTTGACTATAATGTGGAAATATATGTTGAATATCAAGATATCAACATTGAAGAACCTGATACACAAGAAGACGACGAAGAACAAACCGAACCCGAAATCTCCAAAAAGAAAAAGCCGACAGCATTAAACAAGGTGAAAATTTATCCCTCGTTGGCAAAAGAGGGTGAAACAGTTACAATTTCGCTCGAAAACTTTGATTCAGAATATCTTACAGATTCAGAAATAATAATTTGCAATAATATGGGCAATATAATGCAAACCATTGATAATCCTCAGGAAACCATCAAGATAACGCTTCCGCAAGGTCTATACAAAGGCGTACTTATCAGCGGAGACAAAAAATTCTCGTTTGCATTTTTAATCACCAAATAATCAGCAATTTATCTTAAACACATCTAATAATATGAACAAATCAATTATTATGTCCACACTATCTGCGGCAATACTCACTGCATCAAGCAGTTGCAACCAAACACCACCGCAACTCGGAACTGCCTCTATCGACGAGGTGATTGCGGCTATGACCATCGAAGAGAAGGCTCTCATGCTCATTGGCGCCGGAATGGATCCAAGCCAAGAAAACACGTCGTTTGTAGGAAGCACTGAACAAAAGGTGCCGGGAGCAGCAGGTATTACCCGCGCTATTCCACGATTAGGTATTCCCTCAATCGTTCTCGCCGACGGTCCTGCGGGTTTGAGAATCAAGCCTATCCGCGAAGGCGACGAAAACACCTATTACTGCACGGCTTTCCCGATAGGCACTACCCTATCGTCTACTTGGAACACCGAATTGGTGCAGCAAGTGGGCGAATCTATTGGTAATGAGGTTTTGGAATACGGCGTTGACGTGATTCTTTCACCGGGTGCAAATATTCACCGTAACCCATTGTGCGGCAGAAACTTCGAGTATTATTCCGAAGACCCGGTTTTAGCCGGAAAAACCGCTGCCGCTCTTATCAACGGCATCCAAAGCAACGGCGTGGGCACATCTATCAAGCACTTTGCCGTTAACAATCAGGAAACCAACCGTATGAACAACGATGCAAGACTTACTCAAAGGGCTTTGCGCGAAATTTATTTGCGTCAGTTTCAAATTGCTATCCGCGAGTCAAACCCTTGGACTGTAATGACTTCGTACAACTATATCAACGGCAGATATTCTTCCGAAAACCGCGAACTGGTTCAGAATATACTTCGCGATGAATGGAAATACGAAGGACTTGTAATGACCGATTGGTTTGCTGGCAAAGACCCTGTTAATCAGGTAATTTCGGGCAACGACCTTCTTATGCCCGGTGTCAACAATCAATACGAAAAGATTGTTGAGGGTATGAAAAACGGTACTTTAAAAACCGAATATGTGGATGCCAACATCAAACGCATTTTAGAGTTGGTTTTGAAATCGCCCACATTCAAAAAATATCAGTATTCTAACAAGCCGAATCTTGAAGAACACGCAAAAATTACTCGTCAGGCTGCCGGAGAAGGCATTGTGTTGCTTACCAACAAAAAGAATGCGCTCCCGATAAAAGGCGGCAAGGCTGCACTTTTCGGGGTTACTTCGTATACATTTTTTTCGGGTGGCACAGGTAGCGGCGACGTAAACGAGGCTTACACAGTATCGCTCTGCGAGGGTCTCGAAAATCAAGGCTTTACTATCGACGAAAATCTTAAAAACATCTATATTCCTGAAATTCAGAAACAAAAAACTGCATTCCGTGCTAATCCTGCCACTAAGGATAGTTTGGTTCACGCATTTGTTCCCGAAGATTTTACTATCGACGATGCCAAAATCAAAGAATATGCTAAAACCAACGATGTGGCTTTCATCACCTTGGGACGCATTTCGGGTGAATTCCGCGACCGCCGTATTTCTAACTTCAACCTTTCTGACAACGAAAAGGCTCTTCTCAACAGCGTTTCAAAGGCATTTAAAGCCGCTGGCAAAAAAACTATCGTAATTCTCAACGTAGGCGGAGTAATCGAAACCGCATCGTGGAAAGATATTCCCGACGCAATCCTATTGCCGTGGATGGGCGGTCAAGAGGGCGGAAACGCAGTTGCCGACGTTATCACAGGCGCTGTTAACCCCTCAGGAAGATTGCCGATGTCGTTCCCGGTTGACTATTTCGACGTTCCCGGTGCCAAAAACTTCCCCTACGACTTTGAGGCAAACGGCCGCTCGATGTTCGGCACTCACGACGACAACCAAAACACTGAAAACTTCGACTAC
>JAGCYI010000040.1 GCA_017960885.1 Bacteroidales bacterium
ATCCGCGACACCACCTACTGCGAAGGTCAGATTTGGCTCACCACATACGAATACGACAAAGACAGCCGCCTCGTAAAAAACACAACCGTAATGTGTGAAGACAACGGCGAGTTTAAATTTGAGCCCTGCGGCACCCTCGAATTCACCTACAAGGATTTCGACAGCCACAACAATTGGACAAAATGCATCACAAAAAAATCCGACGCAGTATCCAACGAAGTATCTGAGGATGAAGTAACAAGGACAATTGAGTATTGGGAGTAATTACTCTTACACAATACCCTTCATAAATGAAACACATCTCCCGCTAATGCTTTAATTATAGCGATTTGCGGGAGATGGTGTTTTAAATCATAAAATTGTTGTTGTGTAAAAAATCTTTTCCTATCTTTGCCCTAAATAATCACATTCTACAATTATGGCAAAAAAATCGGCGGACAAACCATTACTTCTCGAAGACATTCTCTTTGAATGTCGCAACATACTAAGGGCGGCTCGCAATTCGGGGTCGTTCTTCGAAAAGCGTGATATGATGCTTACGCTTGTGTTTCTGCGCTTTATCGGCGAAAAATACGAAGACGGAATCGCAAAACTCCGTCAGACTCTTATTGCGCAAGGCCTCGACCCCGACGACGAAAATATCATAAAGGCGTTTTTCGACGACGCCACTTTCACCGACGGCACTTACGACCTGCCTGTGGAGGCGCGTTGGACTACCATCATCAACAAAAAAGCCCCCGAACTCAATGTCGCACTCGATACCGCGCTCAACAAGATTTCAAGCAACAACAATGATTTGAAAGGCTGTTTTGTGGAAGGCACGTTCACTCAAAGAAACCTCGCCCCCAACGACATCAAAAAACTTGTGGACGAAGTTAACAAGATAAGCCACAAGGCTTTCGGCGAAGAAAAAGACCTTATCGGCAGGGTTTACGAATATTTCCTCAAAGAATTTGCCGTAAACGCCACCAAGGAGGAAGGCGAGTTTTACACCCCGCACGATGTTGTGCAACTTATCGCCGCTATGATTGAGCCCTTTGACGGCACTCTCTACGACCCTTGCTGCGGCTCGGGCGGTATGTTTATCCAAAGCGCCGAACTTGTACGCTCCAAGCAAGGCAGCATCAACAGCGTAAACGTCTATGGTCAGGAAAAAGAGGCCGCCACTTACCGCCTCGCCAAAATGAACCTTGCGTTGAGGGGCATCAGCCACCATTTGGGCGACACAAGCGATTCGTCGTTCACCAACGACAAGCACAAAGGATTGTATTTCAATTATATAATGGCAAATCCGCCGTTCAACCTCAAAGGGTGGTACAATGACAACCTTAAAAAAGACGCTCGGTGGGCAGATTACGAAACACCGCCCGAAAGCAACGCCAACTACGCTTGGATTCTGCACATACTATCGCACCTGAAACCTAACGACGGAGTGGCGGGATTTCTACTTGCCAACGGTGCTCTCAACGACGAGGATACAATCGAAATCCGCAAAAAACTCATAAAAAACGACAAGATTGAAGCCATCATCGTTTTGCCGAGGGAACTGTTTATCAGCACCGACATCAGCGTAACACTTTGGATTCTCAATCAAAACAAGCGCGGCGGCAAATACCACGACCGCACATTGCGCAACCATCAGGGCGAAATCCTCTTTATGGATCTTCGCCAATGGACAGAAAACCCCGTCAAGAACGAACAGAAAAAGAAAGTGCTTCTTGATGCCGCACAAATCGAAAAAGCCGCCAAAATCTACCACACGTGGCAAGAAGATACAAATGGAGAATATGCCGAACCCGAACTATACCGCAGTGTAAACATCAGCGAGATAGAACAGAATGGTTGGAGCCTTGCGCCGAGCAAGTACATCGAGTTTATCGACCACGACTTGGAAATCGACTATCCAAAAGAGATGGCTCGCATCCAAAAGGAGATGAAGGAACTACTCAAAACCGAACGCCAATCGCAACAGATGCTCGCCGAAGCGTTCAAAGGAATTGGATTTGCAATCGACTAAACATCAAGACATTGACTATGAACACCGAAAACCAAAACATAGAGTTCAAGGAGTCTTGGAAAGACGAGTACTTGAAATGGATTTGCGGCTTTGCCAACGCGCAGGGCGGCAAAATCTGCATCGGCATCAAAGACGACGGCTCGGTATGCGGCGTAAAAAATTCCAAGAAACTTTTGGAGGACATTCCAAACAAGATTCAGACAGGGCTTGGCATAGTAGCCGACGTCAACCTGAAAACCCAAGACGGCAAAGACTTCATAGAAATATGCGTGACACCGAGTTCGTTCCCAATAAACTACCGTGGAGAATACCATTACCGCAGCGGCAGCACCAAACAGCAACTTACGGGCGTGGCGCTGTCGGAGTTCGTAATGCGCAAAACAGGCATACATTGGGAGGATGTTGGGGTTGACGGCATCTCGGTGGATGATTTGGATGACGAGAGTTTCAAGATTTTCCGCCGCGAGGCTCTGCGCCGCAACCGTATGTCAAAAGAGGATTTGGACATTTCAAATTACGAACTTTTGAAAAAACTTCATCTTCTGACCCACGACGGCAAACTCAAAAGGGCTGCGGTGTTGCTTTTTTACAACGACCCCGCCATTGTGCAGAACGGAATATTCGTGCAAGTGGGCAAGTTTGGACAAGGTCCCGACTTGCTTTATCACGATATGATGGAAGGCTCGCTGATAAACACTGCCGACAAGGTGGTGGATCTCATTTTCCTAAAATACCTCAAAGCCAAGATAACCTTTGAGCACGACCGCCGGGTGGAGACATACCCCTTTGCACGCGACGCGGTAAGGGAGGCTATCTACAATGCAATCATCCACAATTGCTATATGCTCGGCGTGCCTATTCAGATACGAATCAGCGACCAAGAACTGATAGTAAGCAACAGTTGCATACTGCCCGAGGGTTGGACTATGGACACTTTTATGCATCCGCACGACTCACGGCCATACAACCAATGCATAGCAAATGTCTTTTACCGCGCAGGATATATTGAGCATTGGGGGCGCGGCATCGAAAAAATATTCAACGCCTGCAAGGAAGTTGGCGCAGAACCGCCCGTGTACGAACTTCGCGGACAAGGTCTGAGGGTGTATTTCAAGGCTTTGCAATCAGCCTTGATTGAGGATGACACACTGGATGATTCACAGAATACAGAAAAACATACAGAAAACCATACAGAAAACCATACAGAAAACCATACAGAAAAAACTTTGGGTCTTTCCCGAATTCAATACGAAATCATAAGAAAATTGAAAGAGAACCCTAAGTATAGTAGGCAACAATTAGCGACAATTATTGAAAATGCGTCGCTTGGCGGCGTCATTTCGGCACTAACCCGTTTACAAGAATTGGGCATCATCCGCCGTGTCGGCGCCGACAAAGGCGGCCATTGGCAAATCATTAATCCCGACTAACTATGAACACCGAAAATCAAAACATAGAGTTCAAGAAGACTTGGAAGGGCTTCACAAAGATTGCACAAAGCGGCACTATGTCCAATAAAATGTCCAACAAAATGTCCAACAAAATGTCCAATACGCACCAACTATGAACAACACTACATACAAACTCGGGCAACTGATACAACTCTCTGACAAGCGCAACACCGATTTAAAATACGGAATCGATGATGTGAAGGGAATGACCATTGATAAAACAATCATTCCAACGAAAGCCGATATGTCAGGAACTGATTTGTCTAAATTCATTATTGTTCACCCCAATGAATTTATTTATAATCCGAGAACCCACGGAAAAAAAATAGGGTTGGGTTTTAATGATTCAGGAAATAACTTTTTGATTAGTTGGAATAACATCGCTTTCAAAGTAAAAGATTCTGCAAAAAATATTGTTATTCCTCGTTATCTCTATATGGATTTTAATCGACTTGAATGGGATAGACGGGCTTGTTTCGATTCTTGGGGGACTTCAACAGAAGTATTTACGTGGGATGCTATGTGTGATATGGAAATCACCCTGCCCCCGCTTTCGGTTCAGAAAAAATACGTCGATATTTACAAATCAATGGTCGATAATCAAAAAGAATACGAAAAGGGTATCGACGATTTGAAACTTGTGTGCGATGGGTTTTTGGATAAATTGAAAAGAGAAGGTGAAAAAGTGAAAATTGGAGAATTTATTCAGCAATCCGACATTAGAAATGTAAAAGGAGAATTGACAATTGAAAATCTAAAAGGAATATCCACTGATAAGTCATTTATCAGTACAAAAGCCGATATGAAGGATGTTAGTTTAAGTAATTACAAAATCGTAAAACAAAACGAATTTGTATATGTTGCTGACACTTCGCGCCGTGGCGATAAAATTGCATTGTGTATTAACGATTCGTCAGATAATTATTTGGTGTCATCAATATACACTGTTTTCAAGGTAAAGGATGAGCAAAAACTTAATCCAAATTACCTAATGATGTTTTTTACGAGGACAGAATTTGACCGTTATGCGCGTTTTAATTCTTGGGGAAGTGCAAGAGAAACATTTGATTGGTCAGAAATGTGCGAAGTAGCCATCCCCATCCCGGACATCCATATCCAAGAATCCATTGCGAACATTTACAAAGTTTACATCGAGCGCAAAAGAATCGGCGAGCAACTCAAAAAACAAATCAAAGACCTCTGCCCGATACTGATAAAAGGCTCGATAGAAGAGGCGGATGGCTCTCACGGAGGCACGGAGCACACGGAGAAAGGTTAAATAATCATATACGGAGACAAGGAGTACACGAAGAAAAGAAAAACTCTTCCCCTCCGTTCCTCCGAGAGAAAAAAAATAAAAATCTCATTGAGCCACGGCGAAATAGAAAAAAACTCTTCCCCTCCGTGCCTCCGTGAGAAAAAACACAAACAAATGACAAAGCAAGAAATTGACACATTAGTAACACAGATACTTGGCTGTGCTATTGAAGTTCACAAAGAACTTGGACCGGGACTACTTGAAAGTGTTTATCACAAATGCTTGAAAATAGCATTAGAAGAAAAAGGCTTTTCGGTAGAAAGTGAAGTGTGGTTGCCCGTGTATTTTCACGGACATAAAATTACCGATGAAGGTTACAGAATTGATTTATTGGTGGAAGACACAATCATTTTGGAACTGAAATCCGTATCAAAGATGACAGAAGTGTTTCCAAAACAATTGGGAACATACCTCAGGCTTGCCAATAAGCCGTGTGGACTATTGATTAACTTTAATGAAGTATTGTTAAGGGATGGCATAAAACGCATTATGAACGGATATTATTAATAATCTCTCACGGAGGCACGGAGCACACGGAAAAAATAAAAAAACTCTTCTCCTCCGTGCCTCCGTGAGAAAAATATAAAAATCTCATTGAGCCTCAGCGAAAGAGAAAGAAAAACTCTTCCCCTCCGTGCCTCCGTGAGAGAAAAATAGAACAGAATATGGCAGCACTAAAAGAATACAACGGACACTATTGCGAGTGGGAGTTTGAATACGCCTTCATTGCATTGCTCGAAGCCGAAGGATGGAAATACCTCAGCGGCAACAACGTAAAGCGCAAAAGCAAAACAGATGTTTTGATTGCCGACGATTTCAAAACCTTTGTTGCCAAAGCCAACCCCGGACTCACCGACGAGGATACCACGCAGATATTCGACACCGTGCGCCTTGCAGGTGACGTGAGCGATTTTGCTACCCTCCACAAGGTGTATAAATGGATGACCGACGGTATGCAGTTTACTGGCAAAGACGGCGTGCCGCGTATGATAAGGCTCATAGATTTCGACAGCCAAGACCCGCACAAAAGCAACATTTTCCGTGTTGTTAATCAGTTTGTTGTGGATTTCACCAACAACGGGCAGCGCAGCACCCGCCGCCCCGACGTGCTGTTGTTTGTAAACGGTATGCCCCTTTGCGTGGCAGAACTCAAAAACCCCGCCGACGCCAAAGCCGACATCCACAGTGCGTGGGAGCAAATCACCACCCGCTATTGGCGCGACATCCCGCACCTTCTGCATTATTGTCCGTTGGCGTGCATCTCCGACGGCGTCAAGACTCAACTCGGCACGGTGCGCACCCCATACGAGCATTTTTACGCTTGGCGGCGGGTAAACGACGGCGACAAGATTTCTGACACGCCGTTTGAAGAAACCGAAACTATGATAAAGGGCGTTTACAGCCCCGGACGTTTTCTCGAATTGTTCCGCGACTACATATATTTTCAAGACAGCCAATACGACAGCGACGAGTTTGAAATCGTATGCCGCTACCCGCAGTTTTTTGCGGCACGTCTGTTGCGGCAGAGCATCATCAAATCCATCGAGGATGGCAGCGGCAAGGGCGGCACATATTTTGGAGCCACGGGCTGCGGCAAAACCTACACAATGGCATTTCTTGCGCGTCAGTTGTCGCTCAGGTGCAGCGAGATAGCCGCCATTGGCTCGCCCACAATCATTATGATAGTTGACCGCGACGAATTGCAGAAGCAAGGCGCAAAACTCTTTACCAAAAGCACCGAATTTCTGCAACTTGGCGAAGTGTCCGTTGTAAAAAACCGCGCCCACCTGCGTCAGGAACTCGGCTTGCGTCAGAGCGGCGGTTTCTATATATGCACCATTCAGAAGTTTATCGACCGCGAAAACGACAAGATGGGTCTCATCAACTCTCGCGGCAACATAATATGTTTTTCCGACGAGGCTCACCGCACCCAACTCGAACGCTCGCGCAAGATTCAGTTTTCAAAAGATGCCAACGAAAATATGCGTGCGCTTGTCTCCAAGCCATACGCCAAAGTATTGAAAGAGGCTTTTCCTCACGCCACTTTTGTAGGATTCACAGGCACGCCGATAGCCGAAACATATCAGACATTCGGTTCGGAGATAGACCGCTACACGATGGATCAGGCAGTAGCCGACGGCATCACCGTATCCATCAAATATCATCCGCGCATTGCCAAAGTGTTGTTAGACAACAACAAGGTAAAGGAAATCGAGGATTATTACAAGCGTTGCGCCGAGGATGGAGCCACCGCCGAAGACATTGAGGCAAGCAAAAACGCAATGAGTTCTATGGAGGTGATTTTGGGCGAGCCATCACGTTTGGAACGTCTTGCCGTTGACATTCACGACCATTATGTGTCTTCATTAGCCAACGACCCCGGACGCATACAAAAGGCAATGATAGTATGTTCGAGCCGTCCGATTGCGTATGAACTATTGTGCAAATTCAGGGAAAAATATCCTGAATGGTTTGAGGAGAAAAAAACGCCCGACCATATCCGAGCCACCGCCAAAGAGTTGAGCGAGTTGCGTCCTATGCCTTTCATAGCAATGGTGGCGAGCGTGGGCAGCAACGACAAGCCCGAAATGTACAACTATCTTGGCGGCCTTAAAAACGACAAACGCTGCACCGACCTCGACGCCGCTTTTAAGCAAAACAAATCAAACTTTTCGATTGTGATAGTTGTAGATATGTGGATAACGGGCTTTGACGTGCCGTCGCTCACATACCTCTACAACGACAAGCCGCTCAAAAAACACCTTTTGATACAGACCATCAGCCGTGTAAACCGCAAATACCCCGGCAAACAATATGGTATGATAATCGACTACATAGGCATACGCAACAATATGCGCGAGGCTATGAAAATATACGGCGGCGACAATAGCGTTGCGCCCACCGAAGACGACGTAGAACAGGCGACAGCACTTTTCAGGGAGCAACTCGCAATCCTCAAAAACCTATTTGTAGGTTACGACCTTGCGCCATTTCTCAATCCCGACTGCGACCCGCTGCAACGTTACAAACTATTGGCAAAGGCGGCAGAATACGTATTCAAATCCACGCAGATACTCAATTCGGAGAGCAAGAAGAGCGGCTCAAAAAAAGTCTCTTTCAAGACCTATTTTTTGAAGACGGTGAAGCGTATGCGCACAGCCTACGACATTTGTCAGCCATCGGGCTGCCTCGACGAATCAGAATCGGCTCTTGCACAATGTTTTATGGCGGTAGCGGGATTTGTGCGCAAGATGAGCGGCACCACCGACATCGACACCGACACAATGAACGCCCAAGTGGCAAAAATGGTGGAGGAGGCCTTGAAATACAACAAGGTGGAGAACGTATTGGACAGCGGCGAACAGGAAGACATATTTTCGCCCGAATATTTTGAACGCCTTGCCGACGTAAAAATGCCCGCCACAAAACTCGAAATCCTTATCAAGATGCTCAAAAAACAGATTACTGAATACGGCAAGACCAACCAAATTGCCGCCAAGAGTTTTCAAGAACTTCTCGAACAAACCATCAAGGAGTATCACGAGCGTCGCAAGCACCTCTCGTCGGAGGAGGCGGGCGAAACACAGAACGTGGCAGCCGACGAGATTATCAAAAACGCCACCGAACAGGCTCTCGACATATTGCGCCGTATGAAACAGAGCCGCGAAAGTTTCCGCAAGATGGGTCTTACCTTTGAGGAGAAGGCCTTTTACGACATTCTGATTGCCCTCCGCGACCAATACAACTTTGAATACGGCACCGACCGCAATGTTGACGGCGTAATCATCAACGACAAATGCAAAGTATTGGCAAAGAAGGTGAAAGAGATAATCGACACCAAATCATCATACGCCGATTGGCTCACCAATCAGAACATCCGCAACCAACTAAAACTCGACATAAAAATCTGCCTTGTTCAAAACGGCTATCCGCCCCAATACAGCCCCGAAGTATTCAGCAAAGTAATGGACCAAGTAGAAAACTTTGAGGAGAATAGTATGGAGTAATACAGTTTGCAGTCAATCCGACAAAAAAATGTAACTATGTTAATATTTTGCCACAAGTTGTGGCAAAAATTTCATTCGATCTTTTTAGTGTGCTTGGGGTCATCACAGATACATTATCGACAAATCCTACCATCGAAGAAATTGAGAAAGAATTAAATAGCGATATTAACCTCTAATCACTTTCTTCCACTAATTTCTAAAATTATGAAATAAGAGCCATTGTGTACAAGAAAAATCGAGTTTACCACACTTTGTAGTCAATTGAATTGATGCTGATTGGCTTTGATGTGTGAAATTAATCTTGCATAATCCGACAAAAAAATGTAACTTTGCAAGGTGAGAAAAAACACAAGTTATGTTAAGCGAGAGTCAGAACATAGAATATAAAGAAACTTGGCGCGACGAATACCTCAAACCAAAACAACTCACTCCTGCCGACCTGATGCGCAAACATTCGTCCTATCCACGCAATCATAACATCGCCAACGTGTTTTTCAAGGCGGGTTTTGTGGAATCGTGGGGACGTGGCTTCAAGAAAATTCGAGAGGAGTTTAATCGCGCCAATATGCCTTTGCCCACCATCGAAGAAAATGGCGGCGGTGTAACGGCTACCATTTTGCGTAAGACTATTGAAGATATTATCAATGAAAATGGCGGTAATGTCGGAATAAATGGCGGTAATAGTGGCGGTAATGTGGCGGTAATCAAACTTACTAACAGACAGAAACTTATCTTATCATACATTACCAAAAGTCTCACTATTACCGCCAAACAAATGGCGGTAATGACGGATATTCCACAGCGCACTATTGAAAGAGAACTTTCTACCTTGCAAAAGTTGGAAATAATTCGTCGTGAAGGTTCTCCACGAACAGGTAATTGGGTAATTATTGATAAAAATTATCTGAACTAACCCCATTTAACATTGTGTCATCCACCTTTTCAAAATTCATCATCCTCGGTTGTTCGGGTAGTGGCAAGAGCACTTTTGCCAAGGGGTTGCAAGTTAGGACGGGACTGCCGCTTTTTCACCTCGATAATGTGTGGTGGCGGGCGGACAGAACGCATATTCCGCGTGAGGAGTTTGATGCCAAACTCGCTGATATTCTTGCAGGTGAGAGGTGGATTGTGGAGGGTGATTACAGCCGCACTTACGAGGTGAGGTTTAAGGCTTGCGACACGGTG
>JAGCYI010000306.1 GCA_017960885.1 Bacteroidales bacterium
AATGGTTAAAATAGATTCGCTTAAACTTTTAGGTATGAAGAATTTAGTTATTGACCTAAGAAGTAATTCAGGCGGCTATATCCGCACCGCTGTAAAGATTGCTAACGAGTTTTTAAAAGATGGCGAAAAGATTGTTTACACTCAAAATCACAATGGAATTCTCAATGAATACAACGCCGACGGTTCTGGAACTATGCAAGATATTAATTTAGTGATAGTTGTGGATTCATATTCTGCCTCTGCTTCCGAAATTCTTTCTGGTGCTTTTCAGGATAACGACCGCGCCGCTGTGGTAGGTCGCCGAACCTACGGCAAGGGCCTTGTGCAAGAGCCGGTGGAACTCTCCGACGGTTCCGTAATTCGCATTACCATTGCGCGTTACTATACTCCCACAGGTCGCTGTATTCAAAAACCTTACGACGATTATAAAAACGATATGAAAAATCGTGCAAAAAATGGCGAACTCGACAGTGCCGATGCTATTACCTTTGCCGACAGTCTTAAATTCACAACTCCCGGTGGCAAAACGGTTTACGGCGGTGGCGGCATTATGCCGGATGTTTTTGTGCCAATTAATCCCGATAATATTTCGGGTGTGGTGTATAATATTGAATCTGAGAATATTACAGGTAGATTTGCCGCCACGCAATTCAATCGTTTTTACAACGATACCATCACTTGTGAAACTATGTTGAATGCCATTTTTGCTCAACCCGATTTGCTTACCAAGTTTGCTGCATACGCACAATATAGCGGTATGACACTGACTGTTAAGGATTTTCAGCCTTATTCCGACAAAATTGAAAATTCTATTCGCGCCTACATTTACTCTATGTGGAATCGCGAATGTGATATGTATATTACTAAAAATGTGTACGATACGGATATTTCCGCCGCACTTAATTATTTTAAACCCGACACACTTCAAATACAATGAGTAACCACGAATATATTACCGAAAAACCGCAAGAGCGTGCAGTGATGATTGGCGTTATCACTCAGAAGATTACGCCGCAAAAATCTGCCGAATATTTAGACGAACTTGAATTTCTTGCCAAAACTGCCGAGGTGGTTTGCGTCCGCCGTTTTACCCAGTCGGTTGAATACCCTAATCCGCGTATCTACTTGGGTGAAGGCAAGATGAAGGAGATTGCCGACTATATTGAGGCTAACGAGATTGATGCCGCCATTTTCGACGATGAACTTTCGCCAGCGCAGTACAAAAACATCTCTCAGATACTTAAATGCAAGATTATCGACCGCGCCAACCTTATTCTCGATATTTTTGCCAAACACGCCAAAACTGCTCATTCAAAAACTCAGGTAGAACTTGCTCAATATCAATATCTTCTGCCGCGTCTTGCAGGTATGTGGACACACCTCGAACGTCAGAAGGGCGGTATTGGAATGCGCGGTCCAGGCGAAAAGGAGATTGAAACCGACCGCCGTATTGTTCGCGACCGCATAACTCGTCTCAAAGAGGAACTGCGCAAAATCGACAATCAAAAGAATGTTCAGCGTCAAAACCGTGGAAAACTTGTTCGTGTGGCTCTTGTGGGCTATACCAACGTGGGCAAATCTACTCTTATGAACCTTTGGGCTAAGAGCGACGTGCTTGCCGAAAACAAACTTTTTGCCACGCTCGACACCACTGTGCGCAAGGTTGTGGTAAAAAATCTGCCGTTTCTTCTTGGCGACACCGTTGGCTTTATCCGTAAACTTCCCAAAAACCTTTTAGAATCGTTTAAGAGTACTTTGGACGAGGTTCGTGAGGCTGATATCCTACTGATTGTCTGTGATATATCTCATCCTAATTTTGAGGAGCAGTTGCAAACCGTTAACGAAACACTCGACCAAATTTGCAACGATAAAAAATTCAAGTTCTTGGTTTTCAATAAGTGCGACAATTACAACTACATAGCCAAAGATGCCGACGACCTCACCGAAAAAACTTTGGCAAACTATCCTCTTGCCGAAATGCAGGATTATATCCGTATGAAATATTCCAAAGATGCCGAATGTATCTTTGTATCAGCCAAAACTAAGGATAATTTTGAATTGCTAAAAGAGCGTGTATACGTAGAAGCCCGCCGCATTCACACCGAGCGTTACCCCTACGATGATTTGCTCTATGGCGATTACGATACCGAATAATAAGTGAAATATGAAACGTGCCATTCTCATATTATCCATTGTCTTTCTGTTGGTTAGCAACAGTTTTGCGCAGGCTTGGCATTTTACATCAGTGATTTCCACTACAAATTCGCCTATTGGATTTGTGCTAACACCCGTTAATGAATATGTAGGAACATTTTCGTTTTTAACCATCATTCCAAAGTTAACTATTAGACAGCAAATTTTTACCCCTCTCGGTGAGGTACCTGTTAAATTTTGGGATTGGAGTTTCAGAAATTTTTCAGCGGGATTTAAGACTTATTTTACTGTTAGCCATTTTACTTTGTCTACCACGCTCAGTTACGAAAAGCAAGGATGGAAGGCATATCTTCTCCGAAATCGCACTTATGTCAACTTTAAGCGGCAATCGTTTTCGCCGGAAGTTTGTTTGACGTTTTATGCTGGGAACTCAGACGTTATTTTTTTGTGGGAAACCGGCTTACGTCGTAATTTTACATTTGCCGGAGATGGCGAATATCGCGATCGAAAGTGCTATAACGATGGTGTAACTGGCATTTATGGTGTGGGTGTTTCGTTTTCTTATATTATCAATTTTACAATTCGTTACGAGCACGATTACTTTGATTATTTTAATCAAGATTTCACCGCTCCCAACGGCACCAAACCCTACCAA
>JAGCYI010000307.1 GCA_017960885.1 Bacteroidales bacterium
ACCCCATCCTTAAAAGGGATGTGCTCTACCAACTGAGCTACGTAGTCGACCTAATATTCTAATTATAAATCACCTTCAAATATCGTGTAAAACATCTTCCGTTTTTGACGGTGCAAAAGTATAACAGATTTTAATACAACCAAAATTTTTTTTATAAAAAAATCAAAATTTTTTTTCTGAGTCCCTCCTCAGATAGGTAAAACACGTAAAAGCATATTTTTTATCATTATTAGTATAAAAATACGCATTTTTATTAGTTCAATAGCAAAACAATTTGCATATTTGCACCAAATTTATCGGCTGACCAAACCGACACATTATATATTAGAAAACTAGATTGTAAAATAAAAATATAAACACACAATGAAAAAGCACAATTTTTTCGCAGGTCCGTCTATTCTTCCGGATTACACAGTTGAAGAAACAGCTAAAGCCATTCAAGATTTTAACGGAACAGGCATTTCACTCATGTGTATGTCGCACCGTGACAAATCGTTCGACGCTGTAATGAACCAAGCCGTAGCACTTTTCAAAGAGGTTCTCGACATTCCGTCGGGCTACTCGGTAATCTTCCTCGGCGGTGGCGCCAGCCTGCAGTTCTGTATGGTTCCCTACAACCTCTTGAACAAAAAAGCTTTTTATGTAAACACTGGCACATGGGCTTCCAAAGCAGCAAAAGAGGCCAAACTCTTTGGCGAGGTTGACGACCACATCAGCAGCAAGGAAGCAAACTTCACATACGTTCCCAAGGGCTTTGAAATTCCCACCGATGCTGACTATATGCACATCACCACCAACAACACCATTTACGGTACAGAGCAGTTGGTTGACTACACAAGCCCCATTCCCGTGGTTGCAGATATGTCTTCTGACATTTTCAGCCGTCCTTTGGATGTTAGCAAATACGGCCTTATCTACGGTGGCGCTCAGAAAAACCTCTCTTGCGCTGGCGTAACATTCGTTATCGTAAAAGACGACATCCTCGGCAAAGTTGACCGTCAGATCCCCACAATGCTCAACTACAAAACTCACATCGAGAAGAACTCTATGTTCAACACTCCTCCTTGTGTATCTGTATTCTCAGCAGTTAAGACCCTCGAATGGATCAAACAGAACGGCGGTGTTAAAGAGATGGAAAAACGCGCTATCGCAAAATCTACAAAACTTTACGACGAAATCGACCGCAACCGTTTGTTCAAAGGCACTGCACAGGTTGACTCTCGTTCGCGCATGAACGTTTGTTTCGTTATGAACGACGAATACAAAGATCTCGAGCAGAAATTCATCGACTTTACCAAAGAACGCGATATGGTAGGTCTTAAAGGTCACCGTTCGGTTGGCGGATTCCGCGCTTCGCTCTACAACGCATTGCCCGAAGCAAGTGTTGACGCCCTCGTTCAGGCTATGAAAGATTTTGAAAAACAAAACTAATCAATGCATCTAAGTGCATAATTCATAATTCAATAAGAAAAATGAAAATATTAGTAGCAACAGAAAAACCGTTTGCAAAACAAGCAGTTGACGGTATCAAAGATATCGTAGTAAAATCGGGCAACGAGTTCGCATTGCTCGAAAACTACACCGACAAACAGCAGCTCTTAGACGCAGTTGCCGATGCCGATGCACTCATTATCCGTAGCGACAAAGTTACCGCCGAGGTAATGGACGCTGCTAAAAACCTCAAAATCGTAGTTCGCGCAGGCGCAGGTTACGACAACGTTGACCTCGAAGCCGCTACAAAGAAAGGTATCGTGGTAATGAACACTCCCGGACAGAACTCTAACGCAGTTGCCGAATTGGTATTCGGACTTCTCGTGTTCACAGTTCGCAATTTCTTCAATGGCAAATCGGGTTCGGAACTCAAAGGCAAAAAACTCGGTATCTTGGCATTCGGTCAGGTTGGCCGCAATGTAGCACGCGTTGCCAAAGGTTTCGATATGGACGTTTACGCATACGACGCATTCTGCCCCAAGGAAGTTATCGAAGCTGCTGGAGTTAAAGCCGTTGACAATCAAGACGCTCTCTTTGAAAACTGCGACATCGTATCGCTCCACATTCCTGCAACAGCAGAAACAAAACAGAGCATCAACTACGCACTGGTTAACAAGATGAAAAAAGGCGGCATAGTTATCAACACTGCCCGCAAAGAGGTTATAAACGAGCCCGAACTCATCAAATTGATGGAAGAACGTGCCGACCTCAAATACATCACCGACATCGCTCCCGATGCCGACGCCGACTTCAAAGCTAAATTTGAAGGCCGTTACTTTGCTACACCCAAAAAGATGGGTGCGCAAACTGCTGAGGCCAACATCAACGCGGGACTCGCGGCGGCGAACCAGATTGTAGACTTTTTTGCAACTGGTAACAAAAAATTTCAAGTAAACAAATAGAAGGTTATACCCATAAAAAAAAGGGAGGCCTCAACAACCTCCCTTTTTTTTAACACTTTATATAATATGTCAACAGTAAAACCATTCCGCGGACTCCGTCCCGCAAAAGAAATTGCCGAAAAACTCTCTTGCCTTCCCTACGACGTAATGAACGCCAAGGAGGCCGCCGCTATGGCAGAAGGAAACCCTCAGTCGTTTTTGCACATCACCCGTGCCGAAATCGACCTTCCCGCCGATGTAGACCCACATTCTAAGCAGGTTTACGACAAATCAGTAGAAAATTTCAAGAAATTTCAAGATAACAAATGGCTTATTCAAGACGCTGAGCCTAAATTCTACATCTACGCTCAGACTATGGACGGCCGCACACAATACGGCATTGCCGGCGCAGCATTCTGCGAGGATTATCAAAACCAAATCATTAAGAAACACGAACTTACACGTCCCGACAAAGAGGACGACCGTATGGTGCTCATCAACACTATGAATGCCAACGCCGAACCTGTGTTCCTTAGCTATCGCGCTGTGCCCGAAATCGATGAGATTGTAAACAAAATCACCAAGCAAGAACCTGAATACAAATTTGTTAGCAACGATGGTTTTGGTCATCAGTTTTGGGTAATCAACGATGCCGACACAAACAAACGTATCGAAAAACTCTTTGCCGAAAAAGTTCCAGCACTCTACGTTGCCGATGGACACCACCGCACAGCAGCAGCAGCACGCGTAGGTCTTGAGCGCAAAGCCAAAAACCCCAATCACACTGGCAACGAGGATTACAACTATTTCTTGGCTGTGATTTTCCCCGACAACCAGTTGAAAATTATGGACTACAACCGTGTGATCAAAGACCTCAACGGACTGAGCAGCAAAGATTTCCTTGTAAAATTATCCGCATCGTTCGATATTGAAAACAAAGGCGCAGAAATATACCGTCCTACCAAATTGCACGAAATGAGCCTCTATTTAAACGGCATCTGGTACAGTCTCAACGCTAAAAAAGGCACATACAACGACTCCGACCCGATTGGCGTTCTCGACGTAACAATACTCACCAAGCAGGTTCTCGAACCGATATTAAACATCACCGACCTCCGCACATCCAAGCGTATCGACTTTGTGGGCGGTATCCGCGGACTTGGCGAACTCAAAAAACGTGTTGACAGTGGCGAAATGGCAGCAGCTTTTGCAATGTATCCCGTAAGTATGGCTCAATTGCTCGACATAGCCGACACCGGCAACATTATGCCTCCCAAGACCACCTGGTTTGAGCCCAAACTCCGCAGCGGACTGGTGGTACACACTTTGTAATGCTAAAAAATATTAAACTATATAATAAAATCAGTGTCAAATAGTTTAAAGTAATACAACCATTAAAAATTCGCATTATGAAAAAATTATTATTGACAGCAGTAGTCGCGCTGATGGTTTCAGCGGTATTCTGCACAGAAGCATCGGCACAGAAGAAAACCAAAAAACAGATAAAACAAGAACAAGCGGCGCAAGAGGCGGCAATAGCCGACTCGCTTGCAAAACTCGAAGCCTCAATTCAAGACGGTGTTGAGATGACATTCAAATACACCGAACACAATTTCGGCACAATGAAAAGCGGATCCGACATCAGCTATTCGTTCGAGTTTGTAAACACAGGCAAAGAGCCTCTCGTAATTGCCAACGTGGCTACATCGTGCGGTTGCACCACTCCCGAATGGAGCAAAGAACCCATTCCGAGCAAGGGCAGAGGCATTATCAAAGTTAAATACGACTCGTCGCGCATTGGGTCGTTTTCTAAAACAATTTCGGTGTATTCCAACGCCAAAAACTCGCCGGTGATACTGTCGATAAGAGGCAACGTGGAATACGTAAACAACAATTAACAATCAAATTTAATTATGCCAAATATTTCACGGACAGGCAAAATAATGCCTGCCTCACCAATACGAAAACTTGTACCATTTTCAGAAAAAGCAAAACAAGAAGGAGTAAAAGTATACCATTTAAATATCGGACAGCCCGACATTCACACCCCGGAGCACGCCCTTGCCGTACTCAAAGAGTACAAAGGCAAAGTAGTAGAATACTGCCATTCGGCGGGATTTGAATCGTATCGCCGCGCACTTGCCAAGCAATATGCTGGTATGGGTATCAACATTAATTACAAACAGATAATGGTAACGTTCGGCGGAAGCGAGGGTCTTATCTACGTGCTAATGAGCACTATGGACCCTGGCGACGAGATAATTATTCCCGAACCTTACTACACCAATTACAACAGTTACGCCACAATGGCGGGCGCAAAGGTTGTACCAATACAATCGTCGTTTGAAGACGGTTTTGCCCTCCCTCCTATTAGTGAGTTTGAGAAAAAAATCACTTCAAAAACTCGTGCAATACTTATTTCAAACCCCAACAATCCAACAGGTTATCTCTATTCTAAAGAGGAACTTTTGCAGATTAAAGACCTTGCTCTCAAATACGACCTTTACATCATTGCCGACGAGGTTTACCGCGATTTTTGCTACGACGGCAGCACACACTATTCGATGATGCAGATTGAAGGTTTGGAACAAAACACTATTTTAATTGACAGTACATCAAAGCGTTATAGCGAATGTGGTATCCGTGTAGGGTTTGTAATTACCAAAAATCAAGAGGTATTAGATACTTTGATGAAATTTGCACAAGCGCGTTTAAGTCCTCCGTATTTTGGTCAGTTGGTGGGAATGGCATCTATCGACACACCCGAATCGTATTTTCAAGAGGTTAGAGAAGAATATGTTAAACGTCGCAACTGCCTTATCAACGGCCTCAACAAGATTCCAGGCGTAAGCAG
>JAGCYI010000041.1 GCA_017960885.1 Bacteroidales bacterium
TAGATTGATTTTTAAGCCATTTAGAATAGGCTGTGGTAAATTTTACAATGTCGATTGGGGTGAGGTTTTCGCCGCAATTGCCGCCGATAGTACCTCTTATGCCTGAAATAGATTTAATTAAAGTCATTGTTGCAATATATAATAAGGTGTGTTATACGTTTTAGTTTACGGCGCAAAAGTAATAAAAATACTTAAATTCTAATTACCGTTTTTTTAGTTTGATGGCGGTTTTTTTATTACCTTTGCCCCGCTTAAAAATCAAAATTACATTAAAGTGTCATATTTAGATGAATTAAACCTGCCTCAGCGCGAGGCTGTGGAATATATTGATGGTCCGGCGCTCGTGATTGCTGGTGCGGGTTCGGGCAAAACAAGGGTGCTCACTTACAAAATTATGCACCTTATCGAAAACGGTTTTCAGCCGTGGAACATCCTTGCTATCACCTTTACCAACAAGGCGGCGCGAGAGATGAAAGAGCGTATTGCCCAAAAAATCGGCGAACAAAAGGCGGCGCAACTCTGGATGGGCACCTTCCACTCCATCTTTTTGCGTATTTTGAAAGTGGAGGTAGAAAATACCGACTATCAAAAAAACTTTACAATCTACGACCAAGCCGACGCTCGCAATGTGGTTAAGGGCATTATCAAAGAGATGAAACTTGATGATAAAACCTACCCCGTAAACGACATTGCGTCAAGGATTTCGTCTGCAAAAAACAGCCTTATTCCCCCAAATGCGTATGCTGCGAGCGAACTTTATGCCGACGACTGCAATTCGCGCCGCAACTATACCGACAAAATTTATATGCAATATGCTCGTAAGTGTCATCAAGCCAATGCGATGGACTTCGACGACCTTTTGCTCCAAACTTATATCCTGTTTAGCAAACACCCCGAATTGGTAAAAAAATATTCCGACAAGTTTAAGTATATTCTTGTAGACGAGTATCAGGATACCAACTCGGTTCAGTATATGATAGTCAAGGCGTTAGGCTCGCTCCATCATAAAGTTTTTGTGGTGGGCGACGATGCTCAGAGTATCTACTCTTTCCGTGGTGCGCAGATTGAGAACATTCTTAATTTTAAACGCGACTACAAGGAGGCTAAGATTTTTAAACTTGAACAGAATTACCGCAGCACGCAAACCATCGTTAACGCAGCCAACGCCGTTATTGCTAAGAATACCAGACAGTTAAAGAAAGATACTTTTTCGGAAAACGAATGTGGCAACAAAATTCGCGTTATAGAATCTGCCGCCGACAACGAGGAGGGTTTTCTTTTAGCAGCCGATATTCTCAAAACTATCAATCGTGACGGATTGAATTACAGCGACTTTGCCCTTCTTTACCGTACCAATGCGCAGTCGAGAATTTTAGAGGAAAGCCTTCGCAAACGGTCAATTCCTTACAAAATTTACGGCGGAATGTCGTTTTACCAACGCAAAGAAATCAAAGACCTTATTGCTTACCTTCGTTTGCTTGTTAACGGCAATGATGATGAGGCATTTAAACGCATTGTCAACTATCCCAAGCGCGGAATTGGCGACACCACTATGGACAAAATTTCGCAAATTGCCACACAACGCGGATTGAGCATTTGGAACACTGTGGCGCAGATAACTCAGTTAGACCCAAGTATTTCGGCTCGCACTGTGAATGCTTTGGCGGGTTTTATGAAAATGATTTATCAATTTAAGGTTGATAGTCAAAAACCTGATTGCGACGCCTACAAAATTGCAATGCAATGCGCCTCCACGAGTGGAATGTTGGCAGACCTTTTTGCCGACAAAAGCGTTGAGGGTCAGAGCCGTTACGAAAATATTCAGGAACTTCTCAACGGTATAAAAGCGTGGGTAGAGGCTCGTGGAAAACTTGCCAAACAAAATCCCGAAACTGAATATCCCGTTACCATTGCCGACTATCTCGAAGAGGTTTCGCTTATGACCGGTGATGAGGGCGAAGACGAAGATATGAACAAAGTTTCGTTGCTTACTATCCACTCTGCCAAGGGGTTGGAGTTTCGCAATGTATATCTCACCGGCGTTGAGGAGGGACTTTTCCCGTCGGCAAAATCGGTGATGAGCATTACCGACCTTGAAGAAGAACGGCGACTTTTTTACGTGGCTGTTACCCGTGCCGAAAAATGCCTTACAATATCTTACACCCGAATGCGTTATAAATGGGGACAGTTAACTCCCGCAACGCCAAGCCGTTTTATCCGCGAAATCGACACGCGCTATCTTGATTTTGGAGTAGGAGGGGAATCAATGTTTGAAGCCTCGTCTGACACCGCCTACGCAGGTCGTTTCCGCAAAACATTTTACCAAAACGACCAAGCCGCCAAGGGTGTTACTGAAAAATCTTTTGCCGACGCGCCGCCTGCCGGATTCAAAAAAATTCCGCGTTCGTTTGCCACTTTTAAAAAGGCAGACACTTCGGATTTTGCCGCAGGAGTGTTGGTAGAGCATCCCAAATTTGGCCGTGGAAAAATTGTGAGCGTTGAAAACAGCGGTGCCGACACCCAATATGTAATTGACTTTATGAGCGCCGGCCGCAAAAAATTGCTCGCTAAGTTTGCAAACTTGAAAAAATCGGAATGATTTATTAAAAATATTTAATAACTTTGCCCAAATCATTTTTTATTTTTTATGGACTATAATACAAGCCGAAAAAAACTTGCTTGTCCCGAATACGGACGCAATATACAGTTGTTGGTGGATTATGCCAAAACTATCAAAGACCCTGAGGAACTTGACCGTACTGTTAAGGCCATTATTCAAATTATGGGCAGTATGAACCCGCAGTTGAGAGATATTCCCGATTTTAAACACAAACTTTGGGACCACCTCAACATTATGGCTGATTACGAACTCAATATTCAGTCGCCTTACCCCACTCCCGAAAAAGAAGACCTCGACACCAAGCCTGCCCGTTTGGAATACAACGATGGCGAATTGCTCTATCCTGAGTATGGCCGCATTATCGAAAAACTTATCAAAAAGGCTGTTTCCATAAAAGACCCCGCCCGCCGCAACGAACTCAACCGCACTATTTCTAACCATATCAAAAAAACTAACCTCCTCTGGGGTAAGGATATGAGCGATGAGGATATTTTTCACATTCTCAAAGATATTTCGCACGGCAAGTTGGAGGTGCAGGAAAATATCGGCAAACTTATCGACAGCAGCGGCTTTATCAACAATAACAACAAGCCTAAAAACAATGTTAACGGCAATGTCAACAACGATCGTGGCAACAATCCCGCACCTATTACCAACGGCGTTAACGGCAATGTGTTTAAGCCCGGCAACTTCAACAACAACAACAACGGCAAAAAGAAAAACAAAAATAAAAACCGCAACAAGCAGCAATTCTAATAACCACTTGACCTATGGCATCTTACGAAATCACCGGCGGTAAAAAACTTTCTGGAACAGTGTATCCGCAGGGCGCAAAA
>JAGCYI010000005.1 GCA_017960885.1 Bacteroidales bacterium
GGATCAAACTCTCCGTTGTATAAATTCTTTCTAATTATCAGGGGGTCTGAATGTAATGTTTTTCCCGTTCATTCTGTTCGACACACCGGTTAAGGTGTGCTCAAACGCCTTGTGCTTCCTGTCAGTATTTTCAATGTGCGTGGCGAAGTCCGTATTCCGAATTTCGCGGTGCAAAGTTAAAGAGGATTTGCGTCTCCGCCAAACTTTCAATGTTTAGTTTTTGTTAAAGTTTCAAGTTTTTTTTCACTTTCAACTCCTATTTTCAACGTGCGTCGTTCTTTGTTTTTGCGGGTGCAAAGGTAAAGACATTTTATCCCTACTTCCAAATTTTTCAGGTGTTTTTTTTATATATTTTTCAAAAAAAATATAATCACATGAAAGTAAGTAGGATATGGACGACAAAAAGCAGCAGAAAAAAACCTCAGAATGTCAAAAGAGACACTTTTTAAAAATAGATAGAGTTTTTTTGGTAAGATAATTGCGAAAATTGCACGTAAAGAGTTATATTTGCACCTGATAATACTCAAAACAATTAACTATGATAATAGTAGCAGACTGCGGAACAACCAAATGCGACTGGGCGTTAGCCGACGAGACAGACACAAAGTTTATTTCTGGCACAGGCTTCAATCCCGTTCACGCAAAAGAAGACTATATATATAAGTGTGTGAAGGAGGCTTTATCCAACGTAGAGGCATCTACAGTGGAAGCTGTATATTTCTACGGAGCAGGATGTATGCCAGGCAATCCAACGCAAAGAGTTCAAAATGTGCTCAAAAAGCTATACCCAAATGCAGAGATATTTGTTACCGACGACCTTACAGGCGCAGCTACAGCACTGTTTAAAAACGACGACGGCATTGCTTGTATACTCGGAACAGGCTCTAATGCAGGACTTTACAAAAAAGGAAAGATAGTAAAAAAAATACCTTCGATGGGCTACATACTCGGCGACGAAGGCAGCGGGGCAAGTCTCGGAAGGCGCTTGATCAATGCCATGTACAAAAGCGATTTCAGCGAGCAACACCGCGAAATGTTTGAACGCGAGTGTATGGTAAACTACAACGACATAATCAACGGCGTTTACCGCAGCGACAAACCAGCCGCATTTTTGGCAGAATTTGTACCGTTTATAAAAGAGCACATAAGCGACGCTATGTTTAGAAACTTGGTTTTCTGTGAGTTCGACCTGTTTTTTGTTAAGAACATAATAAGGATAGATAATTATAAATCATACAATATCGGATTTGTTGGCTCAGTAGCCGCCCATTTTAAAGAGATTTTAGACGATGTGGCACGATTTTACAGCCTCACCGTTACCGATACATTGCAGAGGCCCATTGAACGATTAGCAGAATATCACATTCAAAATTGCCAATAACAAAATCAAAAAACGATTATTTACGTTTAATACTATTGTAAATTCAAAAATATACGCTTATGAACAAGATAGTTATTACACTAATATATTTATTATTATCAATTACGATAGCTGAAGCTGCTCCCATCACCACCAAGATAGATGGCTTTACTTATACGCTCAACACCAACAATAAAACGGCCTCGCTAACCAAAGGCGATGTAAATGCAGTTGGTTCCAAAACTATTCCAGGAGAAATCACATACCAAAGCCAAACATACACCGTTACGTCTATTGGCTCTGAAGCGTTTAAAGGCGCGGTAGCATTAAGTTGGCTAACCATATCCGAAAATATCACTTCGATAGGCGAAGGCGCATTCAGCGGCTGTACAAATCTTAGCCAAGTATCGTTGCCCGAAAGTTTAACCGAAATTGGCGACAACTGTTTTTACAACTGTAAATTACTGGCTACCATTAACATACCTGACAACATCACATATATTGGAGCAGGTGCGTTTGAAAACTGCATAGCTATCACATCGTTTAAATTTCCCGACGGAGTAAAGCATATAAGCGACCGTGTGCTATTCGGATGCAAAGGTATTACATCGTTGCAGATTTCGCCTTACACCGAAACCATTGGCGTTTACTCATTTAGAGGATGCCAAATGGAAAACATCACACTACCTAAAACTATTACCTCGGTAGGAAACTATGCGTTCTTTGCGTGTACAAAGGTGAAAACCATGACAATGGGTGAAAACGTGGCTACCATAGGCGACGAAGCTTTGGGCGGATGCACTCATCTGGAAACATTATTTATAGAAGGCGGAAACACAGTATTCGGAACAGAACCATTTAATGCCGCCAGTTTTACAGGATTTATCTACGTTCCCGACAACCGACTTGGATATTACCAAGGACAAAGCAACTTGAGCAGATGGAAAGACTGCATTCAGAAGATGTCGACATCTGGCACCACCTACGAACAAAACAACCTTATCTACATAGTAGACGACGCCTCAGCCCTAACTGCCAAATTAGTAGGTTACAACGCTGCTTCTGGCAATATTACCATTCCAGAGTCTGTGATAATAAACTCAAAAAAACACACAATTACATCGATAGGCGCATTCGCTTTGGCAAACAGCGGTATCACATCCGTAACTTGCAAAGAATTCATTAAATCTATAGCCGACAACGCTTTTGGAGGGTGCGTAAATTTGGAGAGCGTAACCCTCACCAACAATATTGTAAGCATGGGAAACGGCGTGTTTGAAGGCTGCAAAAAATTAAAAACCGTTACATTGCCAAGCAATATTACAACTATTCCGGCATCGCTGTGCAAAGGTTGCGAAGCGTTGACAAGTATCACATTTACAGGAACTATCACAAAAATAGGCGAAGATGCGATGAACGGCTGCAAAGAACTGGCTGGTCCGCTTACATTTTCGGCAAGTTTAGAATCTATAGGCGACAATGCTTTCAACGGATGCTCAAAACTTAGCAAAATAACCATCGAAGCGCTAAACACAACATTAGGCACAGGCGTTTTCGAAGGTCTGCCTACCAACTTTGAAATATATGTGCCCCTTTCGCGATGGAAAGCATACTGCGTGGCTCAAAATTGGAACGTGTACGAAGAGCACATCAAAGCCGAAGGCATGTTGGACGAGGAACACCTTATCGACGGACTATATTACACAATAATCGACATCAACGCACATACAGCTGATTTAGTAGGATACGAAACCATTGGAGAAGAGGTGGTTGTTCCCTACGAAGTAACTATCGACGGCGAAGACTATTCTGTTGTATATATCGACGCCAACGCATTCCAAGGAGCAACCACACTAACCAAGATTGTGATACCAGAAACAGTATCATCCATTCATCCCCAGGCGTTCAACGGATTGCCTTCAGAGACCAAAATATGGGTTTACGAATCAAAATATGCCGATTATCAAGCCGATCCCAACTGGGCTCCTTATTTAAGCAGGATAATAGTAATTCCCTCAATATCAAGTTTTACCAAAAACGGAATTGTATACTCAGTTACAGGCAACGACAACAGGGAGGTGCACATCTCCGGATATGAAAGCACAATGGACGCCAATTTGGTGCTTTCTACCACAGTAACCAACGAAGACAAAACTTACACCCTCACAGGCATCGACAAATATGCGTTTAAAAACTGCACAAAACTCACCTCCATCACCCTTACCAACAAAATTACCACAATAGGCGAAGGTGCGTTTGAAGGCTGCACATCGTTAAAATCTTTTGAACTGCCCACCTCGGTAACCACTATTTCCAACGACATGTTGAAAGGGTGCACAACACTTGCCAACGTAACTCTCCACAACCAGTTGACATCAATTGGAGAATACTCGTTTGCCAACTGTACAAGAATTGTAAAAATGGAGCTGCCCGAAAGTTTGCAAACTATAAACAAAGGAGCGTTTGCAGGCTGCTCAAAATTAGAAAGCATCAATATTCCCGAATCCATTACCAAAATATCCGACTACACATTCAACAACTGCCATGTGTTAGACAGCATAACATTCCCGTCGCACCTGACAGAGATTGGATCTCACGCATTCTACAGTTGCAAAAGAATCAAGGTGGTGGACATTCCAAAAACTGTAACAAAAATAGGAGAAAAAGCATTTTACGAATGCGAAAGCCTCAATTTGGTAGTGCTTTACAGCGAAAACTGCTCATTAGGACAAAGCGGTTTTTCGTCGATAGCCACCGCATACAAAATATATGTTCCAGAATCGAGACTCGCGGAATACAAAATTGCACAAAACTGGTCGACATACGCCAACAATATGCGTCCGCTTAAAAACGACGGCAAAAGTTTTCTGCTCAACGGCATTTTCTACCGCATTACAGACTTCGACAACCTTCTGGTACAGATATTTGGGTACGAGTCTACAACCCCGGAAATAATAATCCCCGACACCGTAACATTCAACGACAAGAAATACGCAGTGACTTCGCTCGCCGACAAATGCTTTGCAAACTGCACTATGATAACCAAGGTAAAACTTCCCGAAACTGTAAGCTACATAGGCAAATCGGCATTTGAAAACTGTAGAAAACTAACCACGATAAATATTCCCGAAAAGTTAACCGCCATACACGAATTCACATTTGGTAATTGCGTAAAACTTAAAACGCTCAAATTGCCCGAAAGCGTAACCCAAATAGAGCAATACGCCTTTGCCAATTGCGACGCGCTTACTACCATAAATCTTCCGCAAAACCTCGAAGCCATAAACAAGGGAATTTTTCAAGGTTGCCACCATCTGCTCACTATAGAGATTCCGCCTCAAATAGAAAGCATCGCGCCTTACGCGTTTACAGATTGTTCGTATATGACCGACATTACATTGCCCGACAACATTAAAAGCATAGGCACTGCGGCATTTGCCAACAACCGCACCTTGGAGTACATAGAATTTCCCAAAACGCTCACATCCATAGGCGACAGCGCATTTTACGGATGTTGGATTCTAAAACAGGCTATTGTAAAAGGCGAAGACACTCAACTTGGCGCAAAATCGTTTGACAAATGCGACAAAATCACAATCATCTATGTGCCTAATACTGCCCTCGACAAATACAAAAACGATGAAAACTGGGGACAATACAAAGACATTATTCAACCATTGTATTTGGTAGACATCACCACAGACTTCGGATGCACCACAAACCAACGTCACGATGTGCTATTAGACAGCACAATAATTTTTACCGTAGAAAAGGATTTTGAGCTAAAGGTCTACGTCAACGGACAAGACGTGTCGGACCAGCTGGTACAAGATGGCGACACTTATTCATTAAAAATTTTTGACCTTGAGCACACCTCAACGATAAAGGCGACAACATCCATTGCCATCAACAAATCTGGCTACTACGAAATCGCCACCAAAGAGCAGCTATATTGGTTTATTGAGTACGTTTCGCAAACAGGAAACGGAAAAGCCAAAGGAAAACTCATTGCCGACATTGAGTGCAACACCAACGTAGTGGCAAGGATTCACGACAAGAAAACCGCCGAACTTACCCAATGGTATCCCAACAGCTACACCGGCAAATACCGCACTCTAAACCGCAACACTGTTTATGAAGGCACATTCGATGGCAACGGACACACCATCAGCGGAATTTATCTCAACGACACCACACTTTCAAACGCCGGTATGTTTCAAACACTTAAAGGCACAGTTAAAAATCTCGCCATCACCGACTCGTATATCATTGGTCAATCCAACTGCGGTATCGTTTGCGGCAACAACCAGGGCACTATATCCAACTGCTACATTCAGGGCGGAGCACAAGGCAAAAGCAATGTCGGCGGAATAGCTGGCAACAATCTTAAAAACAGCAAAATAAACAACTGCCTGTTTGAAGGCGAAACATCTGGCGGCGAAAACATAGGCACAATTGCAGGTAAAAATTCTGGCACAATCACGTCGGTATTAACTTACGGATATGCAAGCGGAGATTCAAAAGTAGGTACGATATGCGGCTACAACAACGGTTCGTTGAAAAACTGCAGATTCTTTACCGAATTTACCAAGCTTGGTGCTGTGGCAGGAAGCAACTTCCCCGACAATCTTGTGTCGCCAACCAACTATTTGGAAGGTGCGTCAAATGATTTCGCAATTAATTTCGATGACAAATATTGGACTCCGGGCAAAACCGAGACAGTGTCTACGATGGCAGAGCTCACACTCCCAAGCCTCACCACCTTTGAAGAGCTAACCAAAAAGACGTTTGTGGTAGAAATAAAAATCGACGGATATAAGAAAGCATATTTCACCGGCAACACATTGCAAAACACAGGCTACCTCATCATGCTCTACGGCGTTGGCAAGAAAGATACATTTAACTTGTCGGCAGCTAATGTTACGCTCACAGAACCTGACATGAACACAGCCGGCAAAGCCACTGTAAACGGCAAAATATACGACCTTGACTTTTCATACATTATACAGTTGATTCCCAACCCGACACCAGTGTCTACAGTCGACGCCAATGGCGTAAAAGTTTGGGGATACGAAAAAACTCTCTATGTAGAAAATGCCGAGGGTCGCAAAATAAACATCTACGACCTTTCGGGACGTTTGATAAAAACGGCAGAGTGCAATTCGTCGCGTTTCAGCGCATCGCTGCGGGGCGGCATCTATGTGGTACAGATTGGAGGCTCTGTTTGGAAAATATCACTATAAAAAAACCGCATATCTGCCATTAAACAGATATGCGGGAAATAAAAAAAAGTCAAATAATAATCTTAGTTGTTGCCCCAGAAGAGCTTGATGTTGTTGTCGGCAAGTTTCGACTCGTCGGGAGTGTAAACCTGAACTTTTACGCCGTAGGTTTCCATAATCTTCTTTTCAAACTCGTCGATAGTCCATTCGGGATTGATTGATATTTCACCAGATCTGTCGATGTCGTCGGTATGGCGAACAGCAGAAATGAGAGCGTCGTCGTCAACAAAGTGATTCTGAGTGTTGTAAACTTTAAGGCAGAATCCGTAAGTCTCTTTGAAAGCCTCGCGAACAGTTTTAACCTTCATTCTTCCGTCAACCTTGAGCGATTTGCCAGAGATAACTTTGAGAGCGTTGTCGGCAAGAGCTGAGTCGTCGGCAGTAGCCACCTGAACTTTGATTGCGAACACATCCATAAATGTTTTTTCAAACTCGTCGATGCGCCAATCGGGATTGATGGTAAACTCACCAGTCTTCTTGTCGTCGTCCTGACGAACATTGGCAAGGATGAGATCCTCATCAACAAAATGGTTCTGAGTGTTGTAAACTCTCAAGGTATAACCGAAAAACTTTTTGAAATTTTCTTTCAAGGTCTTCACTTTCATGCGACCGTCTACTTTTAATCCTTCCATAATAGGTAAAAAATTTTTAGTGTTAAAAATTAAATTTATTTTTCTTGCAATTTAAGAAAGTTTTTGAATAAGCGAATCGATTTTTCCATTTTTTTTTAATTTTTTTCAAAAAAAACGGCGTATGAAAATCACACGCCGCAAACAATAATATTAATAACATTAAAATTTCTTTCTCAAGTCTTTAACCCTTACGGCCTTGCCTTCGGAACGGGGGAGAGAACCCTTAGCCACGAACTTAACTTTCGGGGTGATAAGAATCTCATCCTTAAGAGCACGGGTAACGGCCTTGTTGAGTTTTTCGAGATCCTGATAGCTGTCGCTGAGCAGTTCGTTGATTTCCACCTCTATAATCATCTCGTCGTTGTCGTCGGTGGTTTGGAGGGTAATGAGGAAATCGGTAGAGAGCTGCTTGTAGTCCATGAGAATCTTCTCAATCTGCATCGGGAAGATATTCACACCTTTTAATATAAGCATATCGTCGGTGCGTCCGCGGAAACGGTCTAAGCGGCGGTGAGTACGTCCGCAGGGACATTCGCCAGGAATAAAGCGGGTAAGGTCGCGGCTGCGGTAGCGGATAAGGGGCATACCTGTGCGGTCGATAGAGGTGATAACCATCTCTCCTACCTCGCCATCGGCAACGGGCTCGAGTGTGTCGGGGTTGACGATTTCCACAATGTAGCAGTCTTCCCAAACGTGCATGCCGTTTTGCTCGGGACATTCAAAAGCCACGCCGGGACCGCTCATCTCGCTCATACCGAAACTGTTGTAGGCCTTTACGCCAAACTTCTCCTCGATACGCTTGCGCTGTTCGTCGGTGTGAGGCTCTGCGCCAATTACAAAAACTTTGAGCTTGGTGTCTTTCTTCGGGTCGAGACCTTCATCTTTGAACACTTCGTAAAGTCTTGACGCATAGCTTGGTATAGCGTGAATAACTGTTGTGCCGAAATCTTTGATAAACTTGATCTGACGGAGCGAGTTGCCCGCAGCGGCAGGAACGGTAAGGCAGCCGAGCTTTTCTGCGCCGTACTGGAATCCGAGACCGCCAGTAAACATACCGTAGCCCGACGAGTTTTGAAAAACGTCGGTATTTCTTACGCCAACCATATATAGGCAGCGTGCGATGCGGTTTGCCCAGCAGTCAAGGTCGTGCTGAGTATGAACAATCACAGTGGGATTGCCGGTGGTGCCGCTCGACGAGTGCAAGCGCACGAGGTCTTTCATATCGGCAGCCACAAGTCCGTAGGGATAGTTGCCACGAAGGTCTTCCTTGGTGGTGAAAGGCAGACGGCGAATGTCGTCGATGGTTTTGATGGTGTCGGGCGAGATGCCTTTTTCCTTGTAAAGCTTGCCATAGAAAGGAGATTTCATGGCAATTTCAATTGTCTTTTTGAGCCTTTCCACTTGGAGCTTTTCCAAATCAGGACGGCTCATAGTCTCAATTTCTGGTTGATAATATTTTTCGGTGTCCATTAGTAGGTTTTATTTAGTAGCTAAAATTGACGAATAATTGATAACAGGATTAGCGTAAATCTCCATCAGCATTTTGCGCTGCAATGCCACATCGCCTTCAAACATCTTGCACTGTGTGTCGAAATACTCAATCACAGACTTACGGTCGGCTTCGGTGTAATGGTCGGCATACTGGTTGGTTCCAGAGAGCAGGTCGGCGCTCACATAGTTGATAGGATAAAGCACATAACCCTGGTAAATTTTGGTGTCGATAAAGCGAGCAGCCTCATCGTATTGCACATTCTTGTTAGGAGCTTTTGGCAGGTTGAGCAGTTCGCCGCTAATAGGTTTGCCGAGACAGATATTGACTCTTCCCTTGTTGCATGTGATACCGTAACGCATACCCATAACGTCGTCGCGCTTGCTCTTCTTGAAATCCTTGTCCACAATCTTGTTGTAACGCTCCTTCACCTTGTAAATATCCACGGGGTCGTACTCGTAAGAAATAGTCATAGGCACGATGTTGAGCTCGGCAAGATTAGGCAGCACGTCGCCCGAAACAGACATATTGAACATTTTGAGGAGAGCGCCCTGAGTTTTGTCGTTGCCGTCTTTTGTGCGACCCTCGCGCTGTGCTATCCATATAGATGTGTTTTTCTCCAGAATGGTGTGTCGGATATATTTCGACAGAAGAAGCGACGCATCGTACTGTTCTTTAACAGGAATATTACGCTTTACCACAAAAGTGCGGTTAAGTTTTACAAGGTCGGTAATCCAAGGAAGGATAAGGAGATTGCTACCGATAGCTATTTCAGACGTGTTGCGATTATGCTGCAAAAAGTAAGTGTTAAGCAGTGCGGAGTCAAGAATAATGTCGCGGTGGTTAGATACAATAAGGTATCCCTTGCTTTCGGGAACATTCTCTAAGCCAGTGAACGTTAGTTCGGTGATATATTTGTCTGTAATGGCCTGAACTAAAACACCAATAAACCTATCTTGAAATTCTCGCACGGTCCTCAACGATTTCAGCATTTGAATAGTACGGTCGATGGGCGCGGTCGGGAAAAAATATTCCAAAGTTTTCAGGAATCCCGGTTCTACCACAAGCCTTTCAACTGCCGCTTTTACTTCGCTGTCGTAAAACGGACGTATTGTGTCAAATTCAGTTTCGTTTGTATCCATTGCTCTATTCACTAAAGATTCAAATGATTTTATAAAAAACCGCGGTGCAAAATTAAACTAACCTTTGATATTTCCAAGAAAAAAAACATTAATTCCTATCCCACCAGTTTTTGTTATAAATCATATATCCTATATTAAACATAAAATAAAAATGCGAATTACCATGAGGCATATATCTGATATTCAAAGCCAAAGGTCCTACAAATGTATTGTAAAACAAAGTGGCGTTGCAGAAAAATTCACGACCAGAAAATCTTTCCCGGCGCTCGGTGTAATAGTTGCCTTTGTCGTCGGACATCAAAAAATCTTTCTGGTAAGGCTGGAAAACATGGGCATCTAACAATAGGTGCAGATTGCTATAGACCCTTACCAGCATACCTATACTTCCAGCTGCATATTTGTTGGCGCGGAAATCTTCAAAAATAACCGTCTGTGTGTAAGGCGTGGGGCGGTAGGCATTGGTAGCCAGAAGGTCGGACATAGAATTTGAGAGCGTATCGTGACGACTGAAATTAAATTCCAACGATATGGGGAATGATACGCGTCCTTTGTGAAGAAGATAGTTTTTGTAGCTTAAGGTTACATCCCAAAAGTATTTCGACTCGTCGTCGGCAGTGATTAGTTGCTCGGCGGATGTTCCCTGCTGAAATTTTTCGGAAAGCGAAGTGGCCTTAGCGCGAACAAACAATTCGGTGCCTTTGGTGGGATACATACGGTTGTCGAGGGTTGTGTGCTCGTAGGTGATATGTGCGCCGCCATATTCAAGAAGAGACTTGTCTAACTTGTCGGTAGAACTAAACTGCTTATTTAGATAATATTGCTGACGGTAAACACCCATGGCAGGACCCGTAGTAACTTTGCCCGACATGCCGATTGGAAGTCCGAGATTAGCATAAAACTCGCCGTCTTGCTTAATCATCATAGCGTTGCGGGTGTCGATAAAGAGAATGTCGGGATTAGCCTCCATAAAGTTCCAATGGTCGAGCTGCAAACCGGCCTCCAAATAAAAAAGGCTCGGATATGTAAAATACGACCTCATCGCCACCTTGCCGGCGTTGTAAAAACGTCCGAAATATCCATTGCCCCAAAATCTGATAGGTACTTGACCAAAAAAGAGATGCTCCAACTCTAAAAACATCTGCGAGGTTGACGACGAAGATATTGTACCGCCGATTTTTGCGCTGATATTCTTGCTTCGGGTAACGTCGAGATTGAGCGAATAATATCCAGAATGAGGGTCGTATGTGGAAGTGGGATAAATTTTGTCTAACGTAGGGTCTGCCACAAGGCGGTAAAAATATCTACGGGTGGAATTAAGTCCGCGCGGGGTATTGCTCCAACGGCGGAAAAGTCCTGTAACATACTTGCTGTGAGCACGTTTTAATCCCGAAATATTCACATTGTCGAAATAAAACTCAGGCATTTTTTTCTTAAACTCTTCGCGCCTTGCCTGCACAATAGTAGAATCCTCACGACGCTCAACAGCGGCACGAATTTCGGGCATTTTTTCCATAGCGGCAACATAACCTTTGAGAATAATCTCATCAGCCTTTGAGAAATCCAGAGTACTGATACTCAATACATCAGGAATTATCATCAATCCCTTGCCCTCAGGAATGGAGTAGTCGCTACGGTCCATTGTCATATTAAAAATCTGCATCATAAGGTCGTCTTCGGAGGGATTCTCGTTGTTGTCGCTTACCTGCACACCTATAATATAATCAGGATTGAAATCATTTTCCATAGCGTCGATAGGGAAATTGTTGTAGATACCGCCATCGTAGAGCAGACCGTTTTCGTATTTCACAGGCTTGAAATATAGCGGAATAGCCATCGAAGAACGCACAGCCTTGCTGAGATTTCCATTTTTAAAAATCACCGACTTTTTAGCGTAAATGTCGGAGGCAGCGCATCGGAATGGCACCATAAGGCTGTCGAAATTGTAGTTGGCGGCAGCTTCTCCCCTACCCATAATCTGCATAAAAGCAAAGTCCATCTGATAGCCAGAGACAATGCCGGTGGGAAGATACGCCTTAACCACAGTGTCGCGGTTGAGACGCAGGCGGAGCCATTCGGCAGAGAGGTCTTCCTGCATAAAAAAATATTTGAGCGAGATATCTGTTTCACCGTTGAGCCACATCGAAAACTCTTTGGAATGAAACAGAGCCACCATTTCGTCGGTAGAATAACCTATTGAATACAAAGCACCTACAATGCTACCCATACTTGTTCCCGTTACATAGTCGATGGGGATTGAGTTTTCTTCCAAAGCCTTGATAACGCCAATATGAGCAAGACCCTTGGCACCGCCGCCGCTAAGCACAATGCCCACCTTCTGGGCACTCGACATAGCTGAAAATGACACAAACAAGGCGGTAAACAATACAAACAAAAGGTTATTCTTCATAAAAAAACTACTTCAAAATTGTTATAACTTCTTTATTAATACAGTCTAATTTTGGAACAACGGTTATTCCACGTTTGGTGCACTCCTTCATCATATCGCGCGAAACAATCGAAAAGAGATTTTTCATATTAAGAGTAGAATTAGAAAAAGCCGAAGTTTTGATAGCCGAAAGCAGGCAATAAGTAAAAAGTCCGTGCTGCGATGGCTCGTGAACAGGATTAGCCTGCTCTCCAGCCGAAGCGTAAAAGAGAGCCATCTCGCTGTTGGCGCTACTTATCGCAGGCAAAGTGGGAAGATTCCAAAATGTTCCTCCGTTTTTATCAAAAGCCTCGCCTGAGCGTGTAACACCCGAGAATGAAGTTTCGAAAAAACAAATTGCACTTTTTGGTCTTAACCCGTGGATCGACTGAATGATTTCGGAAACAGGATAACCGCTTGTAGGAGCATTATCGGCTCGCGAATCAGACAGGAGGATAAATGGCGCTCCAGTTTGAGGGTCAACAGAACCAAGTCCTGAAAAATAGAACAAGATAGTTTCCGGGGTCTCTGTCAACAAATTAGCCAATCTGCCCTTAACCTTAAAGAAATTGGCTATGGTTGCTTTAGATGCATTATAGTCGGTAACGAGCAAAATATGGTTGCGCGGCACATTAAGCACCTTTACCAAATAGTTGTAAAAAACCATAGCGTCGTTTGAGGCAAACTGAGCCTGAGGAAGATATGAGTAATTTTCAACGCCAATTATCACGGCGTAGGTATTGTCGTTGTGAAAGAAAGTGGTTGGAAATCCGGTGTTTACATCATCCGAAGATCTATCCTTGATGTTGAAAGTAAACGTCATATTGTTGTCTTTGTGGTCGATAACAGGAAGAGCGGTGTTGAGCGGCACTTTAAGCGGAATGGTTTCAGTAAGGTTGTTGTCGTTGTCAAAAATATCAATCTTAAACGCAACACTGTTTTCGGTATATCCTCCAGCCACAAAAAAAGTAAACATCAAGTTTGCAACATCGTTTGACGCAATAGAAGGCAAACTGATTTTTTTATTCTGCTCATAAAGCTTAATATTAGGATTGTCGCAAGAGACACTCGCTTTCAAAGATTTTGATGAGAAATTTGTTGTGTTTTTCAACGAAACACGCATTTTTACATTTTCGCCGGGGTTAATGCATGAATTGTTGTTGCCAAGCCTGGTACCGTCAGCGTCTACATTGTCGTTGATGGCGTAAGTGGATATTGTCAACCTGACAACCTTTTGGGCAACAACCTCTTTGCGAGAGCCGAAAACGCCAAATTTAGTAATCGCCACCTCCTGACGGCCATAGAGAATCACACCCAGATTGTCGCCGTAGAATTTCTGAAATGGAATACGAGCCACAAAAACATCGTTGACAAAAAACTCAAAAACTTCGGGATGAAACTGCACCCTGAGTTTGTTTTCCTGTCCTCCCGTGCGAATACTCTTGCTTGGGGTGCGCTTAACAAGGTATTTGTTGTTGCCATCGGCACGGGCTTCGCGTACAAAAAAAGAACCGTCAGCCGACACCACAAACGAAAAAAAACCGCTGCGTCCTTTGCCCCATACAATACCGAAACCGCTTTCTTTGCCGCACTGTGTAGCCCGTCCAGAAGTTTCGATAAAAAAATTGGCTCCGGGATTAAGGTCGGTGCTTATATCAAACGACCGCGAACCTGTCTCCTTGTTGTATTTCAAGAGATAAGTGCCGTTGTTGACACTTGATGAATAATCTGGAACGGCGTCTTCGGGCCAGTTTAGATAGTTGGCATAAAAACGTTCGTTGACAATAGTTTCCTTTACCTGCGCCTGGGTTAGTGATGCCACAACAGACAGGATAATTGAAAACAATATGCCAGCGCCCCTCATCATTACAAAAACTACAATTTAATCAAAATGGTAATAATAAGAAGCAAAATAACAGCACCGATTACACCCTTGCCAGCAAGATACATCTCTTTTCGCAAAAAGATATAAAAAAGCAGGATATCGGGCAAGGCGCACAAACTAACTATCTTCATTATTACCGAAGGTGTAAACTGAACTTTAAAAAAATACTCAAGCGATACTGTCGGATAGAATTTAACATACCAAAACAAAAGTAAAGCTACCGCCGGAACTAATAATCCGGTGAGCATACCAAACCAAATAACATCGTATTTGCGGGTTTGTCCTCTTTTATGTGTCTCCATTTCTTTATTAAATTTTGTGCAAAAGAAATGATTTTTAATTAAAAAAACAAACCATTCATATAGTTTTCATATAACACAGGCTTAAAAGTTATTAACAAAAATAATGTTTTTTTTAGACAAAATAAAATAGCCATATAACAGATAGTGAGTAACTTTGCCACAAGTTTTAAAAGTGATTATAGAAGAAAAAAAAATGAACAAGAAGATTATTGCAATAGCAGCACTTATGCTGTTGGCAAGCGCGGCAAAGCAAGCCGTATCGCAAGAAAAAAACGAAGAGTGCATCCGCAACCATTCGCTCTACAAATCCCTTTTGGATGTAGAGGCATACACCTATGCGGAAGAACCGTTCAAAGTGCTTTTCTACAACTATCCCAAATACAGCAAGCAAATGTATATCGACGGGGTAAAAATCTACAAAGGCCTATACGCAAGCGCAACCACCACCGAACTTGCCAACGCCTACACCGACACTATCAAGGCAATCTATATGCAAAGAATTGAATATTTCGGCGACTCTGCCAACGTGTACGGACGTTGCGGACTCGATATTATGAAACTTCGCAAGTCTGACACAGCATATTTGGAAGCATTCAACCTATTAGACAAATCGGTAAAAATGAGCAACTACAATCCCGACATTTCGGTGGCGTCGGCACATTTGCAACTGGCTACAAATCTTGCTGCAAGTAAAAAAATAGATTTGGAAAGGTTTTACTATTCGGCGGTGCCTCTGCTCAACTCAATTTATACCAATGTTTTGTCGGGCGAGAAAGACGCTTCATACTCAAAAAACGCCGAGAGCATTTTCACCTCGGTAAAAAAATCAAGCGCAAAGCTCAACTCAAAACTATTAGCCGAAACCGTTGACAAGCTGACTCCGCAAGAAGTAATCGACTCGCACGCTGACATAATCTGCAAGACCCTCGGCACACTCAACTGCGACAACAGCGACACATACGCCAAAGCATCCGAAAAGCTTTACGCCATAAATCCCACAGCCGAAGCTGCTGCTGCAATAGCTCGCTACTACAAGAGAAAGCAAGATTGGGAAAAAACTTCGCAATACTTTAAGGAAGCTGCCGAAAAGGAGACCGACAACTATAAGCAAGCCGACTATTACTACGAACTTGCCTCATCCTCGAGCCAGCGCAAGAGATACGCAGAGGCTGTTTCTTACGCAAAAAAATCTGCTGAGCTCAACGAGTCGTCGGGAAAGGCATACTTGCTTATAGCAGCCATTTACGGAGCAAACGCCCCCTCGCTTGCAAACGATGTTTTTGAACGCGGCAAAATATATTGGGTGGCAGCTGATTACGCCCTAAAAGCCAAGCGTGCCGACTACAATCTCAAAGACGAGGCAGAATCATTAATCAACAAATACGCGCACCAGTTCCCCACCAAAGAGGAGGCTTTTATGCACTCCATACAGGGGGGACAAAAAGTAGAGGTGGAAATCCTCAAAAATAAGGAATCCACCTCTGCCAGATTTTAAACCATTAACGTTTAACCTACTGAATCATTATACGTTTGGTAATTGTCTTAGAAGGCGTTGCCAAACGTATTAAATATATACCGGTACGACCGGTGAGATCTAAATCAACCTTATTTCCATAAAGAGTTTTGGTAAGAATGATGCGGCCAGAGATTGATACGATTGTCATCTGTACCGAACCGAAATCTTGAATTAAGCTTCCATATTCTACTGTAACACGTCCGTTTGAAGGAACAGGATAAACCCTAACATCCGAATCGGCGAAATGGTCTTGGTTGAAAGGATCTACCAAGGGTTCGTCTACAAGAGGAATCATAGGATCAACCAAAGGCAACTCTTCAGGACCGTTGTTGTCATCCGCTTGGGTGTTGTCGTCGATAGTGGGTTCGGTTACGGTAACATCATGATTGTCGTCAACCTCGGGCAAAACTGGATCCACAATGATAGGCAGTACCGGCTCTATCGGCATAGGATCGTGAGGATTAACCAAGATGGGTATTACAGGATCTTCAACAGTAACAAGGTTGCTGTCGTCGTTGACAAGGGGCAAGTCGTTGTTGTCATTATTACCATTTTCAACCGAAGAAGCTTCGATGGTAATAGCAAAAGTCAACGGCAAAGATTTAGCACCATGACTGTCGGTTGCAGTAATGGCGATACGGTATACGCCAGAAGCGGCAGGCTTGCCAACAAACATACCAGATTCATAGTTGAAAGAGAGCCACGAAGGCAGTGCGGAACCGCCATCGGAAGTAACGTCAATATTAGCTACATAGTCGCCCTGATCGTTGTCGGCAAAGAGGTCGGTGCCAATTTTATATTCAAAGTTCTCATTTTCAACACCCTTGGCATCGGCAATAGAGGTCTTTGCCACAGGAGCGGTGTTGTTGGCGAATACCAATTTGAAACGCGAATTGTTTGTTCCTGCAGCCACAGTTATTTTGCAAGAGAATCCGTCGGAAATAGGTGTCAAAGTGCCATTTTCGGTATCCTTGAGGTAAACAGTAGTGCCTGTTACAGAGTTTGTGGGAATCGAAAGCGTATAAGTGCCACCAGTAACAGTGGTATAGCCGAGACGAATCTCACCGCCATCTTTCACCGAACCAGGCAATCCGTTAACAATAAGGGGAACTTTGTAATCGCTGCCGAAAGAGTAGAACTGAAGCACATTGGGAACCTTTGAGGTTTGGAGATATGCGTCGAAACGCGAATCAAATCCCTCTGTAGCATCGTTGGCAAAATATACAACGCTTTGGAAATCCTGACCAAGACCATTGGTTAAGAAAATTATTTTGTCTAAATCGGAATTACCTTCATTGCTGCCTGATTTAATCTTCATAGCCTCAGAACCGTGCGAGCGGCTTTGGGGAGTAAACACAACCGATTTTTCTTCGGAAGTATTCTTGGCGTGAACAAAGAAACTCTGTCCGGCAGGAATATAACGGCCCTCGTTATAAGTGGTAACCACTCCGGCAGGCACACCAGCTTCAAGAGCGAACACCAACGGGCTGTCGTCGATATTATCGTGTAGATAAATCACTTTGTCTACATTGTGGAACTCAAGTTTAGTAGCGTCAACAGCCGACACAAACGGGTTGGCAATCAAGTTCCAACCATCGAGCATATCAGGCTGGAAACCAGGCTGAGTTACTATGTCGTTTTCAGAAAATGTTACATCCACCTTAACATTCTGCGTTGCATCGGTCATAGGAGTGCCAGTGAAAGATAAGGCGTGAGGTGCCAATTGAGGATAAGAGATATAGCGATACGGAGTAGTGAAGCTACCTGGATAAATAGTAGCACCATTTATCCACGCAGAAGAGAGAATCTCAGGATTTTTCTCATCGCCAACACCATCTTCGTAAATATAATTGACGCCATGATCCTCGTCGAGAATGAAACCCTCGTTGTAAGAATAAATCCACGCATAGCGACTGAAATTAGCCACATCAGCGTTAAATCCTGCAACAGGAACGCACATACGCTCAAACTCATAGGCGCGTACAAAGCGTTGGAATGTGAGTTTGCCGTCGAAATTGCCACCATAAATCAGCGAACCTGTAGGCGGAATCGAGTGATTGTTGTCTTCGGTTTTCTTATCAGCACGAAGAGTAAGTTTGGCAGTAGGCTGAACAGTAACATCTGTAGTAACAGTAAGTTTGCCACGCGACTCAATGTCGAGAGTAGCTTCGTCGCACAACATGAGGCTGCCGCAAGTAGCAGGTTTGTCAGCACCTTTTGGATTTTCGCCGATTACCGGCCAGTTGGGACAATCTCCACCAATTTTTACTTGTGTACGATAAGTGGGTGTGAAATCCATAATCCAGTTTCTCTTATCAAACCAGTCATCGCTAAAGGTGCCGCACCAACAATAGTTCCATTTGGTCTGGAAACCGAACGAGAACAAATCAGGTTCACCTTTGCTGGCTGTAATATTCCTTGCTGTGAAAGATTCTACATAACCATTGTTGCCATCAATAGTTACATGAGAGCCAGAGAGTTCCCATTTGCCCTCAGAACGGTTGAAATATACCTGACGGATATTTTCGGGGTTGAGTGATTGGTGCATTATAGGAGTAGCGCCGTCCCAACGGGTAAGAATCTGAGCCTGGTAAGAATCATCCTCAGAATATATTTTCCAATACTCATTGGTAGAAATCGACAGAAGATCGTCATCGTAGTTGTCCCACTCCGGGGGCATGTCGTAAACATACTGCACTGTCCAATAAACAGAACCGTTGGTATTGGTATTCTGAATAGTAAGAGGACCGTAACGCTTATCACCGCCATTGGTGTTGCCAACCGGGAAAGTGTAGAACTCGCCATTGTTGATTCGTTTACGGAACGGACCGTCGACATAGGCATAGGGTCCGAAACCGAAAATACTGTTAGATTCTGAATTGTCTAAGGTGAGCAATCCGTCATAAAGCTCGCTCGCGGTGATAATGCCCTGTATAAATTCAATAGTGTTGTGAACAAACACATTGTTATGGAGTTCCACACCATTGGGATTGTTAATCACCATATTGAAAATACAGTTGTCCTCAGTGAAGTCGAGGCCTGAAACTATCTGTGTTTCATCACCATTGAACACAAACTTGCTTCGTCCTAAGTTGCCGGTGGTAAAGTGACCGTACTTATAATTCAAATCACCCTTAAGCGAAATCACCGCATTAGCCTCATTGTTAACATTGCCGTTGATGGTAAAGTCGCCAAGTATCTGAACATCCATACCGGGGAATTTCTTAATCTCGCCAGCGCCTTCGCTCTGAATAATAAGGTTGTTTACCACTGGCATCTGTTTCAAGATAGAATATCCAGTGCCCTCAGAGCCGCCTCCGTAGTAATGCAAAGTACCGCCGTTAGCAGAATTAAATTCGTCGTAAACACCGGCGGGAAGGTCGCCTGTCTGAGATTTAAGCGTGCCTTTGCCCAACACAGTGCCGAAATCGTTGTGCATCGAAAGATCCTGGTCGAGCACTGCGCCATCCTCAATGTAGACCTTGCACTCAGTTACGCCAGTAGCAGGCACATTCTTCATCGTCACATTTTTATATATGTGCACCACAACATTAGAAGGAACTTCTGCCACAGGCTGAGGGTTTCCTTCACCATCAATAGTATACCATATTGATTTCTCATTCCAATCGGCAAATGCCTCGCCTTCAAATCCCTCGGCGTAATACACTGGCACACCAGCGGTTATATCACCTGGGGCAGATCCAAGGTATTTGCCTGAAAGTGCGTCGGATGAAACGCCAGAGAAACTGAATGTAAGTTCTTTTTTACTATTGTTCCAAGCTCCACTAAACTTGGTGAATTCGTCGGTAGCATCGCAATGGAATACACCAACCATTGACGAAGGAACAGTTTCCGAACTGCTGAACTTGAATTTGAAGCTGCCAGAAAAATCGTTAACATTCTCAGCCTTCATTGTCCAAAAATAACCCAAAACAGAGTTGCCTGGTTTACAGTTGGTCATTTCGTTAACAGGACGTATTGTAAGAGCAGCGCCGTCGTTTATAGAGTTGGCATTGATAGTCACAGGAGTGTACTTACCAGTGGTACCGATCGGAATGAGATAATCAGTCTTAGGTCCGGGAAATAACTTGCGCACGCCGCCTGTAGCGTATGCGTCGGTAACCTGAATCATATTGGTGGCAGAATACGAAACTCCTGAAGCAAGTATAAATATTGCCTCCTTATCCATTGTGAAGGTGCAAGTGCCAAGATCAAAGTTACCTTGGTTTAACTGAAATCTCTTAATCACAGTAAAACTATTGCCTGTGGGAAGTTTTACGCCTGCACTATTATCAATGAGAATTTTAGTGAAACTGCCGTTGCCATCAGATTTCAACGTCTGCAACTTAGAGCCTCTGAAGATAAATCCATCGGTTAAAGCGTTAGAATAACTATTGCAAACATACTCAGCATTGTTTACGACATTGCCCTTGGCGATGATACATTTGCCAATAAATGTACCTTTAAGAAAATCTGCCTGATTTTCGATGGTGATTGTTTTGTCAAAAGAAACTGTGTTAGTGGTATTTTTTACAAGATTGTAGAATGTAATATTGCCCTTGATTTCCTGGTCGTTGGTACCGCAGATATATGTAGTGTTTTCAGCAGGTGTAAAAGTTCCGGCGAAGTTAGCATTACCTTTGAGATAAAGTTCGAAACCTCCAGCGGATAACTCGTCATTTGAAGATTCCACAGAAAGATTCTCAGTTACTGTGAGAGCGCCCATCATTTTAAGGTGAGAAGAACTTTTAACAGTAAGGCATGGAATATCTACCTTGGAAAGTATGGTGGTGAACTCAGGCTGTCCAGCAGCAACAATGATTTTGGAACCAGGGTCGAGATTGCAAACATTAGGATTGATATTAATATCGGGAAGAATGGTTTGTTGTCCAGTATTATCAATATAGTTCTTAATAACGAGTTGAGCACCATTTGCCATTGTAAGGGAGCTCATATTAACGAGTTCGAATATTCCGCGTCCGTTATATCCGATAGTGGAGTTGGTGCCGACATTGAGCACAGATTTGTCATGACTAAGAATAAGATTGATAGAACCGCCGGCAGCAATCGGGGGACGCAACTGCGCACCCACGTTCATAGTAGCATTGCCGATATTTAGTTCACAAGTGGCAGATTCGGTATATTCAATTGATTGACCCACAGTCCAAACAGAGGCATTGTCTAATTTAAGACCACCAGAAAGCGATATGCCAGAACTCAACGTATACTTTGCCTTGCCAGTAGTTTCTAAAGCAGCGTCGGCAGGGATAACAAAAACATTATCATCAGGGGTCAAAAGGTAATTTCTGTTGTTGGTATTGTTGTTAAGAACCAAACGACCGCTCTTCATAGTGATAGGCTGGAGATTGCCGGCAAACATTCCCGCCTCAGCCGATTTCAACACAAAATCACGGTTGATGGTAAAGGATTTGCCTTTCTCTTTGTTCATAACAATTTTCCAAAATTCGAGTGTACCAGTGGAACCAGTAGTTGGATCAATATGAAAAAGTTCAGCATCTTTATCTCCATCGAGTTCCAAAATAATACCAGTAGTTTTTACATCGTCAATTTTGCTCAACTGCAATTTTTTAGAACCAAGATGAATATTGCCGCCTACAATCAAACGGTGTTCCAAACAAGCAGAATTTATAGCATTATCATCATTGATAGTGATATTTCTAACACCAGTGCCATAAGCTTTTGGATTACCGTTATGCGAAAGAATAACATCTCCTTTAACAGTCAATGTGTGCGGTTCGCCATTTCTGTTAAACAAAACTTGAGCTCCTTGCCAGTCACCTACATACAAATCACGACCTATATATAAATTTCCACCGGCATCATCAGGAAAAATATATTTTACCTGACCGCGCATATTGAGGTCAAAGTTAATAACCTTTGAAGTGGTTCCAAACGAGAACTCATGAGCATCTTCGAGAGCCAAATTAGGAAGTTCAGGATATCCCTCTACATCAGTAACGTCCGCAGTTAGAATATACATCATCCATGAATGAGATTCCTTTGCAAAAGTAGTAATATCATTAATGTGTACAATATTATCGGAATTACCAATATATTGAGCAATAACACCCTCACCCGACAACATATGAATAGTTACATCGGCTTGGGGATGTACCTGAAGACGAGGCTGGTGTTCCAAATCGTCAGGAGCATATAACGATTCTGTATCCACAAAAACCAATTGACCCACTTCCCAATGTTTTTTCTCTCTCACATCTACACGGTTAAAATATATATAAGCGATATCGTGAGCTCCGGGAACACCTGGTATATCGGTTTCTTCTCCATTTTCATCCAACAATCGCCAAGTATCATTCTTATCGTGGTCAGACTGGTCCATACGATACATAGGATCATCTGCTGTTTTTGTTGGCGCAGTCTGCGACCATGTTCTATACAATTTGATATCATAATCCGTATTCTGGGCACAAGTAAAATCACCAGATATTAATCCATACCCTGAATTATAGAACGAAAACTTATCACTGCCATCAACGGCTATTTCAGAATGTTTCCATCCCTTAAAAGCAACAAGTCCTGCTGCAATATAGCTGTTTGAAATAGTTGAGGAATTAGTAAAATTGTACCTTACAGCACCATTCGGAACGTCTTCAAAACCTTTCTGCGAAAACACCCAAAAACGCTGCATATTATTGGTGCTCAAAAGATTAGGATGTGACTTACTAACAACATTTACACGTACAGAGCCGGTATAATCTTGGGGCAACATACTACCTGTTACCACAATCTCGGCAGGTGTGTATTTATTACCACCAACATTGTCACCAATAGGGAAATTGATAGTTTTATCCTCACCTTTTTTAAGTGTAAAATGCAAGCACAAACCACCACTAATATCTCCCTTATTTATAAAATATTTGGTGGAACCTGCTCCTAAGAGTTCGCCCTTAACTTCTACATAGTGACCATTAAGTTCTACAAGGTGAGAATTTGTTCCGTCAAACTCAAAGTTTTGAGTAATAACGGGTCCTTCGATTATAAGATTTTCTGTTCCGGCATAATGCAAATTACCAAAGCAGCATGGATTGTGCAACGGACTTGTAAGAGTATGTATATGACTGTTGTTTGCTAACTTAATATATCCGGTTGTGCTACTGATTCCGCCATTTTCTACACTGATATCAAGATTAACATTAATGTGGTGCTCACCGTTTACAAACGTACCGCCTGTAATAGTAAGATTTTTGGATACCGAAAAAGACTTATCAGTGGTGACAGTTGCAGTTGGAGTTGATTTGCAGATAGTTAAGTTGCCAAAGTTGAAATTATTATTTGGCAACGATAATTCGGTATTGCCGTCGCCATTGAAAAATATAGTATTTTCGGAACAAACAAAAGTACCCTTGCAATCGAGGTTGCCTGCCACATACACATCAGCCAAGTTGTATGACATTGTACAATTTTTCCCAACTGTAAGGTTGCCAGTAACTTTGAGCGGATATCCGGGTTCGGGCTCCACAGTCATAGCATTGGTGCTCTCAATGGTAAGCGACGGAAACGCAGCAGTACTCCAAAGCTTTGCATAGTTGCCCTTAGTCGACTTCAGAATCACTTCGCCACCTTCCACGCTGCAGTTGGCACTCGATGAAAGTATCTTGAGACCGCCATGGTTGATAGTAAGCACGCCGCTTTTCATCAAGAATCCGCTGTTGGGATTATCGAGACAGAAAAACATTGTTCCTTCAGAACCATTGTCAACCACCACGTTGCCGCCAATCTGGTAATAGCTACCGTAATCATCACCCTCGATGCCGTTTTTGATGCAGGCTGCCGTAAGCTTGCCGCCGTCCACCTCCAATATACCCGACTTTTTAAGGGTGATACCGTCGGCATCGTTCATAGCGTTTATCTCGCCTGTGTATGCCACTTGAAGTTTGCCTTCTACAAATATAGAACACTTAACATCAGGATCGGAATTGAGTATACCTGCATTAACCAATATTGTGGAACTTGCAGGGATGTAGAAGCTATCCTCGTGGAGAAACGGTATCACAATATTGGAACCGATTTCCAATGTTCCACCGTCGAGTATAATGTTTTGGGTTGTGTTATCTACGGCAGGACCGTAAATATGAAAATTCTGCTTGTTGTAGGCAGTAAAACGCAAAGTATAGTTGTCGCTTGTGCCTTTTTCCATATAGATGGAATAAAAGTCGATAACGTTGTTGCAACTTACAGTCTGATTGCGTGTTTTACCATCAAAATGCACTCTTACATAATCTTCGTCGGAGGTTTCGTTTTTATAATCTTGTCGATTGGTAAACTTGATAGTACCGTCGTTGCGAAGGTCGCCGCCGATATATAGGTCGAATGGCTTGGATGTAGGATCCACAGAAATAGAACAACTATTGTTAACTTGCAAATCATCTTTGATATAAACAGAGCTTGCGGCATCGGATTTAAAGATAAGAGAGCCGCCGCTAACCACCGACAGATTGCCGTCGATATTGATGTTGCCGGCAAATATAACCACAGAGTTGTTGATTTCGAGGTTTGAATACGAGTGACCAGATGTAAGCGACACGGTAGCACCCTGAAATACGGTAGTGCCGCCGTCGAGAACAAACTTGTTGGTTCCACAAGCAGGATAGTTCTCTATATGGAGCACAATACGTCCGTCGCCCTCAATAACACCGGCAACATTGTGTCCCATTTTTCCGTTGAGCACCAGCTCTCCGTCAAGTTTGAGGTTTGCACAATTAATGAGATAATCACCGGTATTGTATGTATCTGGAACAGTGATAGATGCACCAGGGATGATGTAAACATTGGTACCAGGTCCAGGAATGTCTTCACCTGGGTTGACAAAATTGATTCCTGACGGGTCAGTGGTCCACGAGTTGAAATCTGTCCACTGTCCCGAACGGTGACTGTAAAGATTAACAGGATCAGCCGCAAAACAATTGGCAAAGGTTGTCAAAACAAGCCATATTGTTAAAATAGTTTTCATTATATTTTACATTAATAAGGTTGCTACATTTAAATTCTCAATATATATATACGTAAAAAAAAATTCAAAGTTATAACAATAGAGCATTCTGAATAGTAACTTAACACTACGAATCAAGTGTAAATAACATTTCGAATGAAGCGACAACAATATGTAAAGTTATAATAACTAAACAATTGTGATATAATCAAAAGAGCTGGCACTCATTGAAAAATAAAAGAAAAAATAATACATTTGTAGGATAATAAAAAACCAACATGGACACCATACTAACCACAAAAACACTATCGATAGGTTACAACCGAAAACCCATCATCAGCAACATTAACCTTGCGCTGAAGAGAGGATGCCTCACAATTATCATCGGCGAAAACGGCACTGGAAAATCCACTCTGCTAAAGACTTTCACCAAGATAATAAAACCAATATCGGGCGAAATCCTCATTCAAGGTTGCGAGATAGGCACGATAACCGCCAAGGAGTTTGCTAAAATGGTGGCTGTGGTGCTCACCGACCGCCTCGAAAGCGAAAACGTAACCGCCGAAGAGGTGATTTCGTTCGGACGCAGCCCATACACTGGTTTTTTCGGACGGCTGACAGAATCAGATTGCTCTATAATAAAAGGTGTGGCTGAAGAATTGAAAATAGAGGCGCTCCTATCAAAAAACTTCTACGAACTATCCGACGGACAAAAGCAGAAAGTACTAATAGCCAAAGCGTTGGCGCAGCAAGCCAACATCATCATATTAGACGAACCAACAGCTTTTCTTGATTTCAAGGCTAAAGAAGAGATGTTCGCACTACTGCAACGCATAGCCGCACAAAACAACATAGCCGTGCTTGCCGCCACTCACGATATATATCAGGCAGAACGGTATGCAGAGGAATTTTGGGTGGTGGATGAGAATGGGATAAAAAACAATAGAGACGCGCCATGGCACGTCTCTACAATAAAATCATAAAATTTTTTCTATTTCACCGTTACGAATCCGTCATCGGTAATATCCGGTTCATTGTCGTGGATATCGGTGTGGGTAAGATTTTTAATTACCTGAATTACACGTTTTTGCGAGTCGATATGAGGACCTTTGTTCGGGGGTTTGATCTGGTATGTGGGAATTATCTGCGCTGAGATAAAGTTGCCGGTCTTTGAATCCATCTTAACACGGAAAATAGGGGCAAGTCCGTTCACACCTTTTATATTAATATTGCTGTAAGTGGCAAAGTTGCCCATAGAGTATGCTATAAACTTGCCTTTGTAAACCTCTATGGCACGGGTAACATGAGGACCGTGGCCAAGCACAATATCAGCTCCGGCATCTATCACTGTGTGGGCAAATTTGTATGGATTGCCACGGTTTTGACCCAAAAATGATTCATATTGACGTGTAATATGCTGATAGCTGGCACCTTCGGCACCACCGTGGAACGATACGATAACAATGTCGCAGGTCTCTTTGAGTTTCTTCACAAGTGCGCAGGCGTTGGCGTGGTCGGTAATCTGAACAGTTCCCTGGTTGGGTGCGAAAGCGCAGAAACCATACTTTACGCCGTTGACCTCAAACTCGGCTGTGGGCTTTTCGGTAAATCCTGCCCAGTTGATTTCAAGACTGTCTAACAAGTGCTTGGCGTTGTTCTTGCCATATTCGCCAAAGTCGCCGCTGTGATTATTGGCAACGCTCACAAGGTTGAATCCTGCATCCTTGAAACAGTTGGCAAACTTGCGGGGCATACCAAAAGTGAAACATGTCTTGGGGTCGTTGCAGTTTTTTGCTCCGAGTTTGGTATCGGTAAAAGTGCCTTCCACATTGCAGAAAACCACATCAGAAGAATCGAAATAAGGGCGCACCTCGTCTAAAAGGTGGCTTGCGTCCATGTTGGGAGGGCAATAGCTCTTGTCGGGGACAATGCTGCCGAGCATAATGTCGCCCACTGCGGTAATGGTTATGGTCTTAGACTCTGTTTCGTCCATTTCTGGAAAAACTTTGATATTAATCGGATCTACAACCGATTGCGAAGTAGTGTCTTGAGCTGAAACGCTCTGCGCCGACAATAAAATAAGGGAGGCGCACATCAGGGTAGTTAATTTTTTCATCTTAAAAAATGTTTATATAATATAAGGAGTGATAATAAAAAAGCCCGAAACAAATTCCGGGCCTACAAACGTGATCCGGGAGCGATTCGAACGCTCGACCCACAGCTTAGAAGGCTGTTGCTCTATCCAGCTGAGCTACCGGACCTCGGTTTTGCGCCGCAAAGGTATTACAATTATTCCTTTTGCACAAATATTTTTGATGGTTTTTTCATAAAAAGTTATTCAAAAAAATCATTTTTGAAGTTAACTAAATAGACTTTGTCGGTGGCGCGGGTAAAGGCTGTATAGAGCCAACGCAGATATTCGCGGTCAATCATTTCGTCGGTGATATAGCCTTGGTCAATAAAAACATTGCTCCACTGTCCGCCCTGGCTCTTGTGACAAGTAACGGCGTAGGCAAACTTCACTTGCAGAGCGTTGAAATACTCATTATTCTTGATTTCCTTATACATATCGCGCTTGTTCATACCTGCGTAATCCTCGCAGACAGCCTTGTAGAGGCGTTCGGAATCCTCGTTGGTGAGGGCAGGTGTTTGACTGTTGAGACATTCGAGAATAATTTTGGCAGAAAACTCAAGGTTGTCGTAATCGGGAAAACGCAAGTCAACATTCACAAAAGTAAAGCCATAAAGGTTCTCATAGCGTCCCACACGGGTAACCTCGGCAATGTCACCGTTGGCAATAAAGTCGGTTTCCTTTATATCTTTAGTATAGAAGTAATTGTTTTTCACCACCATAACAATATCGCCGGAAGAAATCTGCTCTTCGCGCCAAAAAATACGGCTGCGGATACCTGCATTATATATGCCGGCGTTTTTGTTTGAACGAGTAATCACCAATGTGTCAAGAATACCATTATGGTCGTAAGAATATTCAAGTTTTTCTAAAAGATCGGCACCAGTAATGCGTTCAATATCATTAAAAGCTGATAATGAGAACTTTGGAAAAGGATTTTGACCTTCAATAGCGGAATCAACACGGTTTCGCAACAAAGTAGCATTATAAAGAATGCCGCTCTCGTTGGCCTGGCGCACCACATTTGACAGCACAGCGGAATCCACATTCAAACCATAACATTGCAGTTCATCAATATCAAGCGCAGGCGAAACCGACTCCCCTACCGGCGGAAGCTGTCCCGAATCGCCCACAAGCATAAGGCGGCAGTTGCTTCCTGAAAAAACATACGAAATCAAATCATCAAGCAGACGTCCAGAGCCGAAAACCGCGTCGCCCCCACCCTGCGAAATCATCGAAGCTTCGTCTATAATAAATAAGGTGTCGGAAAGTTTGTTTGGCGACAGAGAAAAATTACTGTCGATAATGGCGGCAGTTTTTTGTCGGTAGATAGATTTGTGAATGGTAAAAGCCTTATGGTTAGCAAATTGCGAAAAAACCTTAGCCGCCCGTCCAGTGGGAGCCATAAGCACGCAGTTTACTTTAAGGCTGGTAAGTGTCTTTACCAGAGCACTTGTGAGACTTGTCTTGCCAGTGCCGGCGTAACCGTAGAGCACAAAGATATCGGCGGCGGAAGAATCGTGAGCGGTAATAAAATGTGAAATTTTTTTTGCGGCAGCATTCTGGTCGGGCGTAGGTTCAAACCCAAGATTCTGCAACAAAATTTGATTAACAATATCTTGATTCATAATTAATTATTATCAAAACAAAAACTATATGCGAAACAAAGTTACAAAAAAGCTCGCCACAAACGCCAAAATTATTTTTATTAAAAAATAAAAAAAAAGAACATTTTTTTATTTAATGTTGATTTTTTTTTAAATTTGCGCAGACAAAATTAAAAACTAAAAATAAAAACATACAATGATTAAAATTATAATTCAAGTAGCTTTGGCAGTCCTGATTATATTTCTGGGCTATTGCATCTACGATAGTATAATGCAGCCGATCCGTTTTCAAAACAAAGCAAGCTGGCGATACGAACGCACAAAACAAAGTCTAATCAACATTCGCGACGCACAGGTGGCATTCAAAAGCACCTATGGCAAGTACACCGACAATTTCGACACATTAGAGAATTTCGTCAAAAACGGCGAATTAAAAATTGTGAAAGCTATCGGTAACATTCCCGACAGCTTCTTCAACAAATATCCTCGCAAGGTGGCTGAAATGAAAGCTATTGAGGCAGGTATTGTTCGTCGTGACACCGTATTAGTTTCTTGCTACGACTCCCTCTGCCAAGGCAAATACATTCTCGACTCGCTCAGATATGTGCCCTTGACAGGCGGTAAAATTTTCGAGCTCGACACATCTTCTATCAAAACTGCATCTTCAATTATTGTTCCTGTATTTGAAGCTAAAGCTCACAACGATGTTTACATGCTCGGTCTCGACCGTCAGGAAATCATTAACAAAACCGACGAACAGGAGCAGAATTCAAAGTATCCCGGTCTCAAAGTTGGTTCGTTAACCGAAATCAACAACAACGCCGGAAACTGGGAATAGTATCCTGATAGTAAAATTTTTAATAAATCTCCAAATTTCTTATCCAAGAGTTTGGAGATTTATTTTTTTTTTGTAAATTAGAGCCTTAAAAAATCAGATTGCAATGAAAGACATAAAAAACTTTACTTCATCGTTTAACATCAATAAAACAAGTACTTACAACCTGTCGCTACAGATTAGCCGACGTGGTTATACTTATTGTATATTAGACTCGTACTCAAAAGAATACGTAGCAATCAAACATTTCGGCTACGACAACGAACTCAACGACGAAAATCTCTACGACAGACTCAAAAGCAACTTGTCGGACGATGCTTTTATTGGCAAAAGCTACAAGTCGGTGGATATGATTTTCGTAACATCCAAAAATGTTATCGTGCCCAACACTGTTTTCGACAAGGCTAAAATCAAAGAGATAGCAAGCGCCAACTTTGAAATCTCCGACAAAGAAGAGATCCAGTTCAACAAAATCAAGACTATTTCGGCGCACAACGTTTTTGTGATACCGTCGTTTGTAACCACACTGATGGTGAACACTTTCCCTGAAATCAACTTCTACCATCAGGCTACCCCGTTTATCGAAAACGCTATCAACAGTTTCGGAAACTCGCTCTGCGTTTCGGTAAACTTCTACTACGACACCATCGACGTGGCTATCACCGACAAAGGAAGGTTGCTGTTTTACAACTCTTTCCCATACAAAACCGACACCGACGTGCTATACTTGATATCTAACGTATTGGAAAAAACCAAAACCGACAAAAACACTCCGATAATGATCTCGGGATATGTCGACAAGAAAGACGAAGTGTTCAAACTTATTTACAAATACTTCCCAAATGTTTACACTGCCGACCTCTACAACGACTACCGTTTCCCGTTTGCTGACATCGAGGAGCATCGTTTCTATAATCTTATGAACCTACCATGCGTATCATAACAGGAATGTACCGCAGCCGGCAAATCAACCTTCCGGCGTTTTTCAAAGACCGTCCCACAACCGATATGGCTAAGGAATCGCTGTTTAATATTATTTCCAACAATTTTGAATACAGCGAAACAAGTTTCTTAGACCTCTTTTCGGGAAGCGGAGGCATCAGTTACGAAATGGCTTCGCGTGGATGCACCAACATCACCTGCGTAGACATCAATAGAAAATACTGCGAATTTATCAATCGCAATTTCAAAGATATGTATCCGCAACGCACGCCCGCGAGAGTGCTAAATGCTGATGCGTTTAAGTTTATCGAAAACACACCATTGAACTACGATCTGATTTTTGCCGACCCGCCTTACGACTTGGAGGGCATTGAGCGGATTCCTGAAACAATTATGAACAATCCTGGACTTAAACCCGGAGCCACTCTGATAATAGAACACAGCGCAAAGACACGTTTCACAGATATGCTCCACATACGAGACCAGAGGCATTATGGAAAGGTAAATTTCAGTTTCTACCGCAAAGATGAATAAACCCAAATAAAAAAACACCGCCAGACGACGGTGTTTTTTATTTTGAATAAGAATCAAATACTAATTCTTACCGATAATTGTATTGGCATCGGCTTTGACTGTAAGTTCTAGATAAATCCAAGCCTTTTCGCCTTGGTTAACAGGCTTAGGTGTAGCCCAAGTGCGGTTTACGAGTTTCTCTTCTGCGGATTCGCCATCCTCAGCAGGAATAATGTCGTGAACCAAAACCTCTACAGGAGAGCCGTTAACTTTAACAATAACATTGTCGCCAGCTGTAAACGAACCCTTGTCCACTACGCCGATAGCCGCACAACGGTTTTTGTAGCGACGTGCTTGTTTCATTCCCACAGCCACTGAGGTAGGAGCTATCAACATAGACTCCACAATGCGGAAAGTGTTTGCATAATTGTCGTCGGCAGGTACCGACTCGGGTGCAACTGGTTTACCCAATGCTTGTTCGGGTGCTGGTGTTCCGAATAGAAAACTAAAAAATCCCATAATACTAATATTAAAGTGTTAATAATTGAGTTATTTTGCTTTTACTAAACGTTTTGATTTAGCCATAGCTGCCTGACCCTGTGCGGATTTGCGCCATGCCATAGCTTTTGTTTTAAGACGTCCCGACTTCTTTTCTGCATTCAACAATGCAGAAATTTCAGCGGTAGAATATGTGTTGAGATTATTCTCCGTTATCATAGTCTGACACGGTGAATTGTCGTTCTGTTTGGGTTTGAATACCTTGTGAGCCTTGGCTGTAACATAAGAATTATCGTCAACATTAGTTGCTATACCATTCACAAAGGTAATAGGCGCGTTGTCATCGGCGGTGAAATAGAGGTAGTTGTTGTCTTCGTTAGATTCATCAATAGAGGCGAACGCGTCGGAAGCGAGCACAAGGTAGTATTGTCCGTTGAGGTCGTCGGGCATCTTAAATGTCCATGAGAAACAATCCGAAGGATCAGTGCCAGCCACACTTGCACCACCGGGAACGTCTATATTGTTCCAGCAAAAGGCTTGAGAAGCAAGACCCAAATAAGCACTCGCTTCTTCATTGTCCCAGTCGTCATAGGCACCTTTAGTGCCAAACTTGTCGGTATAGAAGTCTACTAGCAAAATACCATAGTCTTTTGCATCATAAGCATTGTAGTAAAGCAGGCAAATACCCCAGTTGTTTGACGAAGAGATTTTAGAACTTCCTGCGTTGAACACATTGTAATCGCAAGTGCGCCAAAGCGGGTCGTCGGAATCAGAGTCATCGGGATCGTCGTAGTCGAGATAAGCCAACGATGTAGGTATCAAATCATAACCAGAAGTGGGGTTCACCACTTTGTTGGCAACAGTTTCGGGAGAATCGTTAAAACCGTACAGCACAAATCCACAGAAAGCGAACTCGCTGCTGCACAGAAATTTTTGATCAACCCATATATATCCGTCGTTGCCCCAAGATTTGCCCCATGTGTTAACCACAAGGAAACAACCGTTAGGTCCGCGGTTATCGTCATAACCCGCAATCACCATAGCGTGGTTTGCATGCTGACCAGAACAATCGAACGAGGTTTGCTGATAAAGATAGTCGAAATCTTTGTCGGCAAGCATAAACTCGTCGCCGAGCCGTGCGCCAAAAACAATCAACTTGCCTTGATTGAGGTAAGATTTAACGTTAGAAACATCGTTGATATTGATTTCGCGGTAAGCTTTGATCTTATATTTTGCAGCCTCGCTGTCTTGTGATCCAGAAGGATTGCCAGAACAATTGCCCATATTCGCGTAGGGCATACTCTGCAATGTGGCAACGCCTTTTTTCTGAATAATGTCGAGAACTTCCTCAAAATAAGAGCCATCGCAACTTGTACGGTTGTTCATAGCATAAAACACATACTTAGGACTAAACTGATATGCTGGACTCGACAACTGAGTAGATGTTAAGTTGTTTTCTTTAGCATAAAGGTAGGTGCGTGCGTTGTAAGCCGACGCCCACGCCACGCAAGTGCCGTATTGTCCTTGGTCGCCAATGGGCGGAAGGTAGTTTCGCAGGTCAACAGAACCAGAAAGGTCGGGCATAACTTGAGAGTCATCGTCGATAATGTCTACAATATTGATATCGTCTTCCAAACGAGAGGGATCCTCTTCGTCCCAATCATAACCGGTGTGGGAATCTACGTTAGTAGAGTCAATACCCAAAGCATTGGCAAGTACATCTACAATTTCGTCAACACTGCAAGAAGTGATTCCCGACGTGGCAGCTGCGCCAAAAAGCGCAAGAACGCCAATTTTCAATAATGATTTTTTCATAGTATACTTTTTAAAGTTAATTGTTGAATTATCGTATTGTTAGAAGTTTCGATTGTATAGTTGTCACCGTGCTGAATTTCTGAAAAGTTTGGTTCAGAAACAAATGAATTGTTCTTATATAAAATAGACCCGTCGAGCTGCGCCTTATACATCTCCAGAGTGCGGATAAATACATTGTCGAAAATGCTGAGTCCTTTATTAAACTCGCACTTGTTGATTTTCAAACCGCCAATGTACATAGAGTTGGTAAAAAGCGAACGGTCGAGGAATTTTGAATTTGTAAAGTCTATTGAACTTGAGGCAAACACCTTTGAAAATTCTGTGTATCCGTAGAAATAAGAATCGGCGAACATAGTGTAGTCGTTGAACTTAGTAAACTGACAAACAAGCGATTCGCGGAAAAATGTTTTCAAAAAGTTTGTCCTTCCATTAAAGACAGCGCTCACAAACGAAACTTCACCATGAAAGTTTGACGAGCAGAACGAAGTGCCCGTGCGAAAATTTGAGCCATCAAACGAAACAGCTCCTCTGAAATGACACTGGTCGAAATTAGCACGTCCTCTAAAATCCGACTGTTTGAAATTAACCCCCTTGGCAAATTCGCAGTTGAGAAAACATACATTGCGCTCAAAAATAGTAACATAGTTAAGTCCTTCGTTATCAGCACCAAAAGCCGAAACACTATCTTCAAACACACAGTTGATAAAGTTTAATTCTGTGTTGATATATGCCGACGACACTTGTATGTTTTTGTTCACAGGATAAGCTTTTGTAAAATCAAGAAAGCCAGTGATTGTCTTGTTTTTGAGCACCACATTCTTGCCAGATTTAAGCCATTTGATAATTTTTTCAGCCTTGATAACGCTGTCTTTGTTGTCGTTGGCGTATCCGCTGTTGGGTGCGTTGCAAGATGCGGCTAATATTGCCGACACCATAATTACCAATGCAAAATATAGTTTTTTCATATTCTTCCGTCTTTTTTAAACTGAAACAAAATGTGAAGATTGCGGTGGGTGCGGGCTATCATGTCGTCGATAAGACCATCGTCGGCCCACATAGCTGTGGTAATACCCTCCTCGGTTTGAGGATTGGTTTTGCCATTGCCTTTATAATTCATTAAGTACCAATAAGTTTTCTTAAAATAGATATCAGAGCTGTCTTTCCATCTGTAAAAATGGTAGGTTTCGGTGAGGAGTTTCACAATCTCTGGTTTGGTAATTCCAGTCTCTTCCATCACCTCTCTAACAGCAGCGTCTTCAACACTCTCGCCAGGCTCTACCTTGCCTTTTGGAAGGTCCCAAAGTCCGTTTCTAAATATTACAAGGCTCTGTCCAACATTGTTGAGAACATAGCCTCCTGCCGATTCTATATAGATAAACTGTTTTTTGAGCAATGAAATAATAGCGTCTCCATCGCCCGGAATCAAAAAGTCAATGCCCGGGTAACGTACATCAAGACACTCCTTAATAAAGGTGTCGTAATAATCTATCTTTGTCTTTTTGGCAAACTGCGGATCGTCGGCATCTCCGCCTACCGTTACTAGAGTTTTGCCACAATAAAGGTTATAAGAAGACATAACTATTTAATTTATAAATATTTACATTACAAAGCACACTAAATTGCGCTAATGTAAATATACAAAAAAAATTCCAATTATCAACGATTTAAACGATTTATAAACCTATTTGTTATTAGAAATGAAAAAAAACAGATGTTACCCTGCGCTCAATATCGTTGAAAGATACCGGACCAAAAGTGCGCGAATCAGAAGGATCATCAAGATAGTCGTTTAGTAGAAAATAATAATCATTTTTGAATGTATAACTATCTGATTTAACACCATCTACATAAAACGACCCATCCTTATATTCCACTTTTGTTTTTTCGCTATGAAAAAATAAATATTTATAAAACAGATAGTTGGCGGCGTTAAGTTTTATCTTCATTCCCTTTGATGGCACTACAATCGGACCATAAAAATCCTTATTGTAATGATACTGCCGCGCAAACGGAAACAATTTAGAATCATATAGATAGTCGGGCAAAACCGATTTTTGGATATGCGACAGTATTGATTCTTCCTTGATACGGTTATATTGATTTTCGGTGACTATATAATTTGTATTGAAAAGTTGGGTTGAATCATCCACCAGTTGGTAGCGTGTTTTTGCAGCTTGTTTTTCAGAATCAGTCAACAAAAGAATCTCTACATCAAACGAACAATGATACTGTTGTTGCAATTTGTCATTCACATACAAACGTTTGCCGTAAATCTGAACTTTGTCGCCAGAAGACGCCACACAACGCGAATAGGATAATCGTGGCTTTTCGCTTTTATAATCCAACGGATTGCTAATCAACAATATGTCGCCACTCTTGATATTTTCTGTTTTTTCGGTATACACCAAATCACCATCCACAGCAAAAGGGTACATAGCATTGCCCGAAATTGTATAAATATGACTGCTGACAAACAGCCAAAGCACTATGGCTAAGACAATTGCAACACCCAAAGGAAGCAGCCAACGAAATACAAATGGTTTCAAAACCTAAACAGTTTAATGAATGCCTCTTAAAACCCTGTTCCAACGTATTGAACCTGGGAACGATTTGTCTTTGTCGGTAGACCACCAAATAAACAATGCTTTGCCAACCACGTGATCCTCAGGTACAAATCCCCAGAAACGTGAGTCGGCAGAGTTGTGACGGCTGTCACCCATCATAAAGTAGTAGTTCATCTTGAATGTATAACTATCTACAATAGAGTCGTTTATATAAATCTGACCATCACGTACCGCAAGTGTGTTTTCCTCATAGGTTTCGATAATGCGGCGGTAAAGCGGCAATGTGATTGTGTCGAGAGCCACTGTTGCGCCTGCCTTCGGAACATACAGAGGACCAAAATTATCTTCGTTCCAACGGTAGTTGATATTATGAGGGAAAATATAGTTGGCACGGAAATTCTTTGGACGGACAATACGTTCAACGCTCTGAACACACTTGATTGATTTGATACGTTCTACATTTTCTGCAACCAAGGGTAAAACCAAGATATTCTGAGGATTAACCTGCGTAAGCTCTGGGAAGAAACTAAAAATCTCTTTCGACAAAGAGTGTGCCGACGAAAGATCCTCCTGCGAAATGCCCATTTCGCTCAAAACCTCAGGATTGATGGGAGAACCGTCGGTAACAATCACATATTTATACTGACGGTCGCCAATGTCCTCTTGTGGTTTGCCATTGATAAATGCCTGACCATTAATAATTTGAAGACTATCGCCTGCAATAGCTATACAGCGTTTGATATAGTTTTCGCGTTTATCTACAGGACGATAAATAATCTTACCAAAATAGTCGGTGTAAACATTGCCGTTGGGATCTACCAAACGGTCGTTGACCACAGCCTCGCGACCATAATCTCTACAATATGAATAGTAGCTGATAGCCTGCGAGTTGAGACACACAGTATCGCCCTCGGGGAAGTTGAACACCACCACGTCGTTGTTCTTGATTTCGGTCAAGCCAGCCAGACGGTGGTAGGGCCATTTGATCCATTCAACAAACGACCTAGTGTCTTTGGTAAAAGGCATTGTATTATGCACAAACGGTACAGAGAGCGGTGTGTTGGGCATCTTGGGTCCGTAATGGAACTTGCTAACAAACAGGTAGTCGCCAACCAACAGCGATTTTTCCATCGAAGATGTAGGAATTGTAAACGCCTCGATAAAGAAAATGCGGATAATTGTGGCAACGATAACGGCAAAGATGATGGCGTCGACCCACTCTATCAATTTGGTCTGACGCTCAACGCCGCGTTTCTTCCAAAATGTCCAGTTGACTTTTTTAGTAATACAGAAATCAAAAATGATTGGCAGACCCAGCAGAAGCCACCAGTTCTGCAGCCAAATTACAAAGAGTAAATAAATTACAGCGTAGATCGCAAACTTGACCCACGGATTCATAGTTCTTTTTGTTTTCTTGTTGGATTTGATTTCTGTATTCATATCTAAGTCAATTAATTAAAAATCCATTAAATCGTCCATTGTGTAGAATCCCGACGGCTTGCCAGCCAGGAACTCGGCAGCGAGCACAGCACCAAGAGCCAGACCGTTGCGGTTGTGCGAAACGTGGGTAATGGTGATGTCGTCGATAGGTGATGTATAGTTAACGGTGTGAGTGCCAGGAACTTCGCCCTCGCGCAAAACATCGATATAGATTTGCTTGTCGGTGGGTTTTGGATCGAGTGTCCAACTATCTTTGCGCTCAACGTTCTCGATAATGCCTTCAGCAATGGTGATGGCAGTGCCGCTCGGCTTGTCGAGTTTGTGTATGTGATGGATTTCCTGCATATTAACATCGTAGTTGGTGTAACGATTCATAATCTTAGCAAGAAACTTGTTTACACGGAAAAAGATGTTTACGCCAATAGCGTAGTTAGATGAGTAAAAGAGAGTTTTGCCCTCTTCTTTGCACATACGCTTAGCCTCGGGAAGTTTTTCGAGCCAGCCGGTAGTGCCCGAAACCACGGGAACACCTGCGTTGAAACACTTCATAATATTTTCGTAGGCGGCATCCGGACGAGTGAACTCAATAGCCACATCCGCCTTTCTAAGGTTCTCTGCTGTAAAATCTTGAGGATTGATAAGAGCGTCGAGGATAAGAACCACCTCGTTGCCGCGCTCTTTGGCTATCTGCTCGATAACGTGACCCATCTTGCCGTAGCCTATAATTGCTATTTTCATGGTATTAAGTAAGTTAGTTATAAAAACGCAAAACGGAACAATGCAATATCGCTATTGTTCCATTCTGCAAGTTAATATCTTAAAAAAACGTGCGTTAACAACTTGGTTATTAAAATATTTTAAAATTAAAAACGATGAAATTCAACTATTTAACAGAATCAACAACAGCCTTGAAAGCGTTAGCGTTGTTCATAGCCAAATCGGCGAGAACTTTGCGGTTGAGTTTGATATCTTTCTTAGCGATCTTACCGATAAATTCTGAGTAAGACATGTTGTATCCTCTAACTGCTGCGTTGATACGGGCGATCCACAGAGCACGAAAGTTGCGTTTTTTCTTCTTGCGGTTTACATAGGCGTGCAAGAGGCCTTTTTCGTAGGTATTCTTGGCTACTGTCCAAACGTTTGAACGAGCACCGAAATAACCGCGTGTAAGTTTGAGGATTTTTTTCCTCCGGTTGCGTGCAGCAACCACATTGACTGATCTTGGCATAATTTAAAACTTGTTTTTTGGACAGGGGCGACAGTTGTGTTTTATGTTTAACGTTCTGTTCTTAGCGGCCCTCAGTCCGGGTTAAACTTAAAATTAATTTTAATTAATTAAATAAACCGGAGATGTACTCCATCAACTATCTCATTGCGAGAAGTTCTTTCACTGCATTCATGTTAGCGCCTTCTACCAAAGTAGACTTAACGAGATTGTGTTTTCTCTTGGTCGACTTTTTGGTGAGAATGTGGCTGTGGAAGGCATGTTTTCTCTTGATCTTGCCCGTTGCAGTAAGTTTGAACCGCTTTTTAGCGGCACAGTTGGTTTTTACTTTTGGCATTTTATTATACTTTTATAAAGTGTTTAACGCACGTGTTTTCTTTATTTCTTTTTTGCAGGCGATATCAATATCGTCATTTTCTTGCCTTCGAGGAAGGGCATCTGATCTACTTTGCCGTAATCTTCGAGTTGGTCGGCAAATTTCAGAAGCATTATCTTGCCCTGCTCTTGGAACAATATCTGACGACCTTTGAAAAATACGTATGCTCGTACTTTGTCACCGTCGCTGAGGAACTTCTTGGCATGATTGAGTTTAAACTCAAAATCATGGTCGTCGGTTTGAGGCCCGAAACGAATCTCCTTAACCTGTGTCTTGGCTGTCTTGGCTTTCTGCTCTTTGAGTTTACGTTTCAACTGATACAGAAATTTCTGATAGTCAATAATCTTGCACACCGGCGGATTGGCGTCGGGCGAGATTTCTACAAGGTCTAATCCCATATCCTCTGCCATACGCAGAGCTTCGTCTCTTGTTAGAACAACATTGTTGTCCTGTACATTTTCGCCCACCACGCGAACTGTGCGGGCTTTGATCCGCTCGTTGATACGGTGAGCGGGTTGTTCATTAGGTTTTGCGATAGTGGTATCCTCCCAAAATTAAGTTAATATTTTTGTTGTCTGTTTGTTTTTATTACTCTTCTGGATTTAACTCCTTATTAATTTCGTTTTGAATGTAGGCTTCAAATTCCTCAATGGTCATAGCACCGAGGTCTTGTTTGCCTTGTTTGCGTACCGATACTTTGCCTTCGGCTACTTCTTTTTCGCCAACAATCAACATATACGGAATATGTTTGGTTTCGTTGTCGCGGATTTTGCGTCCGATTTTTTCGTTGCGGTCGTCAACCTCTGTGCGGAGGTCGGCATCGTTGAATTTTTCCGACAATTGGTAAGCATAATCGTTGAACTTTTCGCTGATGGGCAATATCTGAGCCTGTA
>JAGCYI010000042.1 GCA_017960885.1 Bacteroidales bacterium
AAAAAAATTCCGCGCCGGGTAATGAAAAAACTATTATTACCACGGCGCGGGGGACAATTTATAATAAGATTCGGGGTTGCGGAGGTTATTCTTTTTTGAGACCTTCTATGGGGTTGGAATAGACGACTTTGGCGGATTGGAAGGTGACTATTATTACTGTTACCAATGTTAGCAATAATAGTATCAGCAATGATGCCCACCACGGCAGCGAGACTTTTTCTATGAAGTTTTCTTGCCACAGCCCTGTGATATAGTACGTTATGGGCAGACTCAGCACAAATCCTATCGCTATGATTATGATGTACTTGATGTTGATGCGCTTGAAAATATCCTCGGTGGTGGCGCCGAAGGTGCGGCGTACAGATATTTCGTTGCGTTGGAACTCAGTGTCGAATGTTACCATTCCTACTACTCCGATTAGCGAAATAAGCACCGCCAATATCGCCATAAACACCGTTGTGGCTGATGTGTTGATCTCTTTTTTGTAAAGATTGTCGAATACTTTGTCGTAGAACATTATATCCAATGGCATTTCGGGTGAGATTTCGTTTACCACGTTGGTTATGTGCTTGATAGCGTCTTTTACGTTGCTGCCTTTGGCTATTTTTACGTAGCAATAACTGAGGTCGTCGGCACGGTCGAGAACGAATGCAATCGGAAGGTCGTTTGTTCTGTACGATGTTATCTTGATGTTGCCGCCCACAATGCCTTTTACCGCGCCTAACAATGTGTCGCCTAAATATTCGATGCCTCTGCCAAGGTTGTCGGTAATGATGCAGTCGTTTTTCCAGTTGTTTTCAACATCAATTTCGCTGTTGGGGCGATTTTGGAATCCGTCTCCTGCCGTAAGCGGTATACCAAACACGTCTAACATCTCTCTCGTGCAATATATGCTGTAATAATGGAGGGTGTCGCCGTCTTTGAGGAAGCGCATTGTGTTGTACGAATCGCTTCCTCCAAAGATTGTTTGCGAGCACGCCACGTGCTCTATCGCGCTGTTGGTTTTTAGTTTTTCATCTACCAAGTCGAATTTCTTTCCGAAATTCTCATTTATATGGAAAATGGCTATCTGATTGTCTTTGAGGATATAGTTGGCGTTCTCCATATATTTTAGTTGCATCCATATAGATACCGCTATCGAAATGAAACATATTGCAGCCAAATATTGGAACACCATAAGTCCGTTTCGGAGTTTTCGTCCCGACTGTGAGCGTCCGTATGAACCTTTTAACACCATTGCCGGATTTGCCGATGTGAGTTTATAAATTGGGTATATGTTTGATATAGCGTTGATTATCAATGCTATCAATCCTACCAAAAGGCATACTCCAAAATTGCCCGAAACTGACAAGTCGTCGGAAACAATAAACGATGTGAGCCAAGTGTTTTTCAAAATTGTTACCATCAACAACGCTGTAAGCCAGGAGATTAAGCAGATGATGATGTTTTCGGCAAAGAGTTGCATACTCAGCAGGCTGACGTCGCCGCCGAGAACTTTTTGTGTGTTGATGCTCTTGATTCGCATTGGAATGAGCGCAATGTTGAAGTTGGTCTGGTTTATTGCCGAAATCAACAGCACTATTAATGCTATTATCGACAGCATTGTGGTAGTCCGGGAACTTCCGCTTTTCAAAAATCCTGCATTGTTTTCGTTGGCGTAATACGAGTCGTGGATAGGTTCAAGTCTAAAAGGACCTAATGCTTTTATGGATTCTACGCTTTGGTTGATAAGTTGCTCAACATATTCGCGGTCGTCGGGGGAAGAGAGCATTGCCCATCCGAGAAAGTTTCGTCCGTAGTTTTCGTGTTTTGCGGTTTCGTCGAGCGAGTAATAAATGGCGTTTTGTGTCTGTGTGTTGGCGGGGAAATCTTTGTAAACGCCAGTTATCTGGTTTGTGGGTTCGCCGCACCAAATGCCGTCGATTGTTATGCTTTTGCCCAAAACGTCGGTAGTGCCGAACATTCTCATAGCGATTGACTCGCTGATAAGAAGGTGTCCTTTTTCGTTGAGACTTTTTGGATCGCCGCAGATGAGGTCAAAGTCAAACATTTTTACATATCCTGAATCAATGCCTACAACAAATTCGTTAAAGCCGTGTTTTTCACCCTTATTGTCCTCTGTTTCAACATAGTATTTGTCACCAAAGTCTAATTTTGCAGAATAGGCTTCGATTTTTGGCGTAAGGTTTCCGATTACTTCGATGTCCTGACGTTGCAGAATTAAGTCCCACGGTTGTTCATCGCCTTGCTTGATGATGAATATCCTGTCGGAGTTTTGGTGATAGGTGTCGAAACTTCTTTCGTAAGAAATCTGCATTCCTACAAACATCAGGGCGGTGAGCGCGGCGGTGATGCCGGCAAAGTTCATTATCCACGCCGCCTTGAAGTTGCGAATGGTGCTGATTAGGTTGCGTAATACGATTTTCATATTAGTAATGTTTTAGTTGAATATTTATCTTTTAGTTGAATTCTACTTTTTCGCTGTCGCCAAAGTTTTCGTAGCCCGAGATAATGACTTTTTCGCCGGGTTCGAGACCTTCGAGAATTTCATAGTATTTTGGATTTTGACGACCAATGCGTATCGAGCGTTTTACAGCGTAATTGCCGCTTTCGTCTACCACGTAAATCCATTGTCCGCCAGTGTGTTGATAGAATGTACCTTTGGGAATGATGATTCCGTTGGTGGGACTTCCAAGTTGGATATTAAGATAATAGGTTTGACCTGTGCGGATGTTGTCGGGCTCTTCGCCAGTAAATTTCAGATCCACACGGAATTTGCCGTTACGCACCTCGGGATACACCTTGCGGATTTGTGCCGAATAGGTTTCGTTGCTTTTCTCAAAAGTGGCGTCAAGTCCTGAGGTAACGCGGTCGATGTAATGCTCGTCGATGAGAACTTCGATTTTGTAACTTTCGAGGTTGTTGATTTGCGCTATTTTGTCGCCAACGCGTATGTATTGACCTTTAACTGCGTCTAACAGACCGAGTTCGCCGTCGATAGGGGCTTTGATATTGAGGTTTTCTTTGCGTCGGGTAATCATTTCCATATTTTTGCGCATACTTGCGAGGCTTTCTTGGAGGTTTTTGATTTGCACGCTGCGGTAAAGACTGTCTTGTTTAGCGCGGTTTTGGTTGAGTTCCAACTGCTGTTTGGCAAGTGTAAAGTCTTCTTCTGATTGAATAAACTCTTCTTTTGAGCAGAGGTTTTCGGCGTAGAGTTTCTTTTTCTGCTCGTAGTCGCGGCGGGCGCGGTTGAGGTTGCGGGTGTAGGTAAGACGGTTTTGTTCAAGGTCTAACTTTTGTTTCTCCATATCAATCATTGTGTTGCGAAGATGATTCTCCTTTTCGGCAAGGTCGGCTTCGGAGTGGAGAATTTCCATATCTAACTGTTGGTTCGATAGGCGTACAATCACATCGCCGGCTTTGAGCGTTGAGCCTTCTTCGTTGACAATCTCCTCAACGATTCCGCCTTCCAACGGACTGATTTGCACTGTGTTCATTGGCAACACTTGACCGCTTTGACGGATATAGTCGTTGAACTCGCTCTCTTTAACCTCGGCTATGTTGAAGTTTTCGCTCTTAACCGAAACCGAGTTGCTGTCGGTGGTGATTAGAAGGTAGATGAGCAAAAGCGCGACCGCTCCGCCTATCCAATACCAAATGTATTTTTTTTGGAAGTATTTTTTTATGCCTTTTTTTTGTTCGATTACAATGTCCATATTAGTTATAGTTTATTAGTTTTCAATTTTGAATTATCAATTGTGAATTATAATTGTTCTAAGTAAGATTCTCCTTTATAGTATTTTATGATGGCTGACTTAATTTTATAGTCGAATAATGCGTTGTAGTAGTTGGCCTGCGATTCAAGATATTTGTTGTAAGCCTGATCGTATTCGATGTAGTTGGTTAATCCGAGTTCGAAGCGGCGTTTTGCCAAGTCGAAATATTTTTGATTAAGATTAGCGGCTTTTCGGCTTGCATCTAATTGGATTTCAGCCTGATGAGCCTCGTCGTATGCACCGTATACTTGGTCTTCGATTTCTCGTTGCTTTATTTCGTATTCGTAAGTGGCAATTTTGTATTCTGATTTGGCGCGGGAAACATTTGAGAATTTGCCTAAGCGGTTGTAAAGGTCGATTCGTGCCGTAACGCCTATCCATTTGCTGGCGCGACTTTTTGTCTGTTCGTGGAATGATGCTGCTGAACTTCTGTTGTCTAAGTCAACTCCGTATGCTGTACTCCATCCGGCGAATGCGCTTACCGTTGGCAAAAATTTCCAACGTTGTGTGTGTAAGTCTTTGATTTTGTTTTGCATTTCGTAACGTTTCATCAGACTTGCGGAGTTGTTGTCGGCAGCGTATGCGGCGGTTTGAGCCACATCGTTTGCGCTGATGATGTTTACACTCTCTACGATAGTGGTGTCAATAATTAAAGTATCGTTTTGCGGATAGTACATTGCGCTTTTGAGTTGGAGCAGCGCCTTGTTTTTAGCAGCGTTATATTTTACGTAGGTAAGTAGCGCCTCGCTCTGAGCAGATTCCTTTTCAAGAACGTCTTGCTCGCTTTTGCTGCCGAGTTCAAATTCGCGACGTGTTTTTCGGAGAGTGTTTTCTGCATCTTCTGCCTGTTTCTTAGTAATGTTGCTCAATTTGGTGTAGTACAGATAGTTGTAGTAATATTGAGTGGTGTTGAGGGCAATTTCGTCTTGCTTGGCTTTGAGACCTTCCTGCTGGCTGAGATTGTTGTTTTTAGCCTTTATTATTTTGTTGACCCCTTCTAAGCCGTTAAAAAGATATATTTCGCCATTGATGCTGTAATTGTTTTGCATCGCACGGTAATCTTTATACATATTAGTTTCAATGTCCTCCTGGCGTCCTGTGCTGAATTGTAGACTTGTGCTAGCATAAACGTGAGGTGTTAGTGCTTCGAGCCACGCATCGCGCTTGTAGGTTTTCGTCTGCGAAAGGCTTTCTTCGCTGATATGCACGTTAGCAGAGTTTTGCACGGCATATTCCACACACTGTTTTAGAGTCATAACCTCCTGCGCCCACACTTGCTGCGCCGTTAGCAAAAGTATTACCGATGTTATTTTTAGTGCTTTCATTTTAATCTTTTTAACATTACACTAAAAAACTAACACCGATTGTGCCAAAGGGGGTTGT
>JAGCYI010000043.1 GCA_017960885.1 Bacteroidales bacterium
CGACGATGAGGCTCTCAAAACCGCCACCGAGGTTCAATTGGTGTATAGTCCTATTGCCCACCGTATCGGTCTTTACAAGGTGAAAACCGAGATGGAGGAGATTTGCCTAAAATACTTTGAATATGATACTTACCGCTCCATAGCCGACAAGTTGCAAATCAAAAAGGCTGAGCGCGACAAATATATCAGCGAGTTTATTGAGCCGCTTAAAAAGAAATTTGCCGAAATGGGAATGAACGTCAGCATCAAGGGTCGTCCCAAGTCGATTGCCTCCATCCGCACCAAGATGAAAAAGCAGGGTGTAGACGTTGACGGCATTTACGACCTTTTTGCAATTCGTGTAATAATCGACAGCAAACCCGAGGACGAAAAGGCAGATTGCTGGCGTGTGTATTCTATTGTAACAGAGAAATATAAGCCAAATCCCTACCGTTTGCGCGATTGGATTACCGTGCCCAAACCGAGCGGATACGAATCGTTGCACACCACTGTGATTGGTCCCGGAGGTCGTTGGATTGAGGTTCAAATTCGCACAAAACGTATGGACGAGGTTGCCGAAAAGGGTCTCGCCGCGCATTGGAAATACAAAAACGGCACCGATGGCAAAGAAGGTGGCAATATTTTCTCAAAAATTCGCGAGGCTATCGAAACGCCCGACAAGAATGATTCTACCGTCAAAAAGGCTCTGTATAGCAACGAGATATACATTTTTACACCCAATGGCGATTTGATAAAAATGCACCAAGGCGACACCGTTTTGGATTTTGCATTCACCATTCACTCGCAAATTGGCAGCAAGTGCATAGGCGCACAGGTTAACAACAAGTTTGCCTCTATCAAGAGCGTGCTGCAAAACGGCGACACGGTTAAGATACTCACCGCCAACAATCAAAAACCGTCGGCAGAATGGCTCAAAATTGTTAACAATCAACGTGTTAAAACTCGTTTGCGCCACATTTTGGCATCTATGGAAAACCGCCTTGCCGATGTGGGCAAAGATATTGTTAAGCAAAAACTCCAACAAATTGATGTTGAATACAACGATGTGGCTGTCAACAAGTTGGTGAAATATTTCGGTATGGATTCGGCAGTGCAGTTGTATCAGACACTCGGAGAGGGCAAACTTGAACCGAGCAAGATTAAGCACGCCTTTGTAGAGGCATCGAAAGATGACGACAAGTCCGCTGTTGAAATCAAGCCTGTGGAACACTCTGTTTATCAGGATGATATTTCCTCTTCTGATAACAATCTACTGATAATCGACAACTTAAACACCATCGATTTTCAGTTTGCCAAATGCTGCAACCCAATGCCCGGCGACAAGATTTTTGCATTTGTAACGGCAAGCAGCGGCACAAAAATTCACCGCACCGACTGCCCCAATGCTGCAAATATCATCTCGCGCTATCCTTACCGTGTGGTTAATGCCGTGTGGAAACAAAACTCTGAATCCAAAACCTTCAATGCCAAACTGCATATCGAAGGCGTTTATCAACCCGGAGCAAGTGGCAGCATAACCAAATTGATTTCAGAAACTTACCGCATCCATATCCGCTCGTTCAACTTCTCTGAAACCGACAACGGCCGCTTCTCCGTCACCGTCGTGGTCCTCCTCAACAGCAAATCGCAACAAGATTTTCTTGTTGAAAAACTCAAAAGCATAAAGTTTGTGGATAAAGTTTCTGTGGAGAAAGAATGAGGATATCAAGGAAAGGCGGGGGAGGGGGTGCCTTTCCTTGTTGTTTTAATTGGTGATAAATCTTGCGGAAAAACGTTTCATCTCTGATTTTGAGATTTGTAGTTGAGTCGCAATATTTTGCCAATCTTTTACAGCGGACATTACCTCTGTAACTATCTCTTTTGCAGCGTTATAATCGAGCATATATACATCAGATGATTTCAAAAGTCCATCAAGGTCTGATTCGTTAGACGATGGCGTAATCATCAGTGCGTGGTATGTTTTGGTTGTGGGATTAAGGTCGTAGGCAGGCGAAAGAATCCAACCTTTTGGGGTCAGCAAGAATCCGTGGTTGCGGAAATGGTCGTCAGTATTGCCAACACAGATGTTGAATACAATTCGTCGGAAAAGTTGCTGCAAATCCTTCTCCGCATTACCGCCGCAACGAATAATAAAATCGGCGATGTCGGGGTAGCCTTTGCCGTTTTTTGCGCCGTCGCTGTCTTGAAATCCTGTCATCGTGAGCGACGAGGCAAAATGCACTCTCCGTCCGTCGGGAGTGCGGTCAAAACGTTTGGAAAGCAAGGCGTGGTATTTTTTGCCTGTTTCAATAACGGTGGTTTCAGCGGTGTTGATGCCGGCTTTTTTGGCAAGTAGATGACAAAAATGTTCCCAAAGACCTATGTCGTAATCGTCGAAACGCGACGGAAATTTAGCCACCGCCAAACGCCCGTCGGTGTCGATTACTGCGGCTTTCGGTCTTGCTCCGCCAAGCGACGTGCCCGGGTCTATCAACTGCATAATCCATTTTTTTTCAGGACGTTGCGACAACTCCTCGCTTTTTTCGATTTCCTGTGCTGCGGCAAATAGTTCGCGGATATAGGTTATCGGTGGAATTTTTAATTTTTTTGTGTCGTTGATAAAATCTCCGTCCATTGATGTTTTGAACCTGAATCCGCCCATTCGCGAAAAATCATCGATTCCTTTTAAATAATCAAACGAAGATAGTTGTCGAGGCGGACGGTTTTGTTCCTCAGCCTCAATACTTTCGCGACGATCCAAAAGAGTTTTGCCCCAACGGTCGGGCAGTGCGTCGGCAAAACAACCGAAAATCCTGTCTTGCGAATATTGCAGACCGGGGAAGTTTCGCAAATCCTCGCCCAAGATTGTTCCGCCAAATTTTTTTAGCCATTCATTGTCGAACTCAAAACCGTAACTTTCTGTACCTCTGATTCTTTCGTAGTTAAGCCTACCAATCAGTTGTTCGGTTTTCAAGAAATCGAAACCTGCATAAACGTACATCGTCTCCATCTTCTACTCCTTTTTTGAAGCCCTTTGCCTTTGTTTCAGTTCCATATCTTGCGCCAAACGACCGAGCGGGTCGTCTTTGGCAATGAGGAGGATATCGTTTTCCATTTGCAGGGCGTACAAAACCCTGAGATAGATACCCACCGACACTGTCGGCTTACCTTTTTCTACGCTCATAATCGTTGGCAGCGAACACATAGCACGTTCTGCAACCTGTTCCATCGACAAGTTGCGGCGCAGACGTGCGAGTTTTATCTGTTCGCCCATAATTTGGAGGTTTTCCTGCAATTTTCTCGGCATCCAAACTGCTTTTGTGGCTTTGCTCATAATTTTTCAACATAAAATATAGTTGCAAATATAACGAAATTTTATAAATTATATTTTATGTTGAGGAAATATTTATCGAAAATCTATGACAATATTTTTTTTGGAAAAATCTCCTTATTTCTTAGTAAAATACCCCGGATAGGTATTCCCGCCATCGATGTGGGCGTAGTCTAAATCAATATGTTCAGGGTCATATTTTGTACCTTTTCCACCTACGAGTTTGGTGCAGTTTAAAAACATATTATCTGAATTCTCTATGTTGTCATAGTCCCAATTTGAATTAACGTAAATTGTTTTGAGGTTGGTGCAATTTTCAAACATCGACCACATAATATTCACATTTGGTGTTTGAAAACTACTTAAATTGATGCTATTGAGGTTAGAGCAATTCTTAAACATACCTTCCATTGTTGTAACATTCACTGGATTAAAACTACTTAAATCGATATTTGAAAGATTAGTACATCCATCGAACATATGATACATAAATTTAACTTTTATCGGTTTGAAATTGCTTAAGTCTAAGGATGTTAGTTCTTTGCAATTGTCGAACATCCTGCTCATCTCTGTAACATTTTCAGTATTGAAATTGCTTAAATCTAAAGATGTTAGTTTTTGGCAATTATCGAACATTGAACTCATATCTGTAACATTTTCTGTATTGAAATTGCTTAAATCAAGTGTTGTAAGGTTTTTACAACCACTGAACATTTCTCTCATTGTAGTAACAGATTTTGTATCAAAGCCGCTAACATCTATATGTTCTAATGATTCACAATCTGTGAATAAACGTGCCATTTTAGTTACTTTGTGAGTACTAAAACTGCTTATATTTAACGTTTTAAGGTTGGCACAACCACTGAACATAGAGTCCATATTAGTAACATTTTGGGTGTTAAAACTACTCAAATTTATTTTTTTAAGATTTTGGCAAAACGCAAACATTTCACTCATATCAGTTACTTTTTCGGTGTTGAAATTGCTTAAATCAATGGTTTCTAAACTCATACACCACATAAACATGCCATTTAGATTAGTAACATTGGCCGTGTTGAAGTTGTTGATTTTTATATCTTTAAAACTGCTTCCACGGAACATTCCCCCCATATCTGTAACATTCGCAGTATTGAAACTGCTAATATCAAGATTCAATAATTCACAATTTTGAAACATCCGACTCATATTGGTAACGTTATCGGTATTGAAGTTTCTTAAATCAAGGTTAGTAAGATTACAGCAAGCGGCAAACATTGATTCCATGTTAGTTACCTTTTGTGTATTGAAATTGCTCAAATCTAATTTAATTAAGTTGTTGCAAGAACAAAACATGTAGCTCATATCTGTAACTTCTGATGTGTTTAAATTCTCCATTCCTTTGATAATGGTAAGATTCTTACATTTATTAAACCAACAACTTGTTGTAGTAGGTTTAAATTTGGCAAACGATTTATCGAATACAACTGTTTTAATTTTATCTTCTAAAAATGATTGATAAGATATAGGCCATTTGTTTATTATTATACCTCCCTTTTCGATAGTTTTGCCAAGTTTGAAATATAGCACTTTATTTTTAAAAATTACATATGGTATTTCATCTTTGTATTTTGGTGTATATGGAGCCGTGCCTTTTTCAGTTAATAATCCCGGCTTTTGTGTTCCTTCATCTATACGTGCATATTCTGCTTGGTTTTTATCCGGTGTACATTCTGTACCTTTTCCTCCAAATAAATAGAGACAATTTAAAAACATGTGATTGGAATTGTAATGCTCGTTTTTTATTACATCTTCAGATAGTTGCCATTTGTTTTTGTCTACGAATATGTATTTGAGACGGATACAATCTCCGAATAATCCTTTCATTTTTTGGACATTTTTGGTATCAAAACTACTTAAATCTAAACTTGTGATATTTATCATATCTGAAAACATCTGTTCCATATCTATTACATTGGTGGTGATAAAATTAACTAGGTTTAGATTTGTTAAACTTTTGCATCCCCAAAACATTCCTTTCATAGTTGTAACATCTAACGTATTCAGGTTTTCTATACCAAGAATTTCCTTAACTTTTTTGAATCCTGCAAACCAACAATAACAAGAAGTAGGACGTGCCGATTTGAAAGATTTATCAAAAACAACAGTATTACAAGTTTCATTGAAGGTTAATTGCATAAAAATGGTTTCGCACCATTCAGGAAGTTTATCTCCTTGATTCAATTCATAGACAGTTCCTTTGCGATTGGCTTTTTGAGTGTCGTAATAGAATGTTAGCGTAGTGAGGTCTTGCGACATTTCAACGTAAGCCTCTTGTGCCCATGTGTTTGTGGTTATTGAGGATAACACTATTATTGATAACAAAATTATTTGTTTCTTAAAGTTTGAATCTTTCATATCGGTAAAGTATTTGTTGATTTATGCAAAGATAGTGTTTTTTTGATGGCTCGCAAAACCGTTGTGGTAATACGCACGAAACTTTCTTTCTGAGAATAAGAGCGTAAAGCCCAATGTTTTAATATGTTAGTTTATTTATATTACTGTTTTGTCTTAATTATTTTAAGTTTATTAGAGTAAAATTAGCAAAAGAAAATTCATATTGCAAATATTTTTTGGGACGTTTTATGAATAATTAGTTAATTATTTGTATCTGAGTTAATTGCATACCTTGTATTTTGATAAATGATTTTGTTCTATGAAATTGAAATCAAATCAATCCAGTCATATAAATAGGCAGGATTGTCGTCTTGCCGTCTAATCTGAGATCTTTGGTGCAGACCAAATACCTATTGGCTATGCGAGACGAGAATTTTTCGCAAAACGTGTCAAGCGACACGTGATTTTTATGGTTAGACGATTTTATTTCCAAAGGACAGACCTTTGCTCCTCGCGAAAGCAAAAAGTCAATTTCGTAGTTGTGTCTTTCATCTTTTGGCCAAGTGTAAAAATACAATCTGTTGCCGTTGCTGCAAAGCATCTGCGCTGCCAAATTCTCATATATATATCCGAGGTTGGCAGGGAGTTTATCGGTAAGCAACTTGTCGTACAAAATATTTTCGGCAAATTGCTTGTCCCAAAAAGCAAGTGTTACCATCAGTCCCGTGTCGCCTACGTAAATTTTCTGACGGCTGCGATCTTCGCTCAACGGTAGCCCAACCTGAGGGTCGGTGCAATGGTAGGCAATGTTAACAGTTTTGCTGTCTTCCAAGGCTATCAACAAATCCATCATTTTGTCGGCTCCCACGCCCTTGATTACTGATGTAGGATAAAAACGTCCCACGCCGTGCGATAGCATTGCGGGAATGGCTGCGTACAATTTACCTATCTTGCCTGTCTTGTCAATTTTGCGGAAGTCATCGAAGTAAAGATTGAGTATCTTACGTTTCATTGTGTCAACCGAGCGGAGATTTTTAGTTTTAAGATATTCGCTGACAACCTGCGGCATACCGCCAACAAGCATATACAGTCGCAAGTCGCGCATATATTGCCTATTGATGTCGTCGCCCATTGAGCGTCCACTCTCCAATTGTTTCTTCAATAATGGAATTGTCGCAGTGTCGCCCATCGCCCAACGGAACTCCTCGTAATCCATCGGAAACATTTCCAATCTATCTTCTTCGCTTGGTATGGTGATGTTTTCTGTGTGCTGTTTGATGCTGATGAGCGAACCTGTTTCTATGTAATCATACCGTCCGTCCTGCACCAAGTATTTTATAGCCTGACGAGCCATAGGACATTTTTGAACTTCGTCGAAGATAATTAACGATTCTCGCTGATAAAGCGTTGTATGATAGGCACTTTGTAGGAATAGAAATAGGTAATCCAAGTCCATCAAATCGTTAAACAACGATTTGACGCGCTCAGATGCTTTGATGAAGTCAATTAGGATATACGATTTGTATTCCTTTTTTGCGAACTCTTCAACAATGGTGGATTTGCCAATACGCCGAGCACCTTCAATAAGCAATGCGCTGCGCCCCGCATTTTCGCGTTTCCACTGACTAATTTGCTCATATATTTTACGTTGAAATATATACTCCATAATTATGATTTTTTTTATCGAGGCAAATTTACTAATAATTAATTAAATACAAAATTATTTCTATCGTTCCCCAATATTTTTAACATAAAAAATCTATCTCTCCCCGAAAAAAAATATGCTCAAATACTATCTCTCCCCGCATTATTTCCATATCACCCACTCATCCACCGTCCGTTTTTCGCTTGAAAAGTTTACGCCGATTTTCCAAATGAGGCACGTCGAAACTGTAACTTTCTATCACAAAGATAGTGTTTTTTTCGCTTATTAAGAAAAGTTTTGTATTTTTGTGTAATGAACTTAAATCTTTTATGTTGTTGAATAATTGTTTTTAATGACCAATTTGCAAAAAATATTGCCCATCTTTTTGATATTCTTGAATATCAGTCTCTTTGCGCAGACTGATTTTTCAAAATATCAGCATAAGCATATTTTTTGTAAGCCGTGGATTGGTAATAATGCTTTTCTTGAACGTTATCTTTCTGATATTCATTATGATAACGATTCCACGCCGATGTATGCTGTGCCGGTGCAGATTTGGGCTTACGGCGGCGAAAATCTGCCTACCGACCTCGAAATCAAACGTTTGATTATCAGTCTCAATACGCTGTTTACTGCTAACAATACCAAGATTGTTTTTTATCTCTCGGGTGTAGAAAAATTTCAAAAAAAGCGTTTCCAAAAATTCGGTTATTTTTCAAACGCGCCTATTCAGAGCCATTTGCATCACAAACGTGGCGTGGTGAATATTATGTTGGCGGGATGGCTCGCAAAACCCGGCAAAAAGAACCGAAATCTCGCATTTACAGGCTGTTACAATCATTTTAGCAATACCATCGCTACTATTCCAAGCGGTTCGCCTTCGGTGGCTGTTCACGAAATGGGGCATTATCTCGGTCTTCATCACACTCACCGTTATTATCACCGTGGCAAACATCGTCAAGAATCTGTTGACACTACTGTTTTTCGCCGTGGACTTTTTGCTCGTGGTAGAAATGTGGAAATCAATGGCGACGGTCTTGCCGACACTTACGCCCAACCGTATCTCCGACGCGTTACCGATTCGCATTGTAATTATGTTGATAATGAAGGCGTTACCGACCGTTGGGGCAACCGTTATGCGCCTCAAACCGACAATATTATGTCGTATACGCAAAACAAAGAATGTCGCTCACAATTTACCCGTATGCAAAAGTCGGTAATGCTCTATACGCTTGAAAATAAGCGACATTCCGACCGTTGGCGTATTGAATTTTCAGGAGAGAAAAATGGTTTTGCCTCACTGCCCGACGGTTACGAGCCTGATTTTTCGCCACGTGCCGCCACTGCGCTTCCTTTGGGCAGCCGTCAGCATCACTCGTTTCATTCTCCTCTCGACGGCAAGGGACGGCAGTTGAATGATGAAGATTGGTTTGAGTTTTCGAGCGACCACGTTATCAAGCACATACATCAACGCAAGATTGTCATCGAGCCGGGGTTGATGGAGTTTTCGGGTATCCGCGCCGTGCTTTATAATCAGGATTTGCAGCCCATCGACACCTTTAATATTAATACTAAGGATGAGATAATCGAACTTGATATTTCGGATTTTAAAGATGGCAAGTATTTTATTAAGGTAGAGCAACTTAACGACAATCGTACCACAATTCCTTCCGATTATTTTATCTCGCTTTTGGCTGTTGACCTCCCAAAAAATCTTCCGCCTGTGATTGAGTACAAAGGCGAACTCGAAGTGCTTGATTAATTGGTTGTTTGGTTTATCGCCTCGCTTTCGGTATACGCTCCGATTATCTGCGTAAAACGGTTCATTATATCGTCTAATCCTTTGATATTCTCATCATTGACAGGTATTTTTATTGCAAACGCAGCCCGCTTGCCGTCCGACGACATTTCGCTTGTGGTGGAGATGTTGTTGTATGTTGGTTGAAGTATGGTTTGCAGAGCCAACATCTCCTTTTCTGTATCTATAAAGTTTTGTTTTTCAGATTCTTTGCGCAATTTTGCCTCGCTGAGCAAAAACAAATTATCATTTTTTAGCATAAGGTTGTAGTAGTGCCCATCGAAATAGTATGTGGCAGTGCTACCCTCGATGTGTTCAGGTTCGAAAAAAAGTCCGCTTGCAATTTCTTTTAGCAAACGTTCGTCGCGACGTAGCCACCATCTGCACAATCGTATCTCGATAGCCACCATTGCCACAGAAATTACCATCACCCAGAAATTATGGCCTTTAAGCGCAACAACTACCAGCAATGCTGTGATTATGCCGAATATTATGAGGAATTTTTTCATTTTTTTTTGTTTGTAAAGTTATAGTTTTTTGGCTTAAAAGCAAAAATGTTTTTATTTTTGCGATATGAAAAATGGTCTGATATATCACGGCAGCAATGTAGAAGTGTCGAATCCAAAAATCTTGATAAGCGGATTTTATAAGGATTTCGGCTTTGGCTTTTATTGCACCCGTTTTGAAAAGCAGGCACAGCGTTGGGCACTTAGCCGCAAAAATGGTAGTGTTATTTCGGTTTATGAATATACCGAAGATGCTGATTTAAACATTCTTAGGTTTGACTCTATGACCGAAGAGTGGCTTGACTTTGTTTTGGCTTGCCGGCGTGGCGTAGAACATTCTTACGATATTGTGGAGGGTCCTATGACTGACGATCAGATTTGGGACTATGTGGAGGATTATGCTTCGGGCATAATTTCGCGTGAGGCGTTTTGGGTGTTGGCCAAGTTTAAACATCCTACCAATCAGATAGTTTTTACTACCGAAAACACCTTAAAAACAATAACTTATAAAAATCATTATTTGTTATGAAGAATGTGTTTTTTCCCGACGAGGACATTACCGAAGACGACCTTTACTTTGTCTGTTATATGATAGAGAAGGTTTCGCGGCAGATAAAGCAACCCAATCGTTACACTGTTAACAAAATGGGTTACAACGAGTTGGCTAAAAAACTATCTTCGGCAAACGTGCTTCACTCGCAAAATCCATTGCAAACCGCATCAGAATGGATTGAAGAGTTTTCGTTGGAAGATGGCACTTTTGATGTTTCGGCTGTTAACCCTGATTTTTGTCAAAAAATACCTTCTGAAACTCAGATGGGAAAAGTATATAAACGTCTGATTCTGAATACTATGCAAGTAGGAGAGGATTATGCTCAGGCTATTGTTAGAGTTTACAACAATGATATTTGCAACACTCTCGACAATTATAATTGCAGCGCATATTACGAACCGTCGCCCTATATCGCAAGGAGTTATTTTGCAGGCGGATTTTGATTTTTACTTATGAAATTAATTAACACATATTTATATGGCTTCAAATCTTAAAAACTTATCTGATTTTGGGGATGCAGAAATCCCGAACGGCAGCGATATGAAAATCGGTATCGCAGTGGCTCAATGGAACAAGGAGATTACTTCGGCACTTTTCAACGGTGCTAAACAAACCCTTCTGAAACACGAGGTTAAGGAAGATAATATTATTTCTGTTGCGGTGCCGGGAACTTTTGAACTTACTCTCGCCGCACAGAACCTTTTGGAATACACCGACGTGGATGCGGTAATTGTGCTCGGATGCGTTATCCAAGGCGAAACCCGCCATTTCGATTTCATCTGCCAAAGCGTTACACAAGGCGTTACCGAACTGAATATCAAGTACAATCAGCCTGTTATCTTCGGAGTTTTAACTACCGATAATTTGGAGCAAGCCCAAGAGCGTGCCGGCGGAAAACTTGGCAACAAGGGCGACGAGGCTGCTGTTACTGCCCTCCAAATGGTTGATATGCAGAGCCGTTTGCGTCAGAACTATTTGAATTGCTATCCGATCGAGTAGCTTATAGTTTCTGTCGGTCAATATTGAGGGTGTCTCCTTCAGAACGGGCTATTGTGGCTGTGCAGCAGATATTGCCCCACATGTTTACAAACGGACAGATGTTGCCGAACAATATTTCGCAGCCTGCCACAAGTCCCGCACCTTCTACTGGAAGTTCGAGAAATCCTAATACAGGCAACATTAACATTGTGAATTTCAGTGGCATATCAGGAATGCCAAAAGAGATAAAGAGTATTGCGAACGTTAGAATAATCTGCTCAGATATCGAAATGTAAATACCGTATGCCTGAGCTATAAACACTGTAGCCACGCTTAGGAAAATAGCTGTGCCATTGCTATTGGTGAGCGACTGAAATGGCATAGATATATTTGCAGTATGTGCCGATATGCCTATTTCTTTAGTTAACTTGTTGATAGCCATAGGCATAGTTAGAGTTTCTGACGATATTCCAAACGATGTAAACAGCACGCTTCCCACTGCTTTCATTAGTCGGTACGGTTTGCAACGTGCTGATATCTTTACAAATAAGGGTAGTGATATAAAAGTGTGTATCAGCAGCGCGGCCGTGATAGTGAGTATCAAAACCCATAGTTTAGATGCTGTGGTGTTAAAGTCGGTGGTTGCTGTTAATTTAGTAAGTGCACCAAAAACACCGATAGGGGCGAGTCGTGCTACAAAGTCGGTTATTCTCGACATCACTTCTGATATTGAGTTGAAAAAGTTTGTGAGGAATATCCTTGTTTTGTCTTTTGATTTGGTGATAAAACAGCCGAACACTGTGCAGAAAAGAGCCACGGCGCACAAGTTGTTTTCCGACAAAGCCCTGAAGATGTTTGGACTGAATGTCCGTGGTATAAAATCACCGAAGTTTACAGTTTTGCTGGCATCAACCTGTGTGGTGTATTCAAAGTCGATACCATTGCCAGGCATGATGATATTGACCATAATCAGCGCCGACACCATTGCAATTAACTGAGTGAGCAGAGCCCATACCACGTTTTTAATGCCTATTCTTCCAAGCGTTTGAAGATGAGTGATTTGCGTTATGCCTGAGATTATATGGGCCGCTATGGTGGGCAAAAGAATCACCAGTAGAATTTTGATATAGTATGTGCCTAAATATCCTGTGATGTTGGCAACTTCGGGGAAAACCATTCCGAAAACCAAAGCCAATGCGCCAGCCGTGAGTATTTGCCAAGATAGCGGAAACGATAATTTTTTCATATTGGATAATCAAAAATCTGTTATTTTTCAAGCAGTTTGTCGCCAGTAGAGCGTGCAACGTTTTCTTCCCATGCCTTGCCGTAGCCTGGCTGTGAGAGTTCGGGAATACCCTTGCCACTGCCGTTGTCTTTTAGTTTTTGTTCGCCATCGTTTGTCTTTACGTTGCCGTCCATATATTTCATAAACAGATAGTTGAAGAACTTTTTGCGCTGTGCTACAAGTTCTGACCCTGTTTTTACTGAATAATCGGTAAGGAATTTTATTGCAGCCTGTTCGTCGCTCTTGCCCATTTCAACTGCTTTACGGTCAATATCTTGTGTTTGAGTAATGAAATCTTTTTCTTGTTGTTGCTGCACGCGTTCGATCTCGGGATGGATAAGGTTGTAGCGTGTGTATGCCCAGTTTGAAATCATATTGTTGACCCAGAACGACGAGTTGTCGCTCCATTCAATCATGGAACCGTTTTTCGACGAATATTCAAATGGTATTTCGGTAATGCTGCAGTAAAACGGTGCGAAAACGGTGCTGGCTGCATCGTCGGTACCAAACCAGAAAAGTCCGCCAACATAGTCGGGCAGCCAGTCGCGACTTTGAGCTGCAAATACAAAACCGGTCTGCTGTGTGGCTGTGGCTCGTTCGTTGAAATATGTTTTGCCATCCACCTCAAATGTCAACGGACGCATACGGTACGGACAGTTGAAAGGTCCTGCTCCTACATCAACCGACATGTCTAACTCGGTGTTTTCAAAGTGGTTGCGCATAGCGTTCATGGCTTGATGTATAGTTACGTGCCAATCTGGTTTTATCCACAGGGGCATACGGTTTGTAGGAAAATTCTCTGGTGTCTGACATCCGCCTTCGTATGGTTTTACTCGGTTTACATTTCCTGTGGCATAGTTCCAATATTTGTTGTTTTTGTCAAACGATTTTGGAGCCGCGCTTTTAAAGAACATCCATATCCTGAGGTCGCACATTCTTGCTCCTTCAAAGTCAATGGGATTGTACACGTCGGAAAAGCTGAACTCCTTGTCGCTGCCGCTGTAAAGGTTGTTTTTCGTGGCGAATGATATCACATCGTGCGAATTGAAAGTGTCGGCTTTTGGGTCGTTCCACTTGTTTTTGCCCTGGTATTTGAAAGTGGTGATGCGTGCCTGGTTAGCGTGTCCGCTGATGTATCCGTCGGGAATACGTCGTGCCACCCATACCATGCCTTTGCCGAGATTGCCTTTGCCTATTACTTCCATTATCCAAACTTCTTTTTTGTCGGCTATTGAAAACGATTCTCCCTCGCTAGCATATCCGTACAAATCAGTTAGTTCTGCCATTATTCTTATGGCTTCGCGGGCTGTTTTTGCACGTTGAAGGGCTATGGAAATAAGGCTTCCGTAGTCCAAAATGGCACCATCTTGATGCTGCAACTGCTCTAAGCCGCCGTATGTGGTTTCGGCAATCGACACCTGGTTTTCGTTTTGGTTGCCTACTACATTATAGGTGTGACTCACTTGTGGAATTGTTCCCATAAATTTGCCCGAATCCCAGTCGTAGATGTCGAGAGTGGAACCATTTGGCCAATCTTGTGCGGCAAAGTGGTATATACATCCGTAAAGTTGGTGCGAATCTGCCGAATAGGTAATTATGTTTCCGTTGCCTCCGCTTGCCGATTTTGTTATTATAAAATTTGTGCATGCGTTTGTTTGTGCCGACGAGGCAATTATGGTGGTAAATGCTGCTATTATTTTAGCTGTTTGTTTTAGTATGCTTTTCATCTGCTGTATCATTTTTCATTTTCCAAATATACTCTTTTTACTTGAATTTTCGGATAGATTTTTAATTTTTTTTAACATTTTATTTAATACGCTGATTTATAGTTCTATAAAAATGTTTTCTTTTAAAAGTATAGTAATTATTTAAAATTGTCAAAAAAAAGTTACATTTTTTTTTGACAATTTCTTTTTTTATTATTAATATTGGCTCGGTTTTAGTATTTGTTATTGTACTAAGAGCTACTAATTATTTAAAATAAGAAAAGATGAAAAGAAGTTATGCATTTTTGTTATTCGCCGTATTTGTTGTTTTAGGCTTGGCCTGCAGCTAATGGCGAAAGTTTCGACCCACAACCATCAAGCTTAAACCTAACGGGATTTCGTAGAACACTGCGAAATCCTTTTTTATTTGTTTTCCTTATCAATAGAAATGATAATGCGTAAGCTGTCGGCGTTGATTCGCTGGGTGAGCCATTGTTTCAGTAAAGAGATGTCGGTTTTTTGTGTTTTGGTGTCGGGCAACAACTCCACTATTGCAATTGCCTCTTTTTGAGGTGAGTTTTCGTCGGCGCAGTTCATCACCATTGCGCTTTTAAGATTTTTGAAAAGTATTTTTGCCTCAGGTTCTATGGTTTTGGTAATTTCTTGATATTGTGTGTATTGGTTGAGCTGGTCTTGAAGTTTTTTTATAGTAATAACTTGTTCGTTAAACTGTCCGGCATATCTTGAGCTTTCGTTGTTGATGTTTTTTCGGATAATGCTGTCGGTTTGCACTCCCTGAATTATTTTTAGTTTAAACTCATCAATGTGGTATTTGTGCATCTTGTCTTCGATGTGAGTTATTTCGTTGGCGGATAGCTCGTTGCCAACAATAGCCACTTTCAGGGTTTTGGTGTCTTCGTCAATTTCGTGCGAAATAGCCTGTACGCCTATCATGTTTAGTTCTTCTTTTACAAACATTCTAACATTTCGGCGCAAAGTATTGTTGCTAAATACGTTGTAGGTGAGAAAAACCGACGGAATTATGGTTATGATTATAATTGCGAGAATAAGTCTGCGGCTTTTTTTTGCGATGTTTTCCGGCATCTCCTTTTGGTGAAATTTCATTAGCCTTACTCCAGCGTATGTGGATGCGCAGATAAACACGGTGTTGATGAAATAAAGGTAGAAAGCGCCTGCGAAGAAATAAATGTTGCTATGTGCGATTCCGTATCCTGCAGTGCAGAGGGGCGGCATCAGGGCTGTGGCAATTGCAACGCCAGGAATCACGTTTCCTTTGTCTTTTGAAAATATCGCTATAATGCCAGCAGCGCCACCAAACATAGCTATAAATACGTCGTAGGTGGTGGGAGATGTTCTTGCCAATAGTTCTGATTGCGCCTCGTCGAATGGCGACACCATAAAATATATAGTGGCGGTGAGGATGCTTATTCCTGTTGCCACGCAGTAGTTTAACAATGCCGAATAAAACAGTTTCAAATCGTTGATACCCACAGCAAAACCCATACCTATGATAGGTCCCATAAGTGGCGAAATAAGCATTGCGCCAATTATTACGGCGGTGGAGTTGACATTGAGACCGATAGAGGCTATAAATATTGCGAAAATTAAAATCCAGAGGTTTGTGCCTTTAAACGATATTCCTTGTGTTATGGAATCCGTTATAAGTTTTTCGTTTTCAATGTCTTTGTTTATGAAGAAATAGTTCTTGGTAAAATTCTTAATAAAATTTGTCATACAAATATTTTTTGTAAAGATAATGAAAAACTGCTTTTGATGAAAAAAAAGAAAAGATTTTTGCATCAAGTTTTGTATATTGTAAAAGTTTTTTTACATTTGTAAGCAAATTAAACACAATGTTAGACGAGCAATATTTGGTAGATTATCAGCATGTGGCTATTGAGCGCAATGGCGACGATTTGTTGAAAAATGTTACATTCCAGGTAGTTGCGGGCGAATTTGTAACGCTCGAAGGCGCTGTTGGATCCGGCAAGTCGACTCTTCTGAGGTCGTTGTATGCCGACGTGCCAGTTTCGCAAGGGTCAGCCTATGTTTTGGGGTTCGACCTCAAACGGCTTCCCTACCGCAAACAATCGAAATTACGCAGTCAGATGGGTATTGTTTTTCAAAACTATCTTCTTTTCGACAATAAGACTGTGTTTGATAATCTTAAGTATGTTGTTGATTCGTTGGGATTTAAAACCGAAGGCAATCAGAAAGATTATATTATGTCCGTTTTGCAGAAAACGGGTCTTGAAAGCAAGGCTATGATTTTTCCGCATAAGCTTTCCGGCGGTGAGCGTCAGACAGTGGCAATTGCGCGGGCTCTTGTGCATCAGCCCAAGTTGATCCTTGCCGATGAACCTACTGGCAATCTCGATAATGAAACCGCCTCTCACATTGCACAGATTCTACATTCTTATTCCAAACGTGGTGCTGCGGTTATTGTGGCAACCCACGACGAGCCTGTCTTTGCTAGTTTCCCACATACCGGTTACAGAATCAAGGAGACTTCGCTCGATAAAATTGAATAATATGCATTTGAAATCTCTTTTAGCAGCGGTTGCGGTGTTGTCGGGCACGGTTACCTGTGCTCAGCATCCCTCTTCGGTAAAATGGGGTGAGGTTGATTTGCCCCACGTAAAGATTATTTTCGACAAGGATATAAATCAGGCTGATATTTCTCGTTTGGTTTACTCTTTTGAAAAGGTTTTTGCCGCCGACACTGTTTCGCTTAAAGACAATCCAAGACGTATTCCGCTTGTGGTTTCAAACACCGAAATAGTTTCTAATGGCTATGTTACGCTTTTTCCTTATAAGATGTACTGGTATGGTTTGCCATATTACGACAACTCTATCGGAATAGGAGAGTGGTATCAAAACCTTGCCGTGCACGAATATCGTCATGTGGTTCAGAATCAGATTTTAAATCACGGATTTACAAAGCTGAGCGGCATATTTTTCGGTGCTTTCGGACGTTCTGCTATGCGTATGTCGATTCCTAATTGGTGGTTTGAAGGCGACGCCGTTTATGCCGAAACTGTGCTTACATCAGGTGGCCGCGGACGTTTGTCTTCGTTCAACCAGCTCACTGCCGCCATTATTACCTCCCGAAACAAACCTTATCCTTACGACAAGATGGTGAATGGTTCTTTCCGAAATAAGATTCCTACTATTTACCAACTTGGCTATCCTCTTGTTACTCACGGGCGTAGAATCGCTGGTGCGGATGTGTGGACAAAGACAGCCCGCCGATCTTCGTGGTATTCGTTCTGGCCATGGTCGTTCGGGTCGTCGTTTCGACATTTTTCTGGTGTTAACCTTACAAAAAACTATAAGCAGACTATGGATGAAATGCGCAGTTTCTACAATCAGCGCAACGATTCTCTATCTTTTACCGAAGCTAATACTATCACTAAAAAGCACCATCGCCGCTACACCTCATATACTAATGCAAAATTTATCGACAATGACCATATTGTTGCCTTAAAGTCCTCGCTTACAGACCTTAATACAATTGTGTCACTATCGCTCAACGGCGAAGAGACAGAGTTGTTCACCACTGAGGCTTCTTCTTTTGATTATGCCAACGGCAAGATTATATGGGCCACGGCTGTACCAGATATCCGTTGGACTTTTAGAGGATATTCTGATATTGCGATATATGATTTTGCTACTCAAAAGCGTTATCGGCTAACTAACAAGGGCAGATATTTTTCTCCTTCAATTTCGCCCGACGGCAAATTGGTGGCAGCAGTGGAATTCGATAAGGGTCGAAATACTTCGCTTGTGATTTTTAAGGCTGAATTTATTGGAGATAGAATTTCTTCGTTGCACAAAATCAAGCAGATACCAGCTTCTTATGGTGAATATCTACGCAGTGTGCATTTCGTAAACAACAACGAGGTGGCTGCTGTTTCCAATCTCAAAAACCAAAATGCTATTGTAGTCTACGACCTTGTTTCGACTCAACAACGAATTGTAAAAGATTATGAATCAGAGGTTATTAATTCTATCAAGCCTTTCAATGGCATTATTTATTATGATTCGGAATATTCTGGTATTTCAAATATCTGGGCGTTGGATATCAGTTCGGGAAAACGCCAAATGATAACCTCTCGCCGATATTCTGCCTCTGCGCCCGATGTTTCGCCCGATGGACACACCTTTATATATAGTGATTTTTCGGTGACAGGTTCTAATATCGTTTCGGCTTCGTTGCCTAATGTTGATGCTGTGGATATAGCTGATGTAAAACCCTGTAAATTAGATTATTTTAAACCTTTGGCAGATTCAGAACCATATCAGCAGCTCGATATTGTTGCCAATGCTCCAACTGATAATAACAACTCTTATACTGTAAAAGATTATAAGCGTTATTACAATCTTATAAGGTGTTACGGATGGATGCCCGAATTTATGGATGGTAAATATGGAGGCACAATTTATTCCGAAAACACCTTACAAACATTCCAATTGTATGTAAATCAAATATACCGATCAGATGCAGACATTTGGCGCACTACCGTAGGTGCCACATATTCAGGTTTTTATCCTGTGCTTGGGGTGTCGGCAAGTTTTAATACCGACGCCGACAAATATTATTTCCGCAATCGTAATGGTGTGGTTTATTCTCAATATTTGCATTGGGATTCTAAGATTTTAACACTCTCTGTTTCAGTTCCTTTTGATTTTTCACGATACAATTGGTCGCAACATTTGACTCTCTCCTCACAGTTGAGCCGTTATATGATAAGCAACAAACTTACAGATACTTACACCGATATGGGCAACGATGAATTTTCAGTGGTTTACGGTGGGATAAACTACTCTCTTTATCGAGCCTTGGCCTACCGGGATTTCCGTTCTACGCTGGGTTTCTCTGTCACTGTTGACGCTCTAAAATCTGTCAACTGTCACCGCGAGTCGCAGAAATTTAAAACGTTGGTATCTGTTACGGTTCCAGGTTTGTTTCGCCAAAACTCTCTGACTGTCAACGCCGGCTATATGCGGCAGGTTCGCAACAATGATCAAAACACTATCTATCTATATTCCGACAGCGATTTGGATGTGCTTGGCTACAAATCGGTCCGCTGTCACGAAAATATGAAAGTTTCGGGTGAATATGCCTTTCCGTTGGGTTATCCCGACCTTGGAATTCCTGCAGTGGTGTGGGTAAAGCGCCTTCGTGGTTCTGTTTTTGCGCAAGCTTCAGCACCGCTTATGTTTGGTTACAGGTATGATTTTGCCTCGGCAGGTTTTAAATTTATATGTGATGTAAATTTATTACGCATTGCCAACAATGTTTCTTTTGGCTTTTCTTATGCCAAGCCGTTGATTATTAATGCTTATTCAAATTCAAGATTTGATTTTATCCTCACTTATCAGATGTAAGCATATTTTTTTTGTTTCTGAGCACATTTTTTTTACAAAATTGTTATCGTTGTTTCAAAAAATATTGTTAATTTTACATTTGACTAATAATAATGGCAGTGAATATACCTTATTAAAAGTCGGTTTTACATATTGTATTACAAAAATATAATTTGAACAATAATACACGATGAAAAAAAATATATTGCTTTCCGCATTTTTGTTTATGTCTGCATCTTTGTGGGCGCAGAACGACACAACAGCAGGAGGATTTCCGGCAGAACCGCAGAGCAGCCGTACCGCTTCATACAAGATCGACGCTAAGCTCGACGTTGCCGCTAAAGTGATAACTGCCACAGAAACACTTACTTGGCGTAATAATACAAACGATACTGTGAACGAACTGATGTTTCACACATATCTCAACGCCTTTAAAAATTCTCAGAGCACATATTTTCTCGAACGCAACGAGCCTTTTACCGATACTGTTCCGAGTAGCGATTGGGGTTATATAGATATACAGCGTATGGTTACATCCGACGGTGCTATGCTTTTGCCCGACCTGCATTATGTTCAGCCCGACGACCATAACTCTGCCGACCAGACTGTTATGATGGTTAAGTTGGAAGAGCCTGTTCTTCCGGGTAAGGAGATTGAGCTTTCGATTACTTTCCTTTCTAAACTGCCGCGTATAATCGAGCGTTCTGGTTATGAGCGTGACGATTTCTATATGGTGGGACAGTGGTTCCCAAAAATCGGAGTTTACGAACCTGCAGGAATGCGCGGACGCAAAACAAGTGGTTGGAATTGTCATCAATATCATTATCACTCAGAATTTTATGCTGATTTTGGAAACTACGACGTGAGCATAAACGTTCCCAAAGATTTCCGCGTGGGAGCAACTGGCTTGCTTGTTAAGGATTTTACTTCCGAAGGCGAAACCCACACTTATGTGTTTCATGCAGAGGATGTAATTGATTTTGCATGGGCTGCTTCTCCTCGTTTTTTAATTCGGGTCGACCGTTTCAATGGCAAGGGAATCAGAGTGTTGTATATGCCAGAACATCATGGCGCTCAGATAGATCGTTATATCGCTGCTCTTAAAAACGCTATGGAGTTTATGGAACAGAAAGTTGGCGAATACGCCTATCCTTCAATCACAGTGGTTGACGTTCCTTTCTACGCAGAAAATTGTGCCGCCATGGAGTATCCTATGTTGTTTACCACAAGCACTATACGGCATTTGCCTTCAAATATTCCCGTTCCTGAACGTATTGTGGTTCACGAGTTTGTGCACAATTATTTCCAGGCTGTGGTTGCCACCAACGAATTTGAGGAGGCTTGGTTAGACGAAGGTATGGCCTCTTTCTTTGAATCGGAAATTATGGACAAGTATTATCCTAACGGTTCATTGGTAAATATGATGGGATTCCCTGTTAAAGTGTCTGATTATTACCGTACTACATACACCCAGTGGTCTAACCCTGCTATCTCCGTTATCGACAATTATTCTTGGAAATATCCTACTCACACCTACGACCTTATGGCGTATGCCAAACCAATGGTTATGCTTGAATCGTTAAAAGGTATGATGGGCGAAGACCTTTATTATCAGGCTATAAGAGATTATTATAACAAATGGAAATTTCAACATCCCTGTTCTGGTGATTTTATAAATTGTGTCAACAAGGTGGCAGCCTCGAGCAACGCCTCTTTGGGTCAGAAAGATTATACTTGGTTTTTTACCAGCATGCTCAGCACCGACGAGGTTTGCGACTACAAGATCACTTCAATCAAAAACGAATCGCAGACATCGGGTATCAAGGGATTTTTCGACGACGGATTTAGCAAAGTTTTCAAAAACGACAGCGAAGAAACCAAAGAGTACCGTTCGTCGGTATTTGTTCAACGCATGGGCACGATGGTAATGCCTGTGGAACTGCTTGTTACATTCGACAACGGTGACACCCAGACATTCAACTGGGACGGCCGTGGACGTTGCAAAGAGTTTGCTGTGGTATCTTCGCACAAGATTGTTTCGGCACAAATTGATCCCGAAAACAAGAACTATTGCGATATAAATTTTGTAAACAATTCATATTCAATAAATAGTGTTACCTCTCCAGCTTGGAAATATACAGTAAAATTCCTATTCTGGTTAGAAAACTTATTTCAATCAATCGCATTTTTTGCATAGTAAAACCTTAATTATCAATATATAATGAATATTTTAAAAGCATATACACGAGGTTTTAAGACATCTCTCCGCAACCCGAAAGTATTATTCCTTATCTATGGAGTAACTTTATTGCTCGCTTTGTCGTGCGCTATACCTTTCTTGTTTTCGTTCAAGTCGGCATTAACCGACAATCTGGCGGGCGAAACTCTCACTAAATCATTGAACTATTCAACTATAAGTGAGCTGGTAAATTTCAATTATTGGGATATTTCTCCAATGCTTTACCAGGTGTTGTGGATATCTTTGATATTTTTTGTAGTTAAGATTTTCCTTACTGGCGGTATTATACGCACTTACAATATCGAAGATTTCAAGGTGTCGACATTCTTTGCCGGTGCGGGCGTAAATTTCTTCCGCTATCTGCTTTGCGATGTTATTATGCTTGCTTTGCAAGTGGTTACTTTTGTGCTTTTGTTCGGACTTGCATATCTGATTTTCAAAGATATAGAGGTTGTTTCAGAAACTCGTCTCTATTGGGCGTTCGGTATTACCGCGTTTATTTTCGTGGCTGCTGCTGTGCTTTTGATGATGATTTCTGATTATGCCAAGTGCTATATGGAAATGGTGGGCTCGTTTAGGGTGATTAAGGCTATTTGGAAAGCTACTTGCTTTGTTTTCAACCACTTTGTCCGCACTTATTTCCTATATTTCTTGCTTTTGGTTGTTCCTATCTTAACTTTGATTCTTTACAAGCTTACTTTTGATAAGATTGGAATGTCAACCACTTTTGGCATTATAGCAATGTTTTTTGTGCAGCAGTTGTTTATCATCTTGCGTATCTGGTACAGAATGTGGTGCTTGGCATCTGAATTTGAGATGTTTGCCGACGAGTTTGTGCAGGAAAAGACTTTTGAAATAGAAATTCCGCAGCAGAGCTTGACATCTAGCGAACCTGTTAATGTGGTAGTAGAAGAAAGCCCATACGACAAGGTAGACAGGGTGACTGTTGTTGTTAACGAAGAAGAAGGAGATGTAACGGTTGAAGGTCCGACAGATGATGAGATTATCGCTCACGACGTTGAGGCTAATATCAACATTTCGTCGAATGAAGAGCATAAGGAGGTGATTACCTACGAAAACGGTGACACATTCGAGTTTAACTCCGATAATGATAATGAATCCAAATCTGATTCTGACAAGACTATAGTAACACTTACCACTACCGATACCGCCGACAACAAACCTGCCGAAGACAATGGCGAACAGCCTGTTCTTAAAGTGGTTATCCCTGCTGAAAACGAAAACGCCGGCGAGGATATCAAGGTAGAAGTAGCCGAAGAACAGAAAGATTCTGTTAACGAGGTTTCTGAAGATGTTAAAGAAGAAATCAAGGAGGCTATTAAAGAAGCTGTAAAGGAAGAAGTTAAGGAAGAGGTAAAGGAAGAAGTAAAAGAAGAGGTTAAAGAGGAAATTAAGGAAGAACTCAAGGATGAGATAAAGGTAGAATTAAATGACCAGCCGGTGATAACCGTTGAAAATGAAGAAGAAGACGTTAGAACCGACGAAGATTTTACCGAGATTCCTCAAATGGATATCGACGAATCTGACTCAGAGGAGGAGGAAGCCGTTGAACCCGAATCAGATGTCGACGAGGATATCCTTGCCCGTTTCTACGACAACGAGGTTGTTGAAACAGAGAACCACAACGATGACCATCCCGACGATTTGGATAATTTGGATGTTGAAGACATGGCTATTGGTGCGGCTGTACCGCTTGATTTTGAAGACGAGGAAGACCTCGCAAACGATTCTCAGACAGTTACAATCACTACCACCACTACAACCACCACTACCACTACCACCACAACAACCGAAACTACCGATGCTATCGACGGCGACGGCAATCCGCTTAATCCGCAGCCTAAGAACGAGCCGCTTGTGGTTAAACTTAATACCGAACCCGATCCGGCACTTACCGAGGTGGTTTCCGAAGATACCGAAGAAGGAATATACACCGGTGAGCAGCATGCTGAAGATGCCTTTGCCCTCAACGATGGCGAAGATTTCGATGATTTTGCCGAGGACGGCGACGAACCGGCGATGGGATAGGAGATAGGAGGGAAGCCAGGTTTAGGCCTCTTCTATTTCGTTGGTCTTGCTGTTGTATACAAGTCCGTGATTTTTAAGCGTTTCTACAAAAGATTCAGGTGTGATTTTACCTGTGCGCCAAAGGTAGAGCTCGCTTTTTAAATCTGCAATTTTGTATTTAAGATATTCAATTTCCTTGGTATCTACCACAACGTTGGCAGCAGTGCTTTGTTGTTCCTTTTGTTGTTCCTCACGCTCGATACGGCTTCTTTCGATATCCTCCTTTGTGATACCGAGAGATGATTCTATCAGGCTGTCGAGCCCTCCTTTGAAATTTTTCTTTAATTTTGCCATATCAATACGTTATTAGAGTTGCGCGTGCCTTTCGATAATCTCTTTGCATAAAGATCTGTAGTCTTCAGCTCCTTTGCATTCAGGGTCGTAGCGGAAGATGTCGAGACCCTGGCTCGGTGCCTCGGCAAGAGCTATGTTGTCGCGTATTCTTGAATTAAACAGTTTGTCTTGGAAATATGTGTAAATAGTTTCCACCACGTCGCGGTGAAGCACTTTACGCTTGTCGAACTGAGTTACAAACACGCCGGTAATCTGCACGTTCTTGTTGAGACGTTTCTGCACTTTTCCGATTACTTCCACAATTTTAGTAAGACCTTTGATGGCAAGGTAATGCGCCTGCAAGGGAATGTAAACTTCGTCGGCGGCAGTCAACGCGTTGATAGTCAGCAGTCCTAACGACGGCGGGCAGTCAATTAGAATATAGTCGTATTTGCTTGCGATAGGGGCAATAGCCTCGCGCAAAATATATTCGCGTCCGGCTTCGTTGCTCAGCTCCATCTCTGCACCCGAAAGGTCGAGAGTAGATGGCAGCACGTCTAAGTTTTCAAAAACAGTAACGGGTATGGGCTCCGCTTCGCCAGTAAGCACTTCGTATATCGACACTTCCGATTTGGTGATGCCGTAGCTTTGCGTTAGATTGGCCTGGGGGTCCATATCTATTAACAGTACTTTTTTGCCTTCCATAGCAAGGCCTGCGCCTATATTGACGGTTGAGGTGGTTTTGCCTACGCCTCCTTTGTGATTGCTTATAGCTATTGTGATACTCATATCTGCAATTTAAATTCTAAGCCAAAGTTACTAATATTATTTGTTTTCTGCAAAAAATTGCCCAAAATATTTGCTTTTCGATAAAAAAATTTGTAATTTGCGTTCAAAACAGTTATAAGAATGGCATACGAAATAGAACGCAAGTACATAGTAAATGGCGAGTATAAGCATCTTGCTACCAGCAGCACCTATATTGTGCAGGGTTATATTTTTTCCAACAGTGATAAGTCGGTACGTGTACGTTTAAAAGGCGACCGCGGATATATCACCGTAAAAAGCACTATATCAGACACATCGGTAACGCGCAACGAATGGGAGTATCCTATTCCTGCCAGCGAGGTAAACGAGTTGCTGCGTATTTGCGAACCATCTTTGATAGAGAAAACTCGCTATATCGTCTATTATAAGAACCAGACAATTGAAATCGATGAGTTTTATGGTCAGAACGAAGGTCTGCAACTTGCCGAAGTAGAGCTTTCGTTTGAGAATCAGCAGTTCGACAAACCTCCTTTCTTAGGCAAAGAGGTTACCGGAGATCCCAAGTATATCAACGCAAGTTTGTCGAAACACCCATATTCCGAATGGTCTGACGAGGAAAAGAAAACAGACTAATCCTCTTCTTTTCCGTTGACAATATTATAAAGGTGTTGGATAGCGGCATCATAAATGCCTTCAAATCCAGCTGCGGCAGATTCTTTCTTTGTAGAGATATTGTTGAGCAGATTGTTAGCAGTATCTTTGTTGATATTGCAAGCGTTGTTTTCCAGCAGAGTGAGAATTTCAAAGGCTGTTTCAAAATCTTTGGTGGATGTGAATATCTTGGTGATGTCCTCCGCCTTGTGCGAAAAATCGGCTTCAGATTGCCACAGCGCCGAAATTATCTTCTTTTTGGCAGACGTATCTGCGGTTTGGCACATATATTCAAATGCAATGTCAGACGCCGCCTGGTTTTTAAGGTCGCTCACAAGATTAAGAACGCATTCGTATACCTGTTGCGACCGTTCTGATTCCAACAATCTGAGCACATCGGCAAGCACATCGGTGTCGCCGTTGTTTCTGAAAAAATCGAGTGTCTTGAGCAGTTGCTCGTCGGTTTCGCTCTTAAGTTTCGAGAGAAAAAGTTTTTTTTCCGCGTTGTTCATTTCACTATTGCATATAAAACATATTGTATTGCAAAACTATAAAAAACGTTGCGAAAAAAAAATCCATAAATACTTTTTATCTCATTTTTTTTATTGAAATGACAAAAAAAAGGGTTATTTTTGTATTTGGATAATTACAAAATATACAGATAAAATTAATGTTAAAAGCGTATTATTCTGAAACGTTTTTTATTTGTATGCGTTCTTTTGAAAAAACGGTATGCTTTGCAGGTGTATTGGTTTCAAAAATAATGATATTGGATAGTTTGATTTAGTAAAAAAGAAATAAAGTACTTGAAATGAAGAAATTAGCGATATTGATACAAGCTCTTTTGCTGTGGTGCTCATACGCTTCGGCACAGTGCGGCGAGTATATCGAGTCTATAGCCGAATCGGAGCTTGAACCCTATGTGCTTGATGGCAATATTCAGTCGCCTATTGTCAGCGAGGGCGAGGTAGTTACATACAACTTCGCTTTTAAAGCAGGCAAGCACTATAAACTCGATGTGTGCGGTATGGACATGTTTTTCAAAGAGATAACCATCACCGAAGGCAAGACAGAGCTGTTTAAAAACTTTGGACGCGGCACCGACGACAAATTCGTTACTCTTGAAGACGGTACGATGCTGCCTCTCAACGGACTTAATTTTTTCGAGTTTACACCCGACCACAATATGAACCTTAAGGTTAAAATCAAGATAGTTCCATTCGACGCCGGTTCTTCGTTTAAACTCGAAGGGTGCCTTGGCGTGCTCGTTGGAGTGAAAAAATAGCGTTAAAAACTAATCAAAAAAATTGACCACAAATTAAAACTTCAAAGTCAAAAAATTATGTTTAAAAACCTTTATGACACTGGCTGCGTTACTGATAGTCGCAGACTCACAGCGGTGGGCGAGCCTTTCGCCCCAAAGTCTCTATCGTGCAAAAAGAAATCTTACGACGATGATGACGACGATTTTGACGACAACTATGATGACTATTCCGACGAAAAATTTGACGATGATTTCGACAAAGATTTCGACGATGATGATTTAGACATCGACATTGATGAGTATGTTGGCGATCTTGACGATATGTTGGACGAAAACGGCGACTTTATTACTGACGAAGGTGCTCGTAAATCCAAAAAATCCTCTTCTAAGCGCGGCAAAAAATCTATGCCCGATGACGAGGAAGAGGAGGAAGACGACGACTTGTACGATGATGATTTTGCCGATTTCCAAGACAACTTCATCCCCAACGACTACGACGACGATATCAGCCTCGACAAGTATATCGACGACGAAAACTACGGCGGCAACGGTGGCGGCTATTACGACGACCAATATTAATCTCGTTTCATAGTATAATATCGGCGGCATTCTGTTGAGAGTGCCGCCGATTTTTTTATATCAGTTTCATGATCTGAGTCATTGCCTCGCCCGCCTTCAACGGTATGTAAACGTCGGTGATTGAGTGCGTGAAGGTAGACGGATGCGGATTTATCTCTATGATTTTTGCACCGTTTCGGTGAGCGGTGTGTGGCAGGTAGGCGGCTGGCATCACCTCGCCTGTGGTACCGATTATTATTATTACGTCGGTTTTTTGCATCATTTTTTGCGATTCTATTTGCGCATTTTCTGGAATGCCTTCTTCAAAGAATACAAAGTCGGGCTTTAGTACGCCTCCGCAAGAGCATGTGGGTGGGAGGGTAGCAAGGTCAACATCTTTGCTCCTGTATTTTTTCCCGCATTTGATACATACCATGTTGCTGCAAGTGCCGTGATATTCAATTACATTGGTGCTTCCTGCTTCTTGATGCAGGTTGTCGATGTTTTGGGTGATTACTCCTTTTACTATTCCTTTTTTCTCAAGTTCGGCTAATGCTTTGTGTGCTGCATTTGGCTTTGCCTGTCCAAAAAAGTCGTAAAATATTTTTTTTATGTCTTTCCAAGCTTTGGCAGGGTCGCGGTAAAACCTACTGAGCGATAGCAGCGATGGGTCTGTGGTATTCCAAAGTCCGTTTTCACCGCGGAAAGGTGGTATTCCGCTCTCTACCGATACTCCTGCACCTGTAAATCCAATTGCATATTTTGAATTTTTTATCAGGTCTGCGGCTTTTTCTATGAGTTCTTTTTCCATTATGATTATAGTTTACATTAGTTTTTCGATTGCCACAAAAAGTTTTGTTTTAGAAAACGGCTTTGTAATAAAGTCGTTGCAACCTGCAGCAATAGCCTTTTGTCTGTCGCTGTCGTAGGCGTATGCCGATAGTGCAATTATTGGGGTGGCTTTGTCGAATTGTCGTATGGCGGTTGCGGCTTCCAGTCCGTTCATCTCCGGCATCTTTATATCCATGAGCACGAGGTCGAACCAGTCGTTGCGCATAGCTTCCACTGCTTTTTTCCCGTTGTCTACGTGAACAATCTGGTAGTCGCTGAGTATGTGCTTAACAAGCATAGAGTTGCTTTCGTTGTCTTCGGCGTAGAGGATTTTGAGCGTGGCGCTAAGGTTGCCCATAGTTTCGGGAATGTCGTCAGGGATGTTTTCTTCTGTTTTGTCTTTTGAGAATGTTACCTCGCACGGAATATGAATGTTGAACATAGTGCCGCTGCCAAGTTCGGATTGCACGTCGATACTGCCGTTTGATCTTTCGGCAATGGCTTTGCAAACTGCCAACCCTAATCCTGCGCCCTGAACAAATGGGTCAACTTTTTCAAACCTCTTGAATATTCTCTGTTGGTCTTGGCGTGCTATGCCTATTCCAGTGTCCGACACGTATAGCACAATCCCTTTTTTCTCCACTTTGAATCCCATCACCACGCGCCCTTTCGGGGTGAATTTAAATGCGTTGGTTACTAGGTTGGTTAACAATTGGGAAAGACGTTCTTTGTCGTAAACAATTTCGCAATTGTAGTATGGAATTTCGCAAATGAGGTCTACGTCTTCAGGCTTGTTGAGGCTTAACGACTGTTTCATCTCGCGGAAATGCTCTGAAATATTGAATTTTGTGTATTTAAAATCCAGCAGTCCGGACTCTATTTTGGAGAAATTCACTATTTCGTCAACAAGTTTTAGCAGTAGTTCAGAGTTGTTTGCAATGATTTTTGCAAATTCGGTTTTTTGGTCGCCTTCTGCGCTTACCATCATGTCTGAAAATCCTACAATAGCGTTTAAAGGTGTTCTAATTTCGTGACTCATGTTGGCAAGGAACGCTGATTTGAGTTTGTCGCTCTTTTCGGCGGTGTCTTTTGCTTTGGTAAGTTCTTCGCTCTTTACAATCAGTGCGGCGTTTTGTTTTTTTATTTTTTGGAGAAGGTTGAGGATAAACACAAGTAAGCCAGTGAGCAATACGATAATGATAATTGTTATGGTTATAGTTTGCTGGTACTTTTTCATTTTCAAGTCATAAGAGTTGTTGAAAATGGTGCCTTCTGGAAATACTGTTTTGTTGATGTTGAATTTTTCGAGGAGCGACTCGTTGCAGATGTACTCGTTGCCGTTGTATTTATACGATCGCCCATTGTCGGTTTTTGTGTAATACCTTTTTATGTCGTTGATAATAAAATCGGGATCAGTTTGATACTTAGGTACATAGCCTCCAATTGCGTATCCTTCGTTGAATCCTAAACCCGAAATTGTGAAAATAGGCAGTTCAGGTCTTTTGGAAAATAGCACATCGAATTCTTTTGTTATGAAATATGTTCCAGAGTAGTCCACCAACCACGAACCCAGGAGTAATACTGCATCGTTTGGCAGATTTTCAATTTTTTGTCTTATTTCATCGATAGTGTTTTTCCTGCCGTCTAAAAGAATAGGATTTATTTCGTTGTACTTGTCTTTCATTACTTTAATAAAGTTTGCCTGCAACGATACGCCTCCGTAAGTGTTGTCGCTCAAAAATGCGATGTTTCTCACTCTTGGGTAACATCTTTTTATGAGGTCAATGTTTTTTGCAAAATCGTAATGATTCATTACCGCACCTGCGCGGCCTTTGGTGTCGGCGTAAATTTTTGTGTTGATGCTCTGAGGTTGCCAATTGCTGAAATCGTCGATGTGTGGAGGAATAACAACGCCGTCTTGACTGATGTATACACCGTAGAATGGTACGTCGGGACGCTCTATTTGGAGGCTCAGGTATACTGCCCACGCTTCCTGTCCCACGAGTATCACTGCTTTGAGTTCGTTGTAGTCATACTTTGCGAGCATGTTCTGCATAGTTTTGTGCCAAGAGTTTACGCCTATGAGCGGTCCGTAGCCTAGTTTTTCGATTGACACTCCAAATTTTAGGTTTGAATTTGCAAGACGGTCTAAAATCCCTTGTACCAATGTGTTGATGCGCCGCTGGTCTTCGGAATAGGATGTAAGCACCAAAATCTTGCCCTCTTCGCCGCTATTTGCGCAATATGCCTTTTTCGACGGAGCAAAACTTACCGCAAAGGTGATTAGCAGTAATATGCCTATGTATTTTATATATCGAATTGTAGTCATTGTTCTTTCTTTTTTTCAGTTTATAAATATACGAAAAAAAACCATAAATAATAGTGATTGTTTGATTTTTTTTTTAATTATCTTTGCGCCTTGAAAAAAATATTTTTGTAATGGGATTTTTTAACAAAAAACATAAGAAGAATTGGCTGCTGCCCAAGGGTCAGGAGCCTACCGAACTCGACAGAAAGATAATGTATTGGCAGGACAAGGGTAAACTTGTTCCCCGACGTGGACTGATTCTCACTCCCGGACAGATTGAGGGCGTGCGACAGAGCGGTGTGATTAATACCGCGCTCCTCGACAAGGTTCAGGAG
>JAGCYI010000044.1 GCA_017960885.1 Bacteroidales bacterium
GTAAGCGAAGACAACGAAAAAGCCGTGGTAAAAGCAGCCTCGGGCGAAGATTTCGACACTTTTGTGCAGTTTTGCGCAAAAAAACGTTTCTGCGGAATCGAAAACCTTTCGGCAATTCCCGGAACTGTGGGAGCGGCTGCGGTGCAAAACATCGGTGCATACGGTCAAGAAGCCTCGCAGACCATTCAAGAGGTGGAATACTACAATTTTGAAACGGCTAAAATAGAAACCATCGCCGCCAAAGATTGCAAATTTGAATACCGTGGCAGCATTTTTAAAACCGACCTCGCAGGCAAAGTATTTATTACAGCGGTAACATTCTGTTTATCAAAGAATTTTACACCTTGCACCGAATACGGCAAACTGCAAGAACTATTGAAAGACACTCCTATTATCACACCTATGATAATGCGCAGAGTAATAACCACTTATCGTGCGTCAATAATTCCCGACCCCAAGGAATACGGCAATGCGGGCAGTTTTTTCAAAAACCCAGTTATCACCGAAGCCGCCGCTAAAAAAATATTGGCAGAGAGTCCCGAACTCAAAACCTATCCTGCCGACAAAGGAAAGGTAAAACTTGCAGCAGGTCAACTTATTGATTTATGCGGTTTTAAAGGTGCAAACGAAGGCAAAGTTGGCACAGCCGAAAACCAAGCACTCATCATTGTAAACCTCGGCAAAGCCACCGGCAAAGAAATTCACACTTTTGCCAACAAAATTGCCAAGGCTGTAAAAGAAAAATACGGAGTAAAACTCGAACCAGAAGTTACTATCGTTTAATATGTTAAGTGCAAAAACAAAAAAAGAATTCCTGTCGTATCTGATGATACTTGCGGGTACGTTTGCCATAGCCGCAGGATACATATTTTTTATTTCGCCATTTAAGATAACGCCGGGAGGAGTTTATGGTATATCCATTATGATTCACCACGTTACGCAAGGCAAGTTTGAAATGTTTCCCGACGGTTTGCCCATCGGTACGCTTGCATTTTGCCTTGATATTCCGCTAACTCTCATTGGCACAAAAATCTTAGGACCAAAATTCGGCATCAAAACCGTTGTGGGCTTTACTGCAATGGCACTTTTTACATCGCTTTTAGAATACGCTTGGGGCTACGAGGCGTTGGTTCCGGGCGAACCTTTGCTCTCGTCGATATTTGGCGGCGTGCTTGTAGGCTTGGGTTGCGGATTGTGTTTCAAAGCCAAAGCCACCACCGGCGGAAGCGACATTATTGCAATGATACTTGCCAAATACACTCGCGCACCGCTTGGAATGTTGCAAATTTACGTTGATTCCACCATCGTGCTGTTCAGCCTCTTGGCATTCCACCAATGGGATATTCCGCTATATTCGTGGATTGTGATTTTTATCACTGGCAAAGTGGTAGATATTATCCTTCAAGGACTTACGGTAGAAAAAGCACTCATTGTAATTTCCGACAAGCACGACATAATCCGTCAAGAAATTATCAAAAAAATGGATCGCGGCGGCACATATTTCAATGGCAAAGGAATGTTTCAAAACGCTGAAAAACAGATAATTTTCACCGTTCTTTCGCGTCGCGAGGCCGAAATACTCAAAGATTTTATCCGCGAAACCGACCCAAAGGCTTTTATGGCTGTGCTCGACGCATCCGAAGTCCTCGGCGAAGGATTTAAAAATCTCAACGAAAGTTAATATATTAATATAACAACGAATTTAACAAATTAAAACGAAAGAATACATTAAAATACAATCTAAACAAACCCGCAAGCGGGATACGAATACTAATTTGTATTTGTTTAATTAGTTAATTAAAGCATAATTTATTATGATTTAATTTTATTCGTTTCCTTAGTGTAATTCGTTGTTAAAAAAAATAAAGATATGGACGTAAAGATAGAAGAAAGTTGGAAAAAGGTATTAGCCGGTGAATTTGACAAACCGTATTTTGCGCAGTTAATCAACTTTGTAAAAGCCGAATACGCCGCCGGAACTGTATACCCCGAAGGCAAAAACATTTTTAACGCCTTCAACCTGTGTCCGCTGCCAAATGTCAAGGTGGTAATAATCGGTCAAGACCCCTACCACGAACCGCGTCAGGCACACGGACTATGTTTTTCGGTGCAAGACGGCGTGGAGTTTCCCCCTTCGCTCCAAAACATCTTCAAAGAGATAGAATCCGACCTTGGCACACCTGTACCGCCGTCGGGCAACCTCGAACGGTGGGCACGTCAGGGCGTTTTCCTTTTGAACTCTATCCTCACCGTCCGCGCCCATCAAGCCGCATCGCACGCCAACAAAGGCTGGGAAACCTTCACCGACGAGGTTATTAAACAAATTTCCGACAAAACCGAAAACGTGGTGTTTATGCTTTGGGGCAACTACGCCAAAGTAAAAGGCAAAGTAATTGACACTAAAAAACACCTGATACTCAACACCGTACACCCATCACCACTGAGCGTTTACCGAGGATTTTTCGGATGCAAGCATTTTAGCCGCGCCAACGAATACCTCACCGCCCACGGCAAAACTCCCATAAATTGGTAACTATGGAAAAACCCGACAGTTACACCACCATAGCCAAAAGCGGAGAAGGACTTTACAAAGACAAAGGCTCCAAATTTCTCTCCTTTGCGTTTCACATCGAAACCGAAGACGAGGCTGATGACCTGCGCCGTCAGTTCAAGAAAAAATATTACGACGCCACCCACGTGGTATACGCTTTCCGCTTGGGTGCGGAGGGAGAAAAATTTCGCGCCGCCGACGATGGCGAACCCTCAGGCTCGTCGGGAATGCCGGTATACAACACCATCCGCTCCAAAAATCTCACCGATGTTATAGTGTTGGTAGTCAGGTATTTTGGAGGAACAAAACTCGGCATCCCCGGATTAATCGACGCATATTCGCAAGCCGCCGCCCTCGCCTTAGACAATGCCGAAACCGTCGAGAAAACCATCACACAGAGCATCACGGTAGAAGTCCCCTACTCGATGGTCAACTTTGTGATGCGTGTAATCAAAGACAACAGCCTCACCGTATCCGAAATGTCGGGCGACACCTCCTGCCGCATCACCATCGCCGTCCCCCTCAACCAATCCTCCCGCATCACCGAGGTGCTTAATCAAAATGGAAAGATAACGGTGGGGTGATAATATGAAAAGAAAATAATCAAATAAGAGCCCCTATTAATAATTTTTCATTTATGAAGGAGAGGACAAGTAAATATGGAGATAATGATCCAGGATTAGGGAAATATGGGCACTTGATGTTGTCATTATTAGGGTTAGTATGTCTATTAACTTACAACTCACATTACCCCCTTTTATTTTGTCAAATGGAACACCTTGATGGTATTGTTGAAATAGTCAATAAACGTTCTAATTCATTAAGGATTGAGAATAGTGATTATCGTTTCACATTTGACCCTTCTGATGAAGAAGTATTACAGTCAATGCATCGAAGAGATACTGTAAAAATATGGTTTTATGCCTACGAGGTTACGGGTGGTCAATATAGTCTTTTGTTCGATCACGGAGGGCCGTATTTTTATCGGGTTACACAATTAATAGTAAATGGTGAAATGAAAGTTGAGTATTCATTTCAGTTTTGGAATTGGTTATTTTCCATATTCGTGTTGTTTTGGATAGTATATAACACAATAAGGTTTATACAGAAAACGAACGACGAAAAAAAAGACAAGGAATAGCCAATCTATAAACACAAAAGAGTTAATTCGCTTTAATTCGTTTCCATTCGCTTTAATTTTTGTTCTAAAAAAATCCCGCCGCCCGGCGGGTGTCCTGTTTTTGTTGTCAGATGCAAAAAAAATAACCATCCCCATACTTGGAAATCTCCCACAAAAATTATATCTTTGCCGTGAATAAATGTTAACGTCGGCAAAAACCGATCGGAAAAAATAATAATCCAAAGCATTGTAGCGTTTTATAGTTACACCTTTATATATACTCGACAAATTGGGACCGAAATTATACATAATAATAATAGCCCTGATGAGCACGTTATGCACTTACGCGCAAGAAACTAGGGGGTTGACGATGTCGCGTTCCGAAAAAATCGTCTTGGGACAGGCTTATCCCGACATAACCGTCAAAGACATCAATCAGAACGACATATCAATCAGTTCGTTCGCAGGCAAATTTGTGCTTGTGCAGTTTTGGGCGTCGTGGTGCAAGCCGAGCCGTGTCGACAACTCCACTCTCGTAAACATCTACACCCAATACAAAGACCGCAACTTTGACGGCGGCAACGGATTAGAAATTTACAGCATCTCGCTCGACGACAATTCTAACAATTGGCGCAAGGCCATCACCGAAGACAACGTGGCGCGATGGTACCAAGTGAGCGAACTCACAGGCGTAAACAGCGATGCGGCACGTCAGTACAACGTAACTGCTATTCCCGCCAACTTCCTTATCGACGGCAGCGGCAAAATCATCGCCAAACAGTTTAAAATATCCGAACTTGCCGACATTTTAAACACCAAACTCCAACAATGAACATCCAAGAGATAATCTCATATTTAGAAGAGGTGTTTCCGCCTCAGTATCAAGAAGGTTACGACAACGCCGGCATTCAAGTGCTTGCCAACGGCGGCAACATCACCGGCTGCCTTGTTACCCTCGACGTTACCGAAGAGGTGATCGACGAGGCCCTCAGCAAGAATTGCAACCTCATACTCAGCCATCATCCCGTAATATTTGGCAAAGGACTGATGCGCATAGCGGGCGAAAACTACGTTCAGCGCATAGTGTCGAAATGCATCCAAAACGGCATCTCGGTCTATTCGGCGCACACCAACTGCGACGCCGTACTCACAGGCACCATAGCCGTAATGTGCAACAAACTCAAAATCAGCGACTATCAGATACTCCAACCCGCACCCCGCAGCGACGGCAGTCACGGAGGAGGAGCGATAGGACTTCTGCCCGACGACACCCCCGCCGAAGAATTTTTGCATCAGGTAAAAACCGCCTTCAACTGCGCCGCCATCCGTCACACTCAGATAATCAAGCCGACGGTGCGCAAGGTAGCGCTATGTCCGGGCAGCGGAAGTTTCCTGCTAAGCGAGGCTGTGGCACAGAAAGCCGACGTGTTTATCTCCGGCGACTTCACCTATCACAAGTTTTTCGATGCCGACGGCAGAATACTTTTGGTAGATATCGGACATTATGAGAGCGAAAATGGAATAAAACTAATTTTTGGTGATATACTTACGAAAAATTTTTCTAACTTTGCCGTTAAATTATCGGACACTAACACGAATCCTATAAAATATTTATAAAAAAATATGGCAACAGAAAAAACAAAAAACAATGCAGGACTTGCAGAAGTTACCGTAGAAGAGAAACTTACCGCACTCTACTCGTTGCAGACCATCGATTCTAAAACCGACTCGATAAAACGTCTCTGCGGCGAATTGCCACTCGAAGTTCAGGACCTCGAAGACGAACTTGTTGGTCTTGAAACCAGATCAGCAAAGATAAAAGATGAAATTGCGAAACTCGAAAGCGACATTGCCCGCAAAAAGAACGACATCATCAACGCTCAGCAACTCATAAAAAAATATGAGGCTCAGCAAATGCAGGTTCGCAACAACCGCGAATATGATTCTATTGCAAAAGAGGTAGAATTCCAGAATTTGGACATCAACCTCTCCGAAAAGAAAATCAAAGAGTTTGAGAATCAGTTAGCCACCAAAAAGACCATCCTCAGCGAATCAGCCGTTCGCCATCAGGATCGCGAGAAAGACCTCGAACGCAAGAAAGAGGAACTCAACTCTATAATCGCCGACACACAGAAAGACCAGGAGGCTCTCGCTGCCCGCCGCAAACAATACGAGGACAAGATCGAAGACCGCCTTCTCAACGCATACAACCGCATCAGAAACGGTGCTAAAAACGGACTCGCAGTTGTTCCCGTACGTCGCGACGCCTGCGGTGGCTGTTTCAACAAGATTCCCCCGCAACGCCAGTTAGACGTGGCTTCGCACAAAAAAATCATCGTGTGCGAATACTGCGGACGCATCCTCATCGA
>JAGCYI010000045.1 GCA_017960885.1 Bacteroidales bacterium
TTCGCGGGCAAAGTTGTACTCCTTGCCCTGAGAGTCGGTGTAGATGCCGTCGAGCATATCAAGGAGAAGTTGGTCGTCGTGATTCCAATCAGTAAGTTCCGCCAAAAGTGCTGTGATTACGTTTTTGGAATTTCGCGCCACGAGCACAACGTTTTCCGCGTCGTAGCCATCGATGATTTTCATTCTTGAAACCGTGCAGCCGTTGCCGCTCATATTAAACTCAGCGTCAACTACTTTGTATTTATCGCCGCCGATACCTTTGAGTTCCCAATCGAGGCCAGCATCGGTGTAGCCGCCTATAAATTGGTAGTTGCCGTTGTCAGCCTTTCCACAGTTCCATCCACCGAGACCGTCTGTCCAAGTGCGGTTGGTGATGTTTTGCGCGGTGGCGGTGGCGGCTAAAATAGTGGTTGTCAATAGTGTAAAAAATGTTTTTTTCATAGTGTTCAGAATTTGATGGTTGTTTTACGGAATATTCCGCAATGGCAAAGATATGAAATAATTTGCAAGGTGGTGTTTGTATTTGCAAGAAAAACTGTTATATTTGCATCATAATGCTGAAACTATGAAGACGATAGAAGGATTTCCGGCAGAGATAGATTTTAAAAAGTTCACGCGCGTTGCCGATTTGATTTTTTACGACGGCCCGTTTTTGTCGCACTACATAAGCGACAAGGGCGACGATTATTTGTTCTATTGGCTTGACTGCGACGACAATTATAACCGTTGGCTTGTTGTAAGGGTTTCGCTATCAGCATTGCAGCAATACATTGCCCGACAGATTTCTTTGAAAAGTATCATTTCAAATCCCAATGACGGGTTCGTTTATATTACCGACGTTGACAACGATTTAAATTACAACAACATCCGTCTTGTCGCTCCGTCAGTTTTGCCTGTTGATTATCTTCCTGACGAAGATTCTTTCTATGAATTTGAGCCGGTGGCAGCCGATGGTGCTCCCGAACTGATGACATACGAACTCACAATCCCATATCAGGAACATTCCAAATTGGAAACGATGTTATCTCGAATCGGCATACCGTTTTCTGCACTCAAAAAAATGGCAACTAAGGCGGCGGTGTTTTAGTCGGTACGGGTTAGGCGTTCAAATCAGTATAGACATTCCCCCAAAAAATAGCGACATTACAAAGCCCATCTACACCATCATCTTTTCCAATTTGTTTTTCCATTTTTCCCAATGGGGCATCTCTTTGGTGAGTAGGGCGTAGAAATCTGTGTTGTGGTTGCGGAAGATGAGGTGACACAATTCGTGAGTTATCACATATTCTATGCAACAGCGTGAGGCACATATCAAACGAGGATTCAGGTAGATGTGCCCGTCGGAGGTGCAATATCCCCAACGCTTATCCATCTTTCTGATAGTGAGGGCTTGCGGTTTGGCTCCGTATGCCGAAAACTGTTCTATTATCGGCTTGGCGTATTCTGCAAACTTGATTTTTGCACGCTCTCTGTACCACTTTTGCAACACTGCACCCGCGTTTTGCTTGTTGCGGCACTCTATTTCCAATATGTTGTTTTGATAGTGCACAGTGTCGGTATCGCTCTCCTTGACCCTGAGCATATATTGCCGCCCTAAATATAGATGCGATTCACCACTAATATATTTGCGCTCAGTAGCAGGTGTGCCGAATGATTCAAAATACCGCTTAGTCCGCAATATCCAATTGGCACGTTTGTGAACCTTCTGACGCAACTGCTCAATTGTGGCAGAGTACGGGGCTTTCAATAGCACTGTCAAATCAGGATTGACACAGATGACAAGCGCCTTGCGATGTTCAAACTCTATGTCGTAATTGATTTCGGTAGCACCGTACAATATGCTGTCTTTCATTATTTTATCCATATTTTTGCAACATCTACACATCCGTCAATTATAACATCCATATCGTTGAAAGAAAAATCAACACTGTATTTGCGTTTGATATTGTCGATTAGTTCGTCTTCTAACTTTATTTTCATCTTGCCGATAGTGTCGCTTTTTGATTGCCAATCCACCAACACGGCACCGTCAACAATCACAATGGAGCGGATGATTGAATCAAAGGCTTTTGTGGTGGCAAGCGCCATTTCTTTTACGGGCATATCGGGGAAAATCCGCTTGTAGGTTTCGAGGGCTATGCCGTAATAGGCTTTTGCGGCGTTGTTGTGTTCAAGTTCGGCAGGCAGTTCGCTGTCGGTGTGATTGAGTACGTCATCCTTGTATTGCTTCATTTTTTCAAGATACTCGTTGTCGTTGAGACGCCCCTGCTCATAGGCAAGGATGGTTTCGTTTATCAACTGCGAAAACTTTTTGTAAAACGCAGGGTCAGAATCCATATTCTCCTTGATAAACTTGGCTGTACGGGTGGCTATGGTGTCGGCTTTGGCGGCTGTGCCTGTTATGCTGTCAACCTCTTTTTGAAAATTCTCGGTGTCAAAGATGTTTACCAAATTGGTAATGATTCGCACCTCGTCGCTCTCTACGTGGCGGTTGATGAGTTTTTCGATTCTTGCCTCGTATTTTTTGTAGTCGATAGTGTCGGAATATCTAAGTTGCACCGATGTGCGCAGTTTGCAAAACACTTTTAAGTCCTCTTTGTATCGGGCGATGGTTTCGTCGTCGGTATTGTCGTAAAATTCTTTGGTGGACAATGCCAATTGCAAAACTGACGAAAACGCTGTAAGACGGTCGTAAAACTCGTGCCTGATGTCATCTAAGCGCAACAACTGAGCGTATGCCTCCAAATCGCGCTTGTTGGGTATGGTCTTGAAAATATCCCAAAGGTCGGAATGTTTTTGCGGCAATTGTGATATCTTGTCGCTTACGGGTATCAATGTTTCGTGAAATATCTCGCGGTCTTCTTCGTCGTATTCGGAATAGATGCTCAACGCGCTGTCTAATTCTGCCAAAACTCCGTAATAATCAATTATGTAACCATAATCCTTGCCGTCGCAGTTGCGGTTGACTCGGGCTACTGCCTGCAACAATGTGTGGCCTGTAAGACTACGGTCGAGATACATCACGGTTACTTTCGGCTCGTCGAATCCTGTGAGAAGTTTGTCAACCACTATCATAATCTCGGGGTCGTCCTGATGCTTGAACCTCGAAATCAGGTTTTCTTGGTATTTGTGGGGCGTTGCGTGTTCGTCCATCATACGCTGCCAAAATATTTTCACCTCCTCCTGAATGCCGCCAAATGATGAATCTTCACCCTCGCGCTCGTCGGGCGGAGTTATCAAAACTGCCGACGATACTTTTCCGATTTCGTCCAAAAACTTTTTGTAGAGAATGGCGATGCGTTTTTTAGGCGTTACGAGCATTGCCTTGAATCCTGTATTTTTCCAATTCTCAACAAAATGATCAGAAATGTCGGTTGCTATTGAATAAATTCGCTGTTCGGTTTGATTGATGACTCCTGTTCGCGAGAATTTCTTTTTGAGGTCGGTGGACTGCATTTCGGTGAGACCCTCGCAGGCACGGTTGAAGAAATTGTCGATAGGACCTTCGCTAACGTACTGAGGCACAATGCGTCCTTCATAGAGCAACGGCACAACGGCGTGGTCTTCCACGGCTTGTTTTACTGTATATACGGGCTTGATGATGCCGCCGAAAGTACGTGCGGTATTTTTGTCTTTCCTCATCAGAGGCGTACCTGTAAACGCTATTTTGCAGGCGTTAGGCAATACGCGGGTCATCTGCGCCGCCATATCCTTGTACTGACTTCGGTGCGCCTCGTCGATGAGTACAAAAATGTCAGGATTGGCGATAGGCTGCTTTATTTTCTTGATTGCCGTTGCAAACTTGTTGATTATGGTGGTGATTACAGGAATGTTGCTGTTTTCCAACAGTTCTGCAAGACCTCTGCCCGTGGTGGCATTCTCCACCTCCTTGCCGCATTTGCGGAATGTTTTTGTGATTTGGGAGTCGAGGTCGGTGCGGTCGGTTACTAATACGATGCGCGGATTTAGCACCACTGTGGCTATTTTCTGCGCCAACATCACCATTGTGAGCGATTTGCCGCTGCCCTGAGTGTGCCACACAACTCCTCCGTTGCGTCTGCCGGCTTCGATAGGTTTTATGCGCTCGATGGTTTGGTTGACGGTGAAATACTGCTGATAACGGGCTATTTTTTTGATGCCCGCGTCATAGATTGTAAAGTGGAATATCAGTTCCAACAACCGTTCGGGACGGCACAGATTGTAGATGTATTCGTCTTGCGGCGTGGGTATGCGTTCTTCTTCGCTGTCTTGGTTGACAAGGTTGTGCAATCGGGTCTGATAATCTTTTTTGATGTCGTTGTTGATAAACATCTCATTCCATTTGCACCAGAATTTTGGTGCAGCCCCCGTGGTGGCGTAACTGCCGAAACTATTGCCGACAGCCAAAAGCAACGCGCTGTACACATAGAGTCCCCTGATGCCGTCGTCCTGCTGATTGCGAAGGTGCTGAGATATAGCCTGCTCTTCCGCGCCCTTGATGTCGGGACGTTTGCACTCTATTACCACAAGCGGAATGCCGTTAACAAAAAGCACTATGTCGGGGCGGTAAGTATCCGACGACCCTGTGCGGGTAACGGCAAACTCTTTGGTAACGTGATAAACATTTTTTTCGGGATTAGTCCAGTTGATATAGCGCATAGTAAAGGTTTTCTTGTCGCCGTCAACGCTCTGCTCAAACGCCTTGCCGAGCGTTAGCATATTGTAAACGGCTTCGTTGCCGCTGATATAACCGTCTTCCATTGGAATGTTGCGCATAGCAACCACACCGTTTTCGATGTTTTGCTCCGAAAAACGTTCTTCTTTTCGGTTGCCGATTTTTATGGAATTGAGTTGGCGCAACTGTTTTCGCAGCACATCTTCGAGCAACACATTGGAATACTTGCCGCCCCGCATTTTAATCGCTTCCTCCGGCGGAATGTACGTATATCCCAAATTGGTAAGCAATTCCAACGCCGGAAGAAGGCTTATATCGTTTTCTTTGAATGAGATGTGTGGCATACGCTTTTATTTTTTGTTTTTTATTAGTTTTGAGCAAATACTATTGCGGTTTTCGCGGGTCGCAGTTTTGTTTTGCCGGCCTCTATCACCTTCCTGACGTCAGGAAAGTGATCGTCGACATTGTGACCAACCTGCTGACAAGACTCTTGCGCTCCAACATTCAATGTTTTCGACTGTGGAGGCTGCGTTTTCAAACTGCTCAAAGAGTGTTTTTATTTCTTCTGTTTTCATAGCGTTATTATTTTATTCGTTTTTTTCCTGTTAATAATACTTGCATCAGACCTTTCTTCTGTTCTTGAAGGCTTGTTAGTTTTTGTTTTGCCAATTCGATACCTTTGTCAATTTTATAGAACAACTCGGCTATTGCTGTTTGTTCTTTTTTGGACGGGATAGTGACTTTGACTTGACAAAAATCAGGGTATTTGCAGTTTAATGTGTCGCTTACTAATCCTTGCGAATGTGTCCAAAAAGCATAAACAATTTTGGGTTGTTGTATGAGCATCGCCATAAATCTCACATCCACAGTTTCTTTGGGTGTTACAATAGTGTATGCAGGACTCACTATGCCTTCTAATTCTGATAAAGCACTGCGACCTTGCCACATACGCATAGTGTTATATCCTATGTCATTAGGACAAATTCGTTTATACTTCGATTTGTCATCATTTGATGTATCTCTTTTGTCTGATTCTGATTGGTAAATAACTCCTCTATCTCCCGTTATGGATAATAGCGGCAAATCACCACGATTGGTTTCGTTGCGTTCGTCAAAAATCTCTCCCAACTTCACTTCTTTCCATTCCCCTTCAAACCCTTTCAACCTTTTCTTTCCAGTAAGAAGTTGCTGCATAAGTCCTTTCTTACGTAGGGTGAGTTTCTCTATCAATGCAGTCTGTTTGGATATGGCAGTGTCCCAAAGGGAAAGAACAGAAACTATGCGCTGTTGTTCCTCTTTTTTAGGAACTAGAATATGGAAACGTTCAACATCTTTTCCTGTAATATTAGGGTCCTTACGACTGCTTGCTGCAAGATTTTTCCAATCATCAACACGACCGTTTAACCATGCTAATACGTAAAAATTAAGGACGTTATCATTACATATCAAAGCGGATAGTGCTTGATTTATAGTTGCTTCAATTCCCAAAATTGAGGTTCTTCCTATTTGATTAAAACCTCCGTACATAGCCACTAAAACAGTACCCTTGGGTAAAAGTTTTAACGAAGTTTTGGATACAGCAATTTCTGAAACATATTCTTCTGTGTCAAATAATTCCTTATTGTTTAGATCCGTAGTTTTTACCCAAGGTATGGTTCCTCCGTCATAATATGAGCGATTTGCTCTTAATGGGGTGGTTCCAGAAGTAATTTCAGCAATTTCACCCAACCTCTTAACCTCCCAATCTTCGGGGATGATTCCAAGGGACGATGATTTGTAGCCTTGCGGTATATGTTGGTTTTTATTCATAGTCTTTACTATCTGAATTATAGTTTATTATATATTATTTTGCACATTATACACGATGATATATTTTGTGCAAATTATATATTTTATAGTAATACCCAAAGTTATTGGATATTTTTTTTAATATCCCAACTCCTTCAAATATTCCTTCATCTTTCCCTGAACCTCCGAGAGTTCGCTTTCCAATTGATCAATCTCTTTCTGAACGGCGGAGATATCGATTGTGGCTTCTTCCTCGTAGGTGTCCACATAACGCGGAATATTGAGGTTGAAATCGTTTTCGCGGATGTCGTCGGGTGTGGCAACAAAGGCGTATTTGTCTTCTGCCACGCCTGCGGGCAATTCGCCAGCCACAAATTTGCGATATATGCCTACAATATGGTCGATGTCCTGCGGACGGAGTTTGTTTTGATTTTTGCCGTTTTCAAATTCGCGGCTTGCGTCTATAAAAAGAACGTTTTGCGAATTGCGACCCTTTCGGAAAATTGCAATGGCGGCGGGTATGCCTGTGCCATAAAAAAGGTTGGCAGGCAGGCCGATAACAGCCTCCAAGATATGCTCGTTTTCCAATATTTCCTGACGTATCTTGCCTTCGCTTCCTCCACGGAAAAGCACTCCGTGCGGTATTATGACGCCAACTTTGCCGCCGTTGTCGTCAGCCACTTCGAGCATATGGCTTATAAAAGCCCAGTCGCCCTTGCTTTTTGGCGGTATGCCACGCCAAAACCTGTTGAAAGTGTCGCTTTCTGCCTCGTCAGCCCCCCACTTGTCGAGCGAAAATGGCGGATTGGCTACCACGGTGTCAAATTTCATAAGTTTGTCGCCGCTTTTCAGTTTGGGATTGCGCAATGTGTCGCCCCAACGGATTACGGCATTGTCGAAACCGTGCAGAAACATATTCATCATTGCCAATGCCCAAGTGCTGCCGTTGACCTCCTGTCCGTAAAGCGAAAAATTGTTGTTGCCTACCTCTTTGCCTGCTTTTATCAGCAACGAACCTGAGCCGCAGGTTACATCGCAGATACGTGCTCCGGGGTTGCTTTTGGTAAGTTTTGCAAGTAGCGTTGACACTTCTGCCGGCGTAAAAAAGTCGCCCGCCTTTTTGCCCGCCTCGCCTGCAAATGTAGATACAAGATACATATATGCGTCGCCGATAATGTCGTTGTCTTCGAGATGCGACTCGTCGAGGTCCACTTCTTTAAAATCCTGCAAAAGATTTTTCAAACGGGCGTTTTTTTCTTTGGGTTCGCCAAGGTTGGCACTATTAAAACTAATATTGCGGAATATGCTGCTGCCGTCTTCGCTGCTCATCTTTTCACGGTTGGCGTCTTCAAGGTCGGCAAGAGCCTCGTCGATAAGTTCGCCGATATTTGTGGCGTTCCTGTGGTCGAAAAGGTAGTCAAACGAACTTTTTTCCGGCACAACAAAACGCTCGTGACGCATTGCACGTTCAGCACGTTCCTTGTCGCCGCTATATTTTTCAAGGTAATCGTTAAACTTGGATTTATAAACATTGCTGACATATTTCAGAAACAGCATTGTGAGTATATAATCCTTATATTGGCTCGGGTCTATGACACCACGGAAAGTGTCGCAGGCCTTCCATACCGCACGGTTAATGTCGTCTTGTGTTATTTTTGCGTTCATATTTATTTGTTTAACTTTTTAAACAACAATCATAGCGACAAAGGTAGGCATTTAAAACAAATCTGCCAAAAAATTCCTTTTGCCCGTTTGCGAAACTTTTCATATCTTTGCCCTACAAACTAAATTCTAAAAATAATGAAAGCGATTCAAATCGCTTCATCTCCAATTTCATGTCAGTATAGGGTTGGCATTTTGCCAACCCTACCGCCGTTTTGTCACCCATTTGTCAGCCTTGTCAGTCCGTTTTCTGCCCTTTTGTCAGTTTTTCCTTTTCGGTACAGACTTTGACAATGGTGTTTTGGAAAAAATTTTGTAAAACATTAAAACGACATAAAAAATGGCAACAGGAAAAATTGGCGTTACGAGTGAAAACATTTTCCCCGTAATCAAAAAGTTTCTTTATTCTGAACAA
>JAGCYI010000046.1 GCA_017960885.1 Bacteroidales bacterium
CAAACTTTATACGCTGAGCAACTACAACTCGCTGATAGAGTTGGCAATAGAAACCGGTTATGTACAACAAGAGATGCTTCCCAAACTTTTGGAATGGCGTCAGAATCCCGAAAATTGGGGTAAATAATTAGTAAGTTATTATAAAACAGATAATTCCGATGATGAAATCGATGACAGGATTCGGCAAGGCTGCCGCTATCCTCAACGGTAAAAACTACGAGATAGAAATTAAGTCGCTCAACGGTAAGAGTTTGGATATCAACACCAAACTGCCTGCCAACTACAAAGAGCGTGAACTTGAAATGCGCTCGATAATAGGAGAGAGACTCGAACGCGGAAAGATTGATTTTTCGCTCACCATCACGGTGGTTTCGGGCGGCGAGGCTGTTAAGGTTAACGAAGAATTGTTGGCGTCGTACTTTAACACAATGTCGCAAATCACTGACCGTCTTAACTTTAAACCCGATCAAACTCAGTTGTTTACCACTCTTTTGCGTTTTCCTGACGTGCTTAGAAACGACCCCGAACCGCTCGACGAAAACGAATGGGAGTTTGTTAAAGCATTGCTTATCAAGGCAGTAGATGCGTTAGACAATTTCCGCACACAAGAAGGTCAAAACCTCAAAGGTGATTTTGTTAAACGCACAAACTTGATTCTTGAATATCTTTCGCGTGTAGAACCGTTTGAAAAACAGCGCGTTGCACAAATCAAAGAAAGAATTGCTGCAAGGTTTGAAGAACTCAAAGGCCTCGACGTAGACCGCAACCGTTTTGAGCAGGAACTTATTTACTACATCGAAAAACTCGACATCACCGAAGAAAAAATCCGTCTCAAAAACCATTGCAACTATTTTATCGAAACCATTGACGCACAGGAGGCTCCGGGCAAAAAACTCGGTTTCATAGCACAGGAGATGGGTCGCGAAATCAACACTCTCGGCTCCAAGGCCAATGATTCCGACATTCAAAAAATAGTGGTGATGATGAAAGACGAACTCGAAAAAATTAAAGAACAAGTATTGAACATATTGTAAAACAAATAAATAGACACAAAATGGATTTGTTAAAAGGAAAAGTGGCTGTGATAACAGGCGCAGCCCGCGGAATAGGCAAGGCAATTGCCCTCAAATACGCCGCAGAAGGCGCAAACATCGCTTTCACCGACCTCGCAATCAACGAGGACGCGCAGAACACCGAAAAAGAAATCGCTGCACTCGGCGTTAAGGTTAAGGCATACGCTTCTAACGCTGCCGACTTTGCTCAAACCGCACAGGTTGTGGAGCAGATCAAGGCTGATTTCGGCCGCATCGACATTCTCGTTAACAACGCCGGCATCACTAAGGACGGCCTTATGCTCCGTATGAGCGAGCAGCAGTGGGACGCCGTTATCAATGTTAACCTCAAATCGGCTTTCAACTTTATCCACGCAATAGTTCCCATTATGATGAGCCAGCGCAACGGCTCTATTATCAATATGGCAAGCGTTGTGGGCGTTCACGGAAACGCAGGACAGAGCAACTACGCCGCTTCTAAGGCCGGTTTGATTGCTCTTGCAAAATCTGTTGCACAGGAAATGGGTCCCAAAGGTATCCGCGCCAACGCTATCGCTCCCGGATTTATCGAAACCGCTATGACAGCCGCACTTCCCGACAATGTTCGCGAAGAGTGGAAAAAGAAAATTCCTCTTCGTCGCGGTGGCAAGCCCGAAGACATCGCAGAGGTTGCCACATTCCTCGCATCGGATATGTCGGCATACGTCAGCGGACAGGTTATCCAAGTTGACGGCGGTATGAATATGTAAAAAATAAATTTTTTTATAAAAAAATTGGACGATACGTGATTGCGTATCGTCTTTTTTTTATAACTTTGTAAAAGATAATTAAAATAAATCAACACTAACATTATGGGATGGCTCGCACGACTATTCGGTTTCGGTAAAAAAAAGCAGCCCGACACCGTAGACAAAAGCAACATTAAAGAATCAAAAAACACCACAGCGGTAGCCAAGGGAATGGTAAACGCCACAACCCTCAACGCCCGCGAATCTCCGTCAACCGACGCCAAGGTGCTCTACAAACTCAAAAAACACACCATCGTTTCAATTCTTCAAAAAAAGGGCGATTGGGTAAACATCAGCACCGAAGCCGGCGAGGCGTATTGTATGGCAAAATACATCGACATCACCGACACTGTTCAAAAGGTGGTGGTTAACGCCAAAGTGCTCAACGTCCGTTCGTTTTACAGCACCGACAGCACCATCAACGGCAAGGTGTATGAAGGCAACGTGCTCGTGGTAGTAAGCAAGCACAAAGGTTGGTATGGCGTTGATTATAAGGGCAAAACAGGCTACGTAAGCGCCGAATTTGTAACCCTTTTGGAAGACGGAAAATCCACAAACAACACTACCAAAAAGACCACCGACAACACTACCAAAAAAGATACCGACACCCGCGTTTTCTTTAATTCGCGTGCCGACCTCAAAAAAGTGGAACTTGCTCCATCTAAGCAACTTTCGGCAGAGGGTCAAGACCGTTATGGCAAAATCGCCGTTAAAACTTGGAACAAATACGGCAATCTCGTTACCAAAATTTCCAAAGAACTTGGTATTGAGGTAGAAATTGCCCTTGCGGTAATATGCGTAGAGAGCGGCGGCGACGGTTTTGCGTCTGACGGCAAAATGCTTATCCGTTTTGAAAACCACGTGTTTTACACCTATTTCGCCAAAACCGACGAGGGTAAGAAAGAATACGATAAGTACTTCACATTCAATAAAGAAAAGAAACGCGAAGACCACAAATACCGTCACAAAAAGAGCGACGATTGGACAATTTCGCACAACGGACAGGCCACCGAATGGGAGGCGTTTGGCATTGCCCGCGCACTCGACGAACAGAGCGCAATGTACTCAATATCAATGGGTGCGCCGCAGGTTATGGGCTTCAACTACAAGAGTATAGGCTATACATCGGTAAAGGATATGTACGAGGCATTCTCAAAGGATATCCGTTATCATATTATGGCATTGTTCGACTTCTGCACCGCCAAAAGTTCGCGCGTTCAGTACCTTCTCACAGGCGATTTCCTCTCATTTGCAAAGGAATACAACGGTCTCGCCGCTCCTGCGCAATACGAAAAACGCCTTCAACAGTACTACGAAATTTATAAAAAATTATTATAAATTTTGAAAAGCATCGTTTTAGACTATCCGTGGTATACGCTGTTGCTGTGTTTTGTGGCAGCAGCAGCCTTTACCGCTGTATCTTATTATAAAAACAAACGGCTTGCCGAATTTCAGCCTTACAAGATTTATATACTTGCAGGTCTGAGGTTTACCGCACTTTTTATAACGGGCATTCTTTTGCTCAATATTTTTATAAAAACGCAGACCAACCGCTCCGAAAAACCTGTTCTTCCTGTTGTAATCGACAATTCAGGTTCGGTGATAATGCGTGGCGAGGGTAGCGGCGACTCACTTAAAGCATTTTATAGCACGCTAATGCAAGCCGTTGACAATCTGAAAGATAACTATAACGTTCAACTTTATACCTTTGGTTCTAACTTGTCGTCGGACACATCGCTCAACTTTGCCGAAAAAGCCACCGACTATTCTCAAATGCTTGACGCACTTAAAAACGGACTTTACAACACCAATGCTAACTCGTTGATATTGTGCAGCGACGGTATCTGCAACAAAGGTCAGAATCCTGTATATGCGGCACAACAATCGGGCTTTAAAATCTTTACCGTGGCAATGGGCGACACTACGCAATATTGCGACCTATCTATCTCAAAAACAGTGTATAACGAAACCTCTTTTCTCGGCAACGAGTTTTCTATCGAGATAACCGCCTCCGCCAAAATGCTCAAAGGGCAAAAATCCGTCTGTGAGATAACCCACAAGGGCAAGACGGTGTTTTCGGAGCCAATCAACATCGCATCCGACGGCTATATCCAAAACATCACCGCCACGCTCAAAGCCTCCGAAAAGGGTTTGCAAAAGTACACCGTTTCGCTCCGTCCGCTCAACAACGAAATTACCACAGAAAACAACACTCGCAAAATAGTTATCGACGTTATTGATGATAAATATAAAATCCTCATACTCAGCGAATATCCTCATCCCGACGTGGCGGCACTGCGTTCGGCTTTAAGTTTTAATTTAAGTTACGATTTAACAGTGTCTACCGTTGAGGAATTTGGCGACAAACCGCTCACCGGCTACAATCTTGTAGTTTTGGTGCAATTGCCAAGTGCTAATGCGCAGTTTGTCAACCGTTTAACCGAAATGCAGCGCAAAGGAATCCCCACACTTTTTGTGGCAGGTGCCAAAACTGACATCACTGCCTTCAACAAACTAAACCGTTGCATCGAAATTGAACCTTCGGGTAATAGTTTTGAGGACGCTCTTGCCTCGACAAATATCAATTTCCCGCTTTTTGCCTTGGAGCAGCGCACAACAGATTTTCTCACTCGAACACCACCGCTCAATTGTCGCTTTGGCACTTACAACGTTCTCCCTGCCGCCAAAGTGCTTGCATATCAAAAGATTAAAAACGTTCAAACCACCAAGCCACTTGTTACGGTTACAGACCCATCGGTGGCAAAATCGGCTGTGATAGCAGGAGAGGGGTTATGGCGTTGGCGCATAGACTGTTACAAGCGTTACCGCACGCACGAGATGTTCGATCAGTTTATCGGACGCATAGTGCAGTTTCTTGTTTCGCGCAACACTCAGGAGCAGTTTTCGCTCACCTCGCAACGTATCTACAACCTTGGCGACCCGGTTTGCTTTTCTGCCAAAGTGTCGGACAAACAGATGCAGCCCATCACCGATGCCGAGGTAACAATCACAATATCAAACGATAACAACTTCCGTCAAACCTACGCGCTTCAACCCGCCGCCTCTGGATATTTTCTTCGAATCGACACCCTCAAAACTGGCACATATAATTTTGAGTCCACCGCCAAATTTCGTGGTGGAAAACTCACTAAATCAGGCGGTTTCTCCATTATCGAAAACTCAGCCGAAACCGAAGACCTTCGAGCCAACCACACCGTGCTTCAAAAAATGTCCACCACCACCGGCGGCAAAATGTATTATCCTGTCGACCTAACCACAATGTCTCACGACCTCATCACCCTCCGCGATGCCAAACCCGTCATCTTCACCGAAACCACCACCGCCGGCTTAATAGAATTAAGATGGCTTTTTTATCTGATACTCATACTGTTAACAGCCGAATGGGTAATGAGAAAATGGTGGGGAACGGTGTAGTTATTTCCTCGGCTTAGCGTTTTTAGCAAACTCAAAGAGTTGAAACGGTAGGTGGCAGTATCCATCGGGATTTTTGTCAAGATAATCTTGATGGTATTCCTCTGCGGGATAGTAGTTTCTGAGTTTTGCAATCTCGGTAACGATAGGCTTGTCGTAATTTTTTTGAACATCGGCAAAGTACTGACGGATAACGCTTTCGTCGCCCTCATCTACAAAATAGACACCTGTGCGGTAACGAGTTCCCTCATCGTGCCCCTGACGGTTTAGAATCGTTGGGTCGATAGCGTAGAAAAACATTTCGAGCAAGAAATTGAGCCCTACAACCTCTTCGTTGTAAACCACCTTCACCGTTTCGGCAAATCCTGTGGTATCGGTGTAAACCTCTTTGTATGTGGGGTTTACTGTGTTTCCGTTGGCAAAACCTGTTTCGGTATCCACCACGCCCTCCACCTGTTTAAAAAAATGCTCGGTACCCCAAAAGCATCCCCCTGCAAAATAAATCTCTTTCATTGGTATATTGTTTTAATTTTTGGCAAAGGTAGAAAAATGGGGGGAAATTTGATAATGGAATTTATCAACGGTCTGATTGGTTTTCTTGTTTTGTTACAATATTTATCGGCCATTTTTGGGGGACAAAAGGATTTATCGGCCATTTTTTGTGATAAAAGGGGATTTATCGGCCATTTTTTTCTAAAAAGTCTATTTTTCAAATAGATTCTCTAATGTTATCTGATTGTCAGCCATAGCGGAATACATATTTTCTTTGACGCCGAATGTGGTAATCATCGTAAGAAAAATAGTCTTGTTTTGACCGTATAATGCTTTGTACGATGATTTTTTGCGGCGGAGAGAGTTGGAATAATCCTTGTCGATAGTGTATTCATTGTCGCAAAATTTCACTTCGCAGATGTTGACGGCACGGTCGCCGCGTTCTATTACGATGTCGATTTGCGCCTCAGGCATTTTGAGCGGGAAAACATTGGTTTCAATGCCGCCGATTTCAAGGGCTTTAAGTAATTGACGGCTGTGGTAAAAGCACAGTTGTTCAAAAGTGAATCCTGCCCATACGTTAAGTTTTGAAGTGCCTTGCATTCGCGACCACCAATTGCGGCGGACTTTTGTTTCTCCGTCAAGAAAATCAAGATAGAATTGCGAATAAAAGTCTGTAAGAATGTAATTTGCATTTTTTCCCTTGCTGTTTGGCGGACATACTTTGCCGATGAAACCGCATAGTTCTAATTCTGAGAGAATTTTAGACAGTCCGCCGCCACTGTTGATATTGAGCCGCTTGATGATTTCATCGCGTTCAAACCCTGATTTCCGGCTACTCAAAAGACGGATTACTTCGACATATTTTTCGTGGTAGCGAAATAGTGACGAGTAAAGTTTATTAAACTCGTCTACCAAGGGACTTGTTGTTCCAAAAAACAGATAATCAATATTTTGTGCAACAGATTTGCCCTTTTTCAATAGACTCCAATAATACGGAATGCCGCCAAGCACCATATATGCGATTGTTATATCGTAGCGCATCCATTCGATACCCTTGCTTAGGAGATATTCTTCACATTCGCCGAGAGTAAACGGCAACAATTTGATTACCTTGGTGATACGATTGTGCAAGCCGCCCTTGTTGTTGATGAGTTTGTTGATTATCCAAGATGTTGACGAGCCGCATACAATAAGCAAAATATCGCTACGAAATGCTGCCCAACTATTCCAAAACTGTTCTAATGCCGCCATAAAATCAGATTTAGGCGTGTCTAAATACGGAAGTTCGTCAAAAAAGATAATCTTTTTGTCGGTTTTTAATGTCAATAAATAGTCTTTCAACTGTTTAAACGCCCACAACCAATTGTTTGGCATTGCTTGCTGATGACCGGTAAATTCTTGCATAACTATCTGAAAACTCGCAAGTTGTTGTAAATTTGTGCCGTTAGCCAATGCCGTAAAACTAAACGTCATTTGTTTCTCAAACAGTTTTTTTATAAGGTATGTTTTTCCGACACGCCTTCTGCCGTATATCGCAACAAATTCTGATTGTTCTGATTTTGTAAAACTCAATAATTCAGTTATTTGTTCTTTTCTACCGATGATTTTCATACTGCAATGGATATGTTTTTCTTTCGGCAAATATAGAAAGATTTGGCGAATTATCAAAAAATAACTCGCCAAATCTCACTTTTTTTTATAGATTTGGCGAGTTATCGCCGCATAACTCGCCAAATCTATACTCTCTACCATAGTTTTGGCGAGTTAAAATCCTCTAATACTCCATATCCTGTGGTATCTCCGTTAAGCCTTCGGTGAAGAACAATAGTTTTACAATTATCAATATGGCTATGCCAAGGCGGAGGAGCATTTCGGTGTGATTGTATTTTACATTGCCTAACAATTTGTTTAAAAATGTGTTAGTGGATTTGTAACCCACAGTTCCATTGGTGGTGGACTGACTGTCTTGTGGATTAAATGGGGGAGGGGTGGGTTGCGACTGAGCCGTGTATTCTTGTTTTTCATCTTTGTCTTTGCTGATATTTACAAGGTTGTAAATCAACGGAATAGAATCTGTTAATAATCCAACAATTAGCATCACACGTCCACCCGGCAAGTGTTGAATTGTGAAATAAATACCTACCGTAGATATCGACAATCCCATCCAAGATAGGAAATGAATATAATATTTTATTTTCTCCTTGGGATTCTGCGGTTTAGGGTACGCCATAGAAATAAAATAACACACCATCGCGTATGGTAGCAATACCACCATATTGAGTGCCGATGGCAGCATAGGTTTGTGTACGTAAATCACA
>JAGCYI010000047.1 GCA_017960885.1 Bacteroidales bacterium
AGTTCGGTCTGAATCATATCAATAATCTTTGCCGCAAAGGTAGGGATTTTTCAAGAAACAAGAATGGGATTTTTGGGACAATCCCGCCGGGCGGCGGGATTTCTTTTTTTAAAACAAAAATTCAAACGAATGAAAACGAATACAAGCGAATTTTTATGTTTATTCAACTAAATCACAACGTGTAAAATGAACTTGACGATGCTTAACATAAAACCGTAAATCAGCCTCTCCCACTTTGTGATAACCACCAATTTCGCCCACAAACTCATCATCATTAAACAGATAATAAATTGGCAAGCCAATTACTTTGTAAATAGTGTTGTATGTTTTTGAATGATGCGTTAAACAGTGTTCTTGATATATCTCTTTAAATTCTGGATAAGTGATAGAACAACTATCTACTGGTTCAAGAAAGCATACAGTATCTAATGTAAAAAAAGATAAGAACTGATTTTTTGTAATGGATTTGCTTATCTGAGTTGTCAATGTATCTATCAAACCTTTGTATAATTCTAACTCAAAATTAACTCCTGCAATTCCGTTTGTAGCCCACAACTCAATTCTTAAATCATCGTTCTTTTCAGTGAGTTCTTGCACTTTGTTCTGATACCAATAAATAACATACGCCATAAAGCCAAAAATGATTATTAGTATCGAAGTTATAACTATTGTTTTACATTTCATATTTCAAAATTAATAACAAGAATTATATGGTTTAACCGTCCCCAGTGACAGGTTCTTTATGCCGGTACAGCGGACATCTACTATCGGATACTTTTTTGCCTGATTGTCGGGAACGTTCTCTGGGTTGAGATGCACCACTTTAATGTCTACTTACGGGTTGAGATATTTTGACATAGGCACTGCGTGTTTGTTTCCGCAAATATAGCGATTAAATTGGATATTACCAAAAAAACACGAATGGCTATTTTTGGGGGACGCCCCCGCCGGGCGGCGGAGTCTCTTTTCTTTTAAACAAAAATTAAAGCGAATGGATAGGAATTCAAGCGAATTTGCTTCTCTCGTGTTTATTGATTCCGCTTCTTATATTGCTCCACGTAGTCTCTGATTCGTGGGCATTGAGATTCTATTTCTTGTTTGCTATAAACGTCGTAATGGAATATGTAGCCGTAGTCGGAGATTTTGGCGCGGTTCTCGGGGGTGTTGACCTCGGGGGCGCAGACGTGCCATTGGGTGTCTATTTTTTCGTTGATGTTGCGGTAGACGAGGAAGATGTCGGGGATGGTGGAATAGCCTTTTACGCTGTATTTAACTGTTTGGTTTTTACCAAGGACATCTGTAAATGACAGCAACGCTGTGCTGTCGGCGATGGACGGTGTGTTGCAGACAGCATAGTAGAGTATATTATAACCTACTTGATAATATACCAAATCAGGTTTGATTAAAGAAAAATCGTGGTAGGTGTAGAAATCTTTATTATCAAGAAATGCGAAGTCGTGAATTAGTGGATAGTTTACAGTATCCTTATACTCTTTAAAAACAGGAGAACTACATTCCAAGGGGTGGATAACATAAATATTTGTACCGACAGATTTCTTTGTTAAATTATAGATTTTTACTGTACGAGAAGAATCATAATCCTTATATTTCACTTTCGATAATCCTTGTTTATTACTTTCTCCCCGAAGAACGCTTTCTATTTTGGCTAAACGGATGATTGATACACCATTGTAAGGATAAATATATTGTTTCATTATAGCACGGCAAATCATAAAAAAAACAACAGATACAATAATATATTTAAATACCTTTTTAATATTATGTTGAACTAGACTATACAACAAACTCAAAATTATCATTGTCCCTATTCCTAAATAATAAACAACATATTCATATGCACCACAAATATTCACATAGTACATAATACAAGCAAGGAGGAACGTTACGACAAAAATTTTATATATAAGGTTCGTTATTTTCATATCAGATTAATCAATATTGATATCCGCACATTTGTATTCTCTTACACCAATTAATTATACTTTTTTCGGCGTAAAGGTAGTCAAAATTTTGATTAATCAATATTGTGTCGCGGATTTTGTTGTCGGTGGCAGCCATATGAGCGTTGTTGACCAACTCGTGCGCGTATTTCTTTATCTCCTCGGGGTCGGCTACAAAGCCGGGGATGTCTTCGCTGCGGTAGCGGGTGGTGAGGATTATGTTGTCGGTGTTGATTTTGGTGTCCCAAAAATCACAGAGTATTTTTGCTCCGCTCCAGCAGTCCATTATGGCGTAGAACTTGCCGTCGAGGCTTCCGTCGGGTCTGGCGGTGGCTTTGATTATCTCGTAGCGGCTGTCGCCGTTTTTCGACTCTACTATCTCGCCTTCAAAAAAGGTGGTCTTGAGTTCTTGGTTGGCTATCTCGCGGTCGGGGAACTGCTTGCCGCACTCGAAGTCGATTTTTTTTCTCGGGCTGAACGTAGGCTTCGCTCCAAGGGGTGTATTCCGATACGCGGGCGGGGTCGTTGTAACATTCAGCCCTTACGCGGAACTTTATCCGGTAGTCGTATTCGGGAGCGGTGAGGGTGACGGTGTTGTCCTGCTGCGACGACGATATGATGGTGTCGCGCTTGTAGTCGTAATACTCCACGTAGTATTTGGTGTGGTTGCGGTCGGCGTTCCAGGTGTACTTTATCTGTTTGCCGGTGACTTTGTTGGCAAGCCCGGTTACCGGCACG
>JAGCYI010000048.1 GCA_017960885.1 Bacteroidales bacterium
CACGAGTTCGAATCTTGTTTCCCGCTCATATTTTGTTATATAATTGTGGGAATAGTATAGCGGTTAGAACACTTCTTGTGTAGAGTTGAGACGCGAGTTCGAATCTTGCTTCCCACACAAAGATTTTTTGTTATTTTTTTATGCACGCTAAACGAGGATATTTACCAACTGACGGAGAGAGTTTTTCGCCCGAGGCGGTGGAAAAAATGCGGACGGCTTCGCGCCACGTATGTTATCTAATCAACGAGGGCTACGACCTGCAAATGGCTTCTACCTTTGTGGGAAACCATTTTGCTCTTTCGGAACGTCAGCGTGTGGCAGTTGTCCGCAGCATAGCCACCAACGAGCAACTCAACATCCGAAAATCAAAGGAGAAAACCACCGTCAGCTGCGAGGAGGTTTGGATCGACGGCTTTAATATGATAATCTCGTTGGAGGTAATGATCAGTAATTCAATGCTTTTTGACTGTATGGACGGCACTATCCGCGACCTTGCCGCCCTTCGTGGCACATACCGCATAATCACCGAAACCGAAGAGGCTCTCCGCATACTTTTCGACACGTTGAAATCTATGAACGTGGCAACTGTCAACATCCTCTTAGACGAGCCTGTCTCCAACTCAGGACGCCTCAAAACTCTCATCGCCGAGGTTGCCGAAACCTATCCCTTCGGTTTAGACATCCAAATTCTCCGCTCCGTAGACCGCACCCTGTGGCAAAAATCCAACGTCATCTCCTCCGACTCCATCATCCTCGACCACTGCCAAAGTTGGATCAACCTGATGAGGCACTGCGTGGAAGGAAGTGGGGTGAAGATGTTGAAGGTGTGGTAAAGGGCTAACATTTGGTGGAAATTGACAGTTTTGAGTAAAAACATTTGGTGGAAATTGACAAAATCGTGCAAAAACATTTGGTGGAAATTGACAAACTGTCTGTTTTTAGTTTTTAAAAATAATTTTACACTACTCTTTTCCTTTCCAAAAAAATCTTTACCTTTGTCATAAATAATATAAATAAAATGCCGGACAACTCGTTGCAGACCATAAATATCGAAAACAAAATCCTTATTATCAGGGGACAGCAAGTGATGCTCGACCGTGATTTGGCGGAGTTGTACGGAGTGGAGACAAAGCGCCTTAATGAACAAGTCAGACGCAACAAAGAACGCTTTCCTGATGAGTTTTATTTTCAACTTACAGATAATGAGCAAGGTTCTTTAAGGTCGCAATTTGCGACCTTAAAGAATCCTATTGAACAGCCTATTGATTATAGTTTGAGGGGAAAGCACACCAAATATCGTTCGTATGTTTTTACAGAACAAGGAGTTGCTATGCTTTCCGCCGTTCTCAAAAGCGAAACTGCGGTTAAGGCGAGCATATTGATAATGAAGGCCTTCGTCGCAATGCGTCATTTTTTGCAAAACAATGCCCAAGTTTTTGCAGAACTCAAATCCGTACGTCAACATCAAATAGAAACTGACATCCAACTCAACGAAACTAACCGTCGCATCGACGAACTTTTTGACCGTATGGACAAATACGCCATTGACGACACACAAGGAATATTTTTTCAGGGACAGATTTTTGACGCATACGCCAAGTTCGAGAGTTTTTTGCAAGCAGCGACACACGATATTGTATTGATAGACAATTATGTAGATTTGAGCGTACTCCAAAGGCTTTCCAAAAAACAGCCAAATGTAAATGTTACTATCTATACGCACCCAAACACTCGCCTCACCGCACAAGACGTTCAGACATTCAACTCACAATATCCAACATTAACCCTAAGACACACCTCCGCTATGCACGATCGTTTTTTAATCATCGACAATTCCGTACTTTACCATATTGGCGCTTCACTCAAAGATTTAGGAAAAAAATGTTTCGCTTTTGAAATCTTGGACTCGTCGCTTGTATCGGCTATAATGAGTAATTTGTAAAAAACATTTTTCTCCACTTTTTTAAATCCTCCTATCGACCTAACCATATTTGTATACCTGCATTGATATCTTGAAATAGATTATATTTACCTATATTATGCTGATAACCAAGCGTAAAACCAATTCGTCCAAATTTTAGCATAATTCCAATCTCGCCGTCAACGCCGTTATGTAGTTTGGTGGCATATAAATCTACATTATCGTGAAGGTCGGTATCGTGATAGTATCCGGGAATTTTTAAAATATGAGCATAATTTCCATATCCTAATGTCACGTAATAAGCAAAAATATCGTTAAGTCTAATAAAAGGTCCGATATGATAATATGAGCGGAAGACTCCTTTGTCTATTATATTATCAAATTCTTTTTGTTTTGCTAATGAGATTGTGTTTATCTCTTCCATCCAAAAACCTTCCGGTTCATAAAACCTTTCTTCGTTTCTACTGCGCCAAACATACATTGAATAATTTGAAAATCCACCGTTAATAATCAATCCCCACTTCTCATAATAACCAAAAGCAACGCCCAACGACATACCATAAGGTGCACTTGGAGAATATCTATAACCTACAATAAATCGATGTTGTGGGTTACTCCGTTTTTGCAAGACTTTCATCCAATAATACATTCCGAGATGATAATCTGAAAACTGATTATCTCTGTCAATGTTTTGTGTGTAGCCAAACGACAGTGCAAAACGCTTGATTTTTACCATTACACCCGCTTCTCCTTCAAATCCGTTGTGAATTGTAGGGGCGTATAGATTGCCGTCGTATGATTTGACTTCGGCGTATGTACCGCAGCCCGCAGCCGCATACATATACATAAAGTCGAAGATTCGGAACATTGGTCCGAATCTGATGTATGAGCGGTATAAGCCTTTGTCGTTAGTTTCTGATAATGGATCGTTACCTAATTCAGATGTTGAATGCAAATTGCTGATTCTGAATGTGTCTAAAAGATTGCCTGTTTCAGTGTTTCTGTTTTGCCAATTTGTAAAAGCAAGTTTTGAAAAACCGCCGTTAAGAATAAATCCTATTCTTTTGCATTTTCCAACCGATATGCCACCCGACATAAGAGTAGGTGAAAATGTACAACCTAAAAACCAATTACTTTGCGCTACCTGAGAGTCAGAAAATCGCGGCATTACCACTGTAAAATCCTTTTGATAAGCCTTTACTGTCTTGGATTTTGTATGTCCGTTTTTTTCTATTCTGATAGTATGTCTTTGGTCGGCCGAAACCGAAATTGAATTATTGCTTTTTCCATAATTTACGCCGTCAACAAATAGGTTGGCGTCATATTCCTTGTCTACCTTCATTTCAACCGTTGCTGATTTGAGTGTGATATGTCTCTCTATCGGTTCTCCTGTAAGATTTACTGAAAATGAGACAGTTCCAAAAGTCGGTTTTGACACGCTGACATAGTGATGTCCGTATGTCAGATTAATAACGAACTCTTTGTCATTGGCTTTGTAAGTAGTGTAATCAACTTTGATATCAGCATTTGGTTCTGAGATTTTTAGAATTAGGTATGCCTTTCCTGTATTTTTGTCAGATGATTCAACTTGTATAATTTTCTCTTTTTCAATTATTTTCTCAACTTCAACAATCTCAGTTTCTTTTTGTTTTGAACGACCTTTGTCTATA
>JAGCYI010000049.1 GCA_017960885.1 Bacteroidales bacterium
ATCCACATTCCGACTTAATTTTCGGAAATCCATAGAGGTCGGCATAGAGCCTCGTCTGATCTTTGCTAATCTTAATCAGCGGACGCACCACATCCAATCGTCCATCAAAAAAAGTCATCTTGGGCGGAATACTGCAAAATTTTCCGTGATAAACCATATTCATCATCAACGTCTCCACAGCATCGTCCATATTGTGCCCAAGAGCAAGTTTATTAAACCCTTCCTCCTTGGTATAATCAAAGAGAATTTTTCGACGAACACGGCTGCAAATAAAGCAACGGTTTTCGGCATTGCGAAGATCTTCGAGTACAACATTCTTTACAACGAGCGGAGTTTCAAGGTCGTCGCAAAAGCGTTGAACTAGGTCGAAATATAAATTATACGCGGCATTTTTTACGTGAACATAAACGGCAGTGAGCGAAAAATCTGTTTTCAACACTAACCGCTTGAAAGCCAGCAGATGAAGAAGGGTCAAACTATCCTTTCCACCCGAAATTCCTACTGCGAACCTATCACCTTTGGAAATTATTTGATACTCTTCGCACGTTTTTTCAAAGGCGGAACGGATTTCGCCGATCGCCCTTTTTTGCCTAGTATCAAATTTTCCTGAAAATATGTTCGCCATCTCTAAATGATTTTTTTTGAAGTGCAAAAATAAAAATAATATGCAAAATTTCTATTACCTTTGCAGCGAATAATCAAACCAAACGAAATGAACAAAACCACGATAAAGACCATAGCGGCGGCATTCGCACTCGCACTGTCGTCTTGCGGCAACGAACCACCCATCAGCGAAAGCAAGGCGGTGGAGGTTATCATCAAAATGCACGAAGCCGACGCCATTATGTTCGTAACAGGATATAGCGACGCCACACTCAAAGGCGACAGCGCGTCGTACTACAACTACATTTTCAAAGAGACCGGCGTTACCAAGGCTGAGTTTCTCGAAACTATCGAGTGGTACACACAGCACCCTGAGCGCTATAAAATTCTCTACGAAAAAGTTGTGAAGGTAGTTAACGTAGATGATGATAGGCAGCGCGAACGCGACGAGAAAAACCGCGTAAAGGCAGATAATGACTTGTGGAATGAGCGCTCTTATTGGAATGTACCTAAAGACGGTATAACAAACCCTGTTGCTTACGAAATACCTACTAATGAACACGGCATCTACACAATATCAGCAGATTTCATATATTACGAAGATGATGGCACCGTTGACCCAAGGCTCTGCATTATTGCCGACTACGACGATGGAACAAACGACTTTATTCAAACCCGAGGTTTCAAAAAAGACGGCAAAAAACATCGTTTCAGCGCAATGATAAAGACTAACAACGCCAAAGGACTTAAACAGATCCGCGGATGGGTGTTAGACCAACGCGACGACACCAAAAGCAAGCACGTGGATGTTTCTGACATAACACTTCTTTACACCAAAGAATAATGAAACAAACCGCCCGAGCCATAACACTAAATTGCACCAAGTATAGCGACAACAAATTGATTGTCAACACTTATACTCGCGAACTTGGCAGGGCTGCGTTTGCTATAAGAATTCCTCAAAACCGAAAAGCATCTCCCCTACCCTATTGTCAACCGCTGTTTATCAACGAGATAGAGTACAATTCCGCACCCGAGGCAGAGATCAAACAGGCCTCTAAGATAGCCCCGTCGTACACATACACGTCGATTCCGTTCAGCACCACCAAAACCACTACTGCAATGTTCATTACAGAGATTTTGGCTAAGGTGCTTACTTTTTCAGAAAAAAACGAGGAACTATACGACTACATAACCTCAAGTCTCAAACTTTTCGACCAAAACGAGGTAAACGGCAAGAATTTCCACCTGAAATTTCTCTTGCAGATTACCAAATACTTAGGCTTCTACCCTGCCAACCGCTATTCCGAACTGCGTCCGTGTTTCGACATTGCCAACGCCAAGTTCACCGCCAACATCTCCTCGGCAAGGCAGGCTATCCATCCGCCTTACAGCGAAATTTTCAGCCGGATTCTCGACTACGACTACATTCCGTGCGACGTTATCCCGCTCAGCGGCAGCGACCGAAGTTTCCTCCTTGAAAAAATTATCGACTATTACCGCTACCGCTTTGAGAATATCGCCGCGGTTAAGAGTCTCGAAGTTTTGAAAACAGTATTTCATTAACACATATATTATTATGGAGACTAAATTAAACATAATTATCGGACAGGGACTCGGACCGTTGCAGTTTGGAGCCACCGAGGAAGAGATTACAGAAATTTTCGGCGCACCCGACGAAACCGAAAACGACAAGGAGTCTAACACGCTGACAATGTTCTACGACGGCATTATGACAGATTTTGTGTTGGAACCCGACGAAGACGACGACACTTTCCGCCTATCTTCTATCCTTACATCAAATCCCGACTACTCTATCGACAACAAAATCCAATTCGGCGACCCTGAGGACGCTCTTATCAAATACGCCAAAACCCTCAAAGCCGAAAAACCAGAAACCGAAACAGATACCGAAACAAACGAAAAATACCTCTACTTCGACGACCTCAACCTCGTGGCAATTTTCGACAACGAAGGTCTCGCAAGCGTACAAATTAGCGCTTGGGACGAAGACGACGAAGAATAAACCATTAAAATACATATCATTATGAAGAAACCAACATTACGGCTAACCATTGCCGCAACATTGGGTGCGGCTGTATTGGGTTTTTCGAGTTTCAAGGTGCTCGACGATGGCGACGACTTTGAACTTATCAAAAATCTCGAAATTTTCCACACCCTCGTTAAAAACCTGAGAATCTTATATGTAGACGAAACATCAAGCGGCGATCTTATAAAAACCGCTATGGACAAAATGCTCGAAAACCTCGACCCATACACAGTTTACTATCCCGAATCGCTCGTAGAAGATGTAATGTTTATGAACTCAGGCGATTACGCGGGCACAGGTATCGAAATAGAGATGGTAAACGGCAAGGCTATAATCGCCGAAATTATTGAGGGTTCTCCCGCACACAAAAACGGTCTATACATAGGCGACGTTATTACCACAGCCGACAATCGCACACTCGCAGGCAAAACCAACGACGAAATTGACCTTATGCTCAAAGGCGAACCCGGCAGCGTGGTAAAATTCCAAATAGAGCGTCAGGGCGAAAAAATTACAAAAGAAATCCGCCGCGAGATTATCAAGCAAAAAAGCATCCCCTACTACGGCGTAATCAACGGCACCACAGGCTATATCAACCTCTCAGGATTCACCGAAAACTGCTCCGCCGAATTTAAAGATGCTCTGCTGAAACTTAAAAACGAGAAAAAAATCAACAACCTTATAATAGACCTTCGCTACAATCCCGGCGGACTTTTAATAGAGGCTGTAAACATAGTCAACCTTTTTGTAGATAAAGGCAAAAACATAGTGGCCATGCGAGGACGCGTGCAAGAGTGGAATAAAACTTTCCGCGCCGAAAACAATCCTGTAGATACGCAAATACCTATCGTAGTGTTAGTTAACGGCAAATCTGCATCGGCAGCCGAAATTGTTTCGGGAGCATTACAAGACCTCGACCGCGCCGTGGTAATTGGCGAAAAAACCTTCGGTAAAGGACTTGTTCAAACCACCAAAGACCTTGTTTACAACGCCAAATGCAAAATCACGACCGCCAAATATTACATTCCAAGCGGCCGCTGCATACAGAAACTCGACTATTCGCACAAAAACAGACAAGGACGCGCAGAAAGTATTCCGGATTCCTTGATTCGCACATTTAAGACTGCAAACGGACGTCCTGTAAAAGATGCCGGTGGAATTATGCCAGATATTACTGTGGCAACCGACACTTTAAGTTATTTGGTTGAAAATCTGATAGATAAAAACATTATCTTTGATTATGCCACCAAATATCGCATTAAGAACGCCACAATAGCCGAACCCGAAAAATTTGCCGTTTCACAAGCCGAAATCGATGAACTGAAAAAGTCTGCGGGCGCAAATCTTACCAATTATCACACCATCACCGACCAGGAAATCGCAATTTTGGAAAAAACCGCTGCCAACGACTTCTCATCGCCCGAAATCAAAAAGAGAATTGATGCTTTGAAAGAAGTTATCCAACAGATAAAAATCTCTGAGACAAATAAATACGATAGCCAAATTAAAAAAGCACTTGAATATGAAATTATACGTCGTTACTACTACGAACAAGGGGAAATTCGCTATACCCTGCAAAACGACCCCTATATTACCGCCGCAAACCAAGTGTTAAAAGATGCAATTCTCTATAAAAAAACTCTCAACAAGAAATGAAAATAAAATTGTTGGAATGATTTTTGCATTAAAATAAAGGGAAAAATTTAGTTAAATAAATTTAACAAATTGATAATAAGGCACTTGCCTATATGTCAAAAAAAATAGCAAAAAACAAAAAAAAATAAAAATTTTTCATTAAAGTGTAACTTTATATAAAAATTTTCGTACATTTGTACCGTGAAAGATAAAGTTTATATAACAGTATACTTTACAATGAAAGCAAATTGGTTAATCATCGTATCAATTATTTTGTTGGGCTCAGCCCTCAAAATTGGAGGCGTTTTATCGTTCGACAATGCGGCGATAACTATTAAAGACGTGAATGTAATTGAATCGTATAGCGGCAAACTTTTATGCTACACAATCAACTTGTATTCGCCTTCGCAAATCAAGGACTTTGTAGCAATACCTAACATAGATGGTGCCAATCTCGATTCAAAAACTACATTTGAGTTCAATAATCACACTCGCCGCGCCACAGTAGTTTATTACTACGCGCTGCCGCAACACGCCGATGAAAAAGACATCAGCATCCGCTTCTGCCTCAACAACGACGATTACCAAACCGACAATATTGTATGTTCAATTAACCAAGAAATGTAAATTAAAAATAGAAAAAAAATAAAAACAATTAGAACTTTGGCATAAGATTTGCATTTTGTCAAATGTACATACAACAAAACAAAAAATTAAGAAAAGACAAATATGACACACTACCAAATAGAAGCGGCATTAGACACTCCATCAATCGACCTCAATCCAAACACAGGCGTGATGGAATTTTCTGGAAAATCTTTCCCATCAGACGTTACAGCGTTTTATCAACCTGTAATGGATTGGTTGGACGAATATAAACTAACTCCCTGCGAAAGCACTGAGGTAAACCTTAAACTCGAATATTTCAATACAGCGTCTTCTAAGATACTTCTTGAAATATTCAACAAATTAGAAGCCCTTTACAAAGAAGGCAACAACGTGGTAATCAATTGGTATTACCCCGACGACGATGAAGATATGGAACAGACAGGCAACGAATATTCTGAACTTATTCAGGTTCCGTTCAAGAAAATTGGATATTCTGTTGTCTTCAACTAAGATATAATTTTTTGTTTTTCCTTGTACGTTTGATTTTTGAGTAGTAAGACCGGCTGTGTTAGTCGGTCTTTTTTTTTGGGGTCGCAACCCCCTTTTAATTTCTAAACTAAAAGAAATTTTATCTGCCCAATAACTCAAAATCCTTTGAATGAGCCGTACCGATGTAAAGGAAAGAAAAATCCGTGGAAAGGATATTGGATATAAATCTTTAAATAAAGGTTGTAAAAATCTAATATTGAGCAACTTATTTATCAATATAAAATTTCGCCTTCTGCCGACGAACTGTGAAAAAATGCGAAGACAGCCTGCGATTTTTTCAAATCTAACACTTCGGACAACTCCGCAACCGACGCATCCGAAATTTTGTCTACCGAACCAAATTTTTTTATCAATTTTTGAAGCGAAACATCGCCGATGCCGGGGATATCTTGAAGAACCGAATGAATCATCGCCTTCGATCTTTTGTTTCGGTGAAAAGTGATTCCGAAACGATGCGCTTCATCGCGTAAATGCTGTATAATTTTAAGCGTAACGGATTTTTTATCCAGATATAGTGGAATTGGGTCATTCGGGTAAAAAATCTCCTCTAATCGCTTAGCAATGCCGATTACAGGAATCCTATCCTCTAAGTGGAGTTCGCACAAAGTTTCGTATGCGCACCGTAATTGGCCTTTTCCGCCGTCTATTACTATCAACTGAGGTAAAGCATCACCTTCGGCATAAAGTCGCTTGTAACGCCGAAAAATCACCTCTCTCATCGTTGCAAAGTCGTCGGCTCCCACCACGGTTTTTACATTGAAAAGTCGGTAGTCTTTTTTCGAGGGTTTTCCATCCTTAAACACCACGCACGACGATACAGGCAAAGTGCCTTGAATGTTAGAGTTATCGAAGCACTCAATATGCCGAGGTTCTTCGTCTAACTGCAAGTCGTTCATCATAGTACGCATAATATTGCGCACATTCGCGTCAGGGTCTACAAGCGAACGTTGGCGCTGCTGTTCGTCCATATACTTGCGACAATTGTTTACAGACCATTCTAAAACGGTTTTCTTATCGCCTAATTTAGGAATTGTTATTTTAACATTACTTAGTTCAAAGTCAAGTTCGAATGGAAGAATAATTTCTACTGCGTTGTTTCCGATATTCAATTCAGAGAAATGAAAATCTGTAACAGCAGTAGCAAATATATCTTTATCATCGTCGTCCATACGAATTTTAAACTCTCGTGTAACAGAGCGTATAATAAATCCATTGGATAATTTCATAAAATTGACGTAGAGATATTCGCCAGCACCGTCCTTTACCATAGAATAAACTTCAACAGTCTGCGGCAAATCGAGCGAAATAATATTTTTGGCGTGATAAGAAATCAAAACATCATAACGCTCTTTTATCTCCTGTGCCTCTTCAAAACGCAATTGAGCGGCAAGGTCTGCCATTTGCTTTTTCAAATTATTGATAACTTCGTAGGTCTTGCCGTTGAGAATTTTTTTAATTTGATCTATATATCCTGAGTAAGTTTCCTTAGAAACATCGCCGATACAGGGTGCGCAACAGTTTTTGATATGATAATCGAGGCAGACATCGTATTTGCCTTTTTCAACATTTTCGAGCAAAATATTGGTTTTGCAAGTGCGAAGTTTAAACGCACGACGAAACATATCCAAAACATTCTTCATAGCATTCACCGAAGTGTATGGACCAAAATATAGCGAACCATCATCAACTTTTCTACGAGTGAAAAATATTTGTGGAAAATCCTCATTGCTAATGCAAATCCAAGGATATGTTTTATCGTCTTTGAGTAAAATATTATATCGTGGCTGAAACTTTTTGATCAACTTATTTTCGAGCAAAAGAGCATCCTGTTCGGTATCAACAACGATATGCAAAAGGTCGTGAATATGCTTAACAAGTATTGCAGTTTTGCCCACTTGATTCTTTTCGCGAAAATAGGAAGACACGCGATTGCGAAGATTCTTTGCCTTACCGACATAAATAACCTTGCCATCCTTGTCCAAAAAATTATAAACACCAGGACTCAACGGCAAGGACTTTACTTTGTATTCCAACGAATGTTCTTCCATAAAATTGTGATAATTTCACGTGAAACATTATCTTCCCAAAGCCACTAAAATGGTGTTAATATCCGCAGGACTTACTCCTGGAATGCGCGACGCCTGCCCTATTGAGGTAGGTTGTATGCGTTGCAATTTTTGGCGAGCCTCGGTTGAAATACTCTTGAATTTTGAGAAGTCAAAACCATCAGGAATTGTAACGTAATCGAGACGTAACAACTTGTCAGCCAAATTGTTTTCTCGATCGATGTAACCTTGATATTTAAGTTTTATTTCAGCAGATTCAAGTTCTATTTTTGAATATTTTGAGAGGAATGGAAAGACATCCGTCAACTCGCTTAAAGAAACTTCGGGACGCAAAACAATGTTTGCCAATTTATTTCCCTGAGTCATAGGTTTACCTCCTTTACTCTCGATATAAGGATTTATCTTATTCATACTGCACGAATAAGTTTCACAGAATTGAAGAATCTCTTCAACGTGTTTTTGTTTATTTTTATATGTTTCGTAACGATGATTTGAAGCCAAACCTATTTCGTGCGACTTCTCAGTAAGACGTTCGTCGGCATTATCCTGACGAAGAAGTATGCGGAATTCGGAACGAGAAGTGAACATTCTGTATGGTTCGTCAACTCCTTTTGTTACCAAATCGTCAATTAAAACGCCGATATAAGCGTCGCTACGGGAGAGTGTAAAATCAGGTTTCCCG
>JAGCYI010000050.1 GCA_017960885.1 Bacteroidales bacterium
AAAAAAGTTTTATGTTAGTACTGATTGTTTATACTGAAAGTGTGGGGAATATGTTTCAACAAAATCGCAGCGAATTGACTAATAAAGTGCAGGTGTTTTAAAAAAGATTGATTATATTTGCGGAGAGAAAACAAACAACAACAGCATTATGACAGCAGCATTAAGAACAAAACTTGACAACACTCCTATGGCTCCATACCTAAAACTTATGCGAAATATGAATCGCGAGCAGAAGTTGGCAGTATTGGCATACATAGTAGATACCTTGCAGAATGATGAAAACGAAGATAAAAACGAAACATCCGACGAGGTATATATTAAAGAATTGTTGGCGCTAAGGTACGACGGTGCATTACCAGCAAACGAAATGAAAAAAATTATTCGTGAAAGCCATAATTTTGGCGGTCGTGATATAAAACTGCCTTGCTATGGAGAATAAAAAGTACCTATTAGACACCAACATTTTGATAGAGTTTCTAAACGGCAATGATTCTGTGGTGGAACACATAATCAAAGAAGGAACAAGGCATTGCTGTATGTCGGTAGTGTCGTTACAAGAATTGTACTATGGTGCATATTACGCTAAAACAATCAAAGAAGAATACTTCGACAAAGAGATAAAAAGAATTAACAAGTTACTAAACCGATTCGAGGTGGTTTCTCTTCCCTCCGAAGCGGATGGCTATGGACAAATAAAGGCTACACTCCGCAAAGCAGGTAGAATTGCAGACGAATTTGATATGCTTATCGGAGGTCAGGCGTTATTTAACAACCTTATTGTAGTAACCGATAATATCAAGCATTTTGAATTAATGCCAGATATTAAAGTTGAAAATTGGGTGGAGCGATGATAAAAATTGCTTTCCTCCCCTACTTCACCGCCTTATAAAACCCCGCAGGAACAGGTACTTCAAACTTCATAATCTTGCCTGTGGCAGGGTGACGGAATGCGAGGGTGGCGGCGTGGAGGCAGACGCGGTGGATGGGGTCGGTTTTGGCTCCATACTTAGCATCGCCAGCAACGGGACAGCCTATCTCGCTCATTTGCACGCGGATTTGATTTTTGCGGCCAGTGTCGAGGTCGAGTTTTACAAGCGAAAACTGTTCGTTGGAATTTAGCACCTCGTAGTTGGTAACGGCAAAGTCGCCGCCATTGTTAATCCACGAAGAGTGTATTTTAAGCATCTTATCCTCAGTAAGATACGATTTTATAGTGTCGCGTTTCTTGGGCGGAATACCTTCAACCACAGCGAAATAACTGCGCTCTACCACCATATTGTTCCAATCGTTGCGGAGCATATCGCGGGCACGGAGGCTTTTGGCAAACATCATTACGCCAGAGGTTTTGCGGTCTAAGCGGTGGACAACAAAAATATGAAGTCCCCTCCCCTGCCGCCTTACGTGCTGATTTATAAAGTGATAGGCTGTATTTTCCTTATCCTTGTCGGTGCCCACAGATAGCAGACCTTCGCGCTTGTTTACCACAATAACATCGTTGTCTTCGTAGAGGATATTGAGGTATTTGTTTGAAAAACTACCCTTGGGGAGTTTCTGTTTAGGAAGAATACGCACCTCATCGCCGGGTTTTAGAGCATAGTCAAAAGCCGTTGTACCAATGCCCGAAACCACCACACGACCCGATTTGAGCATTTCGCGCACGTCGGTACGGCTGCGGTCGGCAAGTTTTTCAAACATAAATTCGAGCAATTTACCCTCTTTGTCGGATTTAAATACGATGTCTGCCATAATTATTTAGTTTACTTTGAAACTTTCGAGATAATTTTGTATTGCTTTGCGGTCGAGTTTGCGACCAATAAATACAAGTTTTGTAAAACGTTGTTCGCCGGGTTGCCATTCTTCGCCGTCTTCCACAAGGAAAAAGTTGCGAACGCTTTGGAAAATCAACCGTTTGGGTTTGCCCGCTATGCTTAGTATTCCCTTGATACGGAACACGTTAGACGCATTATATTGCAAAACGCCTTGAATCCAATAAACAAATTTTTGTTCGTCGAGACTGCCTTCTATTGTAAATCCCTCGCTTACAATGCTGTGGCGGAATGCCTTTGCCTTGGCGGGGTTTTGAGCAAACGAACCAAAGTCGGCGTCCATTGCCTCAAATTTCAAAGGTGTGGCGTTGCGAAAATCTACCACAAGTTTTTCAACATTGGCGGCAGAATAAGCAAACGTATTGATAATGTCCACGTTAGATATGTCGGCGTGCGATACGCAATAGAGTTTTGCCGTGGGGTTAACGGTGCGGATAAGATTTTTGACGCGTTCGCCCTGTTCGGGAGTTACGTCTTCGATTTTGTTCAAAAGAATAATGTCGGCAACGGCAAGTTGACGGTGCACCTCAGGTTGTTCGGCGGCGCTGTCTTCGTAGGTCATAGCATCGGCAAGGCATATTACGCTGTCGATTACAAACTTACGCTGCATTTCTTCGTAACCCACAAAGTTGTCGATAACGCCTGCGGGGTCGGCAATGCCGGTGGTTTCGATCAAAAGGTTGGTAAACGTGTATTTAGAAGTAAGCAAGTTGTTTAGCGTTTGGGCAAGACCCTCGCTAAGGTTGCAGCAGATACAGCCGTTAGAGAGTTCAATCATATTGTCGATATTGCCAACGATAAGTCCGCCGTCGATACCCACCTCGCCAAACTCGTTTTCAATTACCGCAAAACGCTTGTTGCTATATTTGCGCACTATATTATTAAGGAGCGTGGTTTTGCCTGCGCCCAAAAATCCTGTAAGAATTGTTACTGGAATTTTACTTGAAGTATTGTCCATTGTATTAAATATTTATTGCCGGAAACATACCGGAAAAATCAGTGCAAAGATACAAAATGTTTTTGGTAATTTTGAAAAAATGAGTATATTTGACAAAAATTTGGACGTGATGAAAGAGACGAATTTAACAATCAACAGCATTATAATGATGCTGAGCGTTTTGAGCAACGAGGACAAAATCTGCGTAGCCGAGCAACTATTGCAACAGGCCAAGTCCAAAAAGCCCAAACATTCAGCCGATTACTATGCCGGGATGTGGAGCGATGAAAATTTTCCACCCATTGATGAAATGTTGGATGATTTAAAAAAGTCAAGACGTTTTAAACAAAAAGAGTGGGAACTATGAGTAAATATCTTTTAGATACTAATGTCTGTGTTTGCTTTTTGAGAAATAAATTTAAAGTTGACCAAAAAGTTAAAGCAATTGGTTTAGAAAACTGCGCCATAAGTGAAATAACTGTTGCAGAACTAAAATATGGCGAGGAATACGCTAAATTGAAAGATGGTGCAAAATTTAAAGACCAAAAATTAGATGAATTATTTGAGGATATAACTATTTATCCCATAAAGGATGCCTTAGATTTATACGCAAAAGAAAAAG
>JAGCYI010000051.1 GCA_017960885.1 Bacteroidales bacterium
ATGGGACTTTTTATTGAAGATACTTCTGAAATTAAGTCTCTAATAGACAGTATATCAAAAGTTTGTGAAATCATTATTCTTGATTACGAAGTTACCGACCGCTTGCTCGACGGCACTGTTTTTTATATCACTTTTGCCAACAAGATGCGCTCGATACTCGGTTTGTCGCAGAGCAAAACCAACGAGGTGCTTGTGCTTGCCAATAGTCTGATGCAGATTCTCGACGAGCATAACAAGCCGCAAATCAAGACTTTCGATTATATCCGCCGTTTTGCACAGTTTGTCCGTGAACACAAGGGCGAACGTTTTACCCCTACAATTAGTCGCAACACTCTTGCTGATGGCGTAACTCTCTATACCATAGAGCCTCCGTGCGGTAGCAATACTTTTGTTTTGGAGTGCGGTGATAGTTTGCTCTTTGTGGATAGTGGTTTTGCCTGTTACCGCAATGAGATGATAAAACTATTTGAAAATCTGTTTGTTAATTATCATAATACTCCAAAAATCGCTTTCCTCACTCATTCGGATATGGACCACGCCGGAATACTTTCTGAGTTTGATAGGATTTATATGAGCCATTCTTCTTACGAGGATTTTTGTCTTGATATTCAGGGAGATGCACCGTTTCGCTATCAAAACCCGTTGCACGCGCCATATTGTCAGTTGAGCCGGATAATTTCGGAATATGCTCCGCCGCCGCTTGAAAAATGCATTGCTCTTTTGCCGCGAAATTCTAATGATGAACTTTTGCAATATGTTGGTAATGTGATGTTTGGTGGTTATAAGTTTGATTTTTACGAAGGTCCAGGCGGACACGTTCGTGGCGAATCTGTAATTGTTTGTCCTCAACTCAAAATTCTTTTCTGCGGCGATATCTATGTGAATATCAAAGGTTTTTCTGATCAGCAACGTGAGTTTAACATTCTTGCGCCATTTCTTATGACGGGCGTAGATTCCGATTCAAACCTTGCTAAACAATGTCGTAGCCACCTTGTAGAGTGTTTTTCGGGTTATCTCTTTTGTCCGGGACACGGTGCGCCGCAAATAATAGAGTAAGTGTGCTTGTGGTAATCCTTTTTTGTTCCCGATAACCCGCCAAACTCAACAAAAAATCACGAGTTTGGCGACTTATCGCCCGATAATCTGCCAAACTCAACAAAAATTTGCGAGTTTGGCGGATTATTTTTCCCATAAAATACTGATTTAAATCCATTTTAAAATCTTATGTTCTTGATAAATAATGTTTTATTGTTTTCAGTCTTTTTGTCTTGCCCCCAACATTTTGGGGAAACCGAGGCTTTTGCCAAAAAAAATAATGGGGAAAACGATGATTTTGGTCAAAAAAATTTTGGGGTGAGCGAAAAATGGCTTTCTAAGGTATCTTTTTGTATCCTAAATTATGGGGAAATTTAGCGATTCAATTCCCCAAATTCCATATAAATTTAGGGAATGTATTCCCCAAATTTAGTTAAAAAGAGTTAAATTGATTGAGTATTAATATGTTATCGTTTGTTTGTAAAAATGGGGAAACCCCAATCAAAATTCAACTATGTATCAATCTTTTTCGTATATTAGCAAAAAAAGAAAACTATGGCTGAATTTAAATTGAAACCTAAAACAGCCGAAGAGTGGCTTGAAATTATTACTGACCCCGGAGCGCGCGATATGCTTATGAGGCCGCCATTATCCGCAGATGAAAAGGCTGAACATATCCGAAAATACCATTTGGGACAAAAGAAACCCAAGAAACCAAAGGATCAATCTGAAAACAATGATTAAATGCTAACCTATCACTATTTTATATTACCGGTTCAATCAGTCGTAAATCAAGTTCGGCAATTTTCTTGAAACCTTTATCAGCGGTAATTAGTGGTGCATTAGATTCAATGGCGGTGGCTGCCACTATTGCATCTGGCAACTTTGTGCCATAGTTGCGGCGGATTATTATTGCTCGCTCTTTAATAGCATTGTTGAGGGGGAAATTCTTGCAAGTTGCAATTAATCTGCGAGTAAGAGTTTCTTCGGACTCTGTAATCGACCTAAACGATAATAATTCCATTTCCGTTATTACTGATATACCAAACGAGAATTTCAGAAATGGTTTCATACACGGATTTTTTTTCATCACGTAGAGCAACGTGTTGGTATCTGCCACAAAATCAATTCCATTCATTTCGCATACGTTTTTGAATTTCTAATGGGTCGCCGTCAAAATCCATACAGCCGTAAAACTCTTCTAATCCTGATGATTGAGTTGCTTTATTTTGTGGTTCTGGGTGCGAATTTCTGTACAAAATGAAATTCACATAGTTGAATATTTCATCTAAATACTGTGTTGGAACAGTTTTTATACATTGAAACAATGTTTCATAACCAATCGGTCTGTCTTTCGTGGGTGCTTCAATCATAATTTCTTAAATTGAGTGTTAAAAAACTGACAATACAAAGATAGATTATTTTTCTTTATTCGCAAAATAATTGAAGTTTTATTCCCCTTCTTTCTTCCCAAACACATCCCTCACCTTCATTCCCGAATGTATCAGCAAAAACACTACGGCGGTGAAGAAGGTGAGCATTGCGTATACGAGGGCGGGTTTTTCGATTTCGCAGGCACCTTGTAGGGTGGCGGCTACCGAGAGGGCGAGGGCGGTGTTTTGAAGTCCCGTCTCAATGGCTACGGTGAGTTGCGAGGGTTTGTCTAAGCGCGAAAGTTTGGCTATGAAAAATCCTCCGTACATTCCTAATATATTGAGCAGCAGTACAAACGGGGCTAATTTCAAAATCTCGTCCATTGTCATCGGGGAGCAGCCGGTTTCGTTGTTGCCTAAGAAAATCTTGATGCTGAAAACTATAAGCAACATTAACGGCAACAACCATTTGAGCGGACGGCTCAGATAATCAGCCACTTTGGTAAAATATCGCCTTACCATCAATCCACAAAATGCCGGAAGTATCACCGTTAACAAAATATGTACAAAACTCTCTGAAAACGACATACTTACGTTTGATTCTTCGTTAACAAAGAAACTAACCGCAACGGCTATGAAAAACGGTATCGAAAACGGTGACAACATACTGTTAAATATTGTCATTGAGATAGATAGTGCGGTGTTTCCCTTAAAAATATGTATCAAAATATTGCTTGTGGTGCCCACGGGACAAAGTGCAATCAACACAATTCCGAGTTTTTCTGCCGCGCTCACTGGCGCTAAGTATGCTAAACAAAACGACAATGCCGGAAGTATCAGCAACTGACTCCCTATGCCAGTCAAAATTGATTTAGGATAAACAAATACGTTCTTAAAATCGTTGAATGTCAGCGACATTCCTATTCCTGCCATTATCAGCACGAGAGTTATATTTACTAAAATATCAGCCATTTTTTCTGTTTTCGTTTTTTGTTATTATATTTGCCGAAAAGATTTGCAAATATACGTAAAAATGAATTTCGAAAACAAAAATATATGGATTACGGGAGCGTCGTCGGGAATAGGAGAGGCGCTCACCTACAAATTTGCCGAATTGGGCGCAAACCTTATCATCTCGTCGCGCCGAGAATCTGAATTACAGCGAGTTAAATCATCTTGCAAATATCCCGACAAGGTGCGTATTGTTGTTCTCGACTTGGAACAGTATCGCAGCATTGCCCAAATTGCTGAACCAATTGTGGCTGAATATCAGCATATTGATGTCCTTATCAATAACGGCGGTGCTTCTCAGCGTGCTTTGGTAGTTGACGAGGATTTAACTGTGGTGGAGAAGATGATGAATATCAACTTTTTTGGAGCGGCAGCCCTCACCAAGGTGGTTCTTCCGAGTATGATTGCCCAAAAAAGCGGACATATTGTATGTATGAGTTCGCTTGCAGGTAAGTTTGGTATACCTTTGCGTTCGGGATATGCTGCGGCGAAACACGCTCTTCACGGATTTTTTGAAACCCTCCGCGCCGAAAACTACGACAATGGTATTCGCGTGATGATGGTTTGTCCCGGATATGTTAATACCAACGTGGCTATCAATGCCTTAGATGCCAACGCCCAAAAACGTGGTGTCAACGATGAAGGTCAAGCCAAGGGACTCGACCCAAAAATCCTTGCCGAAAAAATCATCAAAGGTATTGAAAAAGAGAAACTTGAAATCACAGCCGGTGGCGGCGAAACCAATGGCATTTGGGTAAGTAGGTTTTTCCCTCGTCTCTTTGCCAAAATCATCCGCAAAAAGAAATAACATCCTATTAACCACTAAATTATCTCAAAAATGTATGTGCCACCGTTTACAGTAAGTGCCAAGGCTATTAACCTAATATCCGAAATTTCTCGGTTGATAGAGCGTTATGCCATCCGTCTTGAACAGGAAGGAGGATTGTTGCTCCGAAAGGCTAACCGTATCAAAACTATTCATTCCTCGCTTGCAATAGAGGGAAACACACTTTCGGAAGATAATGTGCGTGATATTATTGATGGAAAAACCGTAATTGCGTCTATAAAACAGATTCAGGAAGTGAAAAACGCTATTGCTACCTACGAATTGTATCAAAAACTTAATCCTTTTAGTGTTAAAGATTTGCTTAAAGCGCACGGTGTAATGATGCAGGCATTGGTTGATAATCCTGGACGATTCCGTAGTTCAGGTGTAGGCGTTTTTTCTGAAAAAGGTTTGGTTCATATGGCGCCACCTCCCGATAGAGTGCCAATGCTTATCAACGATTTGTTTTCTTGGTTGAAATCGTCCAAAGACCATCTTCTAATACGAAGTTGTGTTTTTCATTACGAG
>JAGCYI010000052.1 GCA_017960885.1 Bacteroidales bacterium
GCAAGGCAACCCCTGCGCAATGTCGCAAGACGAAATCACCGTTGACGTAAAAGGCGGCGTACTTCTTGCCCTCGGCACCGGCGACCTCCGCGATTGTGCCAACACCCGCGACAACACCCACAACGCTTGGCACGGCCGCGCCCAAGCCATCGTCCGCATCCCAAAAGGTGCGAAAGGCATTACCGTAACCGTAAAAGGCAAAGGAATCGCCCCGGCTGTGGTGAAGTTGTAAATTGTAGGGACATACCCCGTGTACATTCCGAGAAACGACATATATCACAAATAAAAAGGATTGTCCCGTTTTTTCAAAGGAACAATCCTTTTTTACATTATTTCCTCAAAACCTTGGCTTTTGAATTTATTTGGTTATATAAGTTTTACATATTTTTGACAATCTCCTTTCCGATAAGTTTATTTAGGCTAAGACCTGTTTTCTCATCGTTATAGACTGAGTTCCAATTACTTTCAAATACGGGATTGTCTATTGACGCAGAGCCATTCTTAACCTTGTATATCACCAAACGTTCCTTATCGCAGATGCCCATAATTTTAGCATTGAGCATTTTGGCATACGAAAAACATTGATTGAAAGCGTTTCGACGTTCTGCACTTGACGACATATCCAATTTAGCCTCAACAACAAACGGTGCAGTTTCAAAATGAGACTTGCCTTGCACGAAAAACACAAAATCCGGAATTGCTTTTTCCTTGCGACCTGCCTTTAATGACAATTGTCGCACCCAATCGGATTCGTTATAGCCAAGTTTCTGCAAAAATGGAATTAGAATTTTTTCTTCAACATCCTTTTCAACCTTAATTTTACCAAAATCAACCTTCTCACATTCAAATAGTTTGGGAAGATTGTCAGTTTTTCCGCCTTTTTGTTCAATGAAGCGCAAAAGTTGTTCATAGTCCTCGGCGGTGAATTTTTTGCCATTGACACCTTGCAAATTTTGTCTTACGACCGAAACATTTGAAAAATACTCATCTTCTTTCAAATCATTCAACGAAATTGGCGGAATCTTGACACCGTCACAAATTATAGTCCTTGACTGATAATAATCAAAAGGATTGAAAATGCCAACCGAATTTGCACGCCAAATAGAATGGATGCAACTATACGGACTTGTAACATACATTACAATAATGTCGCCACGCTTGGTCTGTTCGTTGCAAGTCCAAATCGAGGTATTGTTTTTGAGTTTCCTCGCGCACATATCCTCCAATAATTGATAATCGCCATTTTTACCGCCACCACCCGCAATCCAAATGTTGGTTGGCTGAGGCAATGGGGTTTGGGATATATTTTCATCATTACACAACATATCAGCAAAGCCATAAAAACAAGCACAAAATTCGGCGTATGTCATATTGTGTTCTTCCTGAAATTCATACCATCTACTACAAATATTGAAATAGTACAATACATATTCCAAATGATTCTTTGTCTGCGGAATTGGCGGAAGTTCTATATCCAAAGCATTACAATTTCTTTGAATAATGTCGAAACGTGACGGATACAGCATTGGCTTGCAGAAATCAAAAAATTCACACAAAAATAGAGACATAGGAATTGTAAGCCATTTTTTACTTCTGACATCATCCGCTTTTACGGCCTTACCGTTTGGAATTGCGTTATCATCATCATCAAACTCATAGTCATCCAAATCGTAATTCTCTATGAAATCACAAATTGAATCAAAATTAAGCGTCTCGGGAATAAAGTCCTCTTTTTCTTCATAATTGATGAAAAATGTTGCAACCCAAGGCACAAGTCTGTCAACATCCTCTTCGTCTGTACAAAACTTTTTGAGAATGTTTCTATAATCATAATTCTCCGACTCTCTGTCAAAGAGTTCTATACAAGCCTTCCCTTCTTCGGACTTCTTGTACATCTCCCAAAGTTTGGTATTCATAATATATTATTAACAGATTAAAGTTAAATTTCCCTTTTGAGGAACAATACAAATATACAGAGAATAAAAGAATAAAGCAAATATTTTGAGGATTGTTTTTGTTTGCTTACTCTTCTAAAAAAAATATTAATGCTACACGATAAGGAATCGTGCGGTGTTTTTGTTTGCTTACAAATTAAAGCAATCCCGTCATATATATCGGGAGATAAACGATGCCGTTATCTTCTTTCAAATCGGCGGTGTGTAAAACGAATGGTGTTGAAAGATACTGACCGTATTTTTGGCGAAGTTTTGAAAGCGACGATGTGGTTTTAGCAACTCGCTGTATATCTTTCTTTTAAGCAAAGTTAATACACCTTTCTGAGGTTTAATTTTGAGCGATTATACACCTTTCTGAGGTTTAAATTTCTGCAAAAATACACCTTTCTGAGGTTTTATGCAAATTTTTTGAGGATTGTTTTTGTTTCCTTACTCTTCATCCAAATCCACCCATCCGCTTTTGTCGCCGCCTATGAGACCGTTAAATAAACTTTCAGCCGTTTTGCCGCAGCGGTATAATGGATTGGGTTCCATAAAGATATAAAAATTTCCATCGTCGTGATAATAGATAGTCATATTGCCACGATATGCAAATCCAACGGGATAGGCAGTACCGAAAACTTCGTAATCATCAAACAGATGTTCAAAATCTTCTTTGGAGTAATTCAGAAAATCACTAACCGGATTTAAGGTATGACGTTCAAGTTCGGTATGCTGAATATCGTATCTAATGGTCAGGAATCCAAATTCGGTAAAAAACTCCCTCAATTTTTCGGGCATTACCATTCCAGCATCGGCGTATGCCTTTGCTATCGGCGAGATGTCTACCTTTCGTCCGGGCGTCCAACCTGCGGCTTTAAGACGTTGTAATGTTAGTTCGGTCATTATTTTAGGAGATAATATATGCACAAAAATACACATTTCGGAGGTTTTGTGCAAATAAACTACTATATTTGCCAATATTTTATTTAAAAATCACTAATATTATGAAAATCCTATTCATCGGCGGCACAGGCACTATCAGCACCGCCATCACAGAACAATTGGCTGCCACAAGCCACGAACTTTTCTTGCTCAACCGTGGTAATAATAATCACGAATTGCCTAAAAATGTGCGCGTTATCACTGCCGACATCAACAACGAGGACGACGTGAAGGCAAAACTCAAAGGAATGACCTTCGACAGCGTTTGCGATTTCATCGGCTTTGTGCCTGAGCACGTGGAGCGCGACTTCCGCATTTTCAACGGCATCACAAAGCAATACATCTACATCAGTTCCGCCTCGGCATACGCCAAACCCGTGCGCAACCACATCATCACCGAGGGCACAAGTCTCGTAAACCCTTATTGGGAATATTCGCGCAACAAAATCGCCTGCGAGCGTTTCCTGATGGACAAATATCGCTATGAGGGTTTCCCCGTAACCATCGTCCGCCCGAGCCACACGTATTGCAAAAAATCCGTTCCGCTTGGTCTTCACGGCTTGAAGGGCAGTTTTCAGGTTTTGAAACGTATGATGGAAGGCAAGCCGGTACTTGTTCACGGCGATGGAAGTAGTTTGTGGACAATGACTTACAATCAAGATTTTGCACGTGGATTCATTGGCCTAATCGGCAATCCTCACGCCATCGGCGAGGTTTTCCAAATCACGAGCGACGAATCTCTGACGTGGAATCAGATTTATGAAACTGTGGCGTCGCACCTTGGCGTGTCGCTCAATCCGCTGCACGTTTCGTCTGACTTCCTGGTTGCGGTTGCGCCCAAAGAGTACGACCTTGCCGGCAACCTCCTCGGCGACAAGGCTTGCACTGTTGTTTTCGACAACACAAAACTCAAACGCGCCGTCCCCGGATTCTGCGCCACAACATCGTTTTACGAGGGTTCGCGCATAGTTATCGACTATGTGATGAGCCATCCCGAATGTCAAGTGCCCGACCCCGAATTTGACGCTTGGTGCGACAAGGTGGTCAAGGCTGTGGAAACCGCAAAAAGCGGATTCTGATTATAGATGCTTGGCTTTGAGTTCCAAGTATTTACGTGTAAAATACGGCTGAATTGCCGACTCTCTGTAATCAAACCCGTAAGCGCGACGAGTAACCGCAATAATGGGCGGAGCCTGAATCCTTTTGGCCACGCCCATTCCTTTAAACAATTTGTACCAGCGTTCAAGGTCGTCGGTAAATGTCTTAACGTCAAGGAAATGGCTGCGAATCAACTCTTCCGTAAGGTCTGAATTGTCGTCGTGGTTGAGATATTCGGCAAGGTTGCGGTCGAGATAATGCTGCAAGATGTCGGCAAGCGAAGCCCTGTTCCACCATTGCTGCATAGCCTCAAACAGACGGTCGTGGTAGGGATAGATGAGCGGATCGCCGAGACCCTTGTCAACAGCCTGATTTTCCGAAAGTTCTGCCGACGGTTTCAATGTAAGCACCTCGGGCGGAACAATCTCTTTTTTACTTATGGAGTTGATATATCGGCAAAGGTCGTAGACAGTGTGTTTCCAAAGGTCGCCCAGAGCGGCAAGAAATCCCGCCACATCGCCGTAGAGAGTGGCATATCCCACAGTGGTTTCGGTTTTGTTGCCGTTGTTGGTAAACACCGCACCCCACGCGCTTGCAATGGCTCCGAGAATCCTTGAACCACGGTCGCGGGCCTGAACGTTTTCCATATTAAACGACGACAGTGTAAGTTCGATCGATTCGCCGTTGCAATTGGTTGGTTTTAAGCCGTTTATCTGTTCAAAAGTGTGTGCTGCGCTGTGTCCCACCGGCACCGACGTATACCAGCAACCGATGTTGGCGGCAAGTTTTTCGGCAATCGAAATCGTGGTTTGCGAATTGTATTGCGACGGCATATTCACCAGCAGAAGGTTCTCTCTACCAATCGCTTCGGCATAGAGAGCGGCGGCAAGAGTAGAGTCCACACCGCCCGACGCACCAATCACAGCCCTGCGTAGTCCGCACTGAGCCATATAGTTTTTGATGCCGTACACAAGAGTGTCGTGAATATCCTGAATTTCAGTGGTTTGCTTGTAGTCTGTATTTGTCAGGCAGACAAGTTCGCCGTTGACAAACTCAAAATCAACGTCCTCCTCGCTGTACATTTTAGAATGTGCGATAAGTTCGCCCTTTGAGTTCCACGCCGCCGAACTACCGTCGAAACAGAAGATAGTTTTGCCGTTGTTTTGCAGACCGAGACCGTTGACATACATCACAGGCTTGCCCAGATTGCGTGCGTGAGCCGAAAACTTGCGGTTGCGGATACCGTTTTTGCCGGCGGTAAAAGGCGAGTAACTGATGTCGATAAGTATCTGAGCGCCGTTTTTGCTTGTCGCCTCAAACGGTTTCAGGTCGTAGTCGTCGTCCCAGCCGTCCTCGCAAATCATCACGCCGAGCGACACACCGCCGATATTGTAAGTTTCAAACATATCCCACTCATTCATAGCGCCTTTGACCCAGAGGTTGTCTTTGAAATGACGCGGCTCCTCAAATTCGCGGTAGTTGGGCAAAAGAGTCTTAACCTTGTGATATACATTGTTTTTGGTGGCAATCCAAGCAGTGTTGAGTTTAGCCTTTCTGCCGTCGGTGCCGATGCGTGGCGATTTTGAAAGGCTCTCGTAAAACATCACCGTTCCGAAAATAATCGAGAACCCCTCCCCTGCCTCGCAGCAAAGTTTGCGGCTGAAAAATTCGCAGTCGTCGATAAAGTCGTTCTCCTCAAACTTGTCGGCGATGAGGTATCCCGGAATAGCCATCTCGGGAAGAATCAACACATTCACGCCGTCGTTTTTGGCACGTAGTGCGGCCCTGCGGCAAGTTTCGTAATTTTCTGCGGGATTCCCCGGAATGATAGTTATCTGTGAGTATCTGATTTTCATAGCAAAATGTTTTCGGCAAATATATGCAAAAAAGTATTTTTTGCTATCATCTCATACCAAAAAATAAGTAAAACTATGAACTTCTGCTTGCCACAACCGACGGTCTTATTTCTTCTGATAATAAACTTCCTTCACATATTCGCCATCCCGCATATAATATTGGCCTTTTTCCAAGGTGTCGGCTGGGCCATCAGAATGCTTTGAGGCACTAAATTTGGTGTAGTAATCAAATACTGGATATTGCATAGGATCATAATAACCATCACTATTTTGCCGACGTTCAAATTTAGTGGTGGTATAATTTAATGACTTTGCAGTGGTGTCCCAGTATTCTATCCAATCCGGACAATTAACAATCACTGGCTTTTTCTGCAATATGTCGAAATAATCAGCATATTGAATGAAATCGTTATTTGTCAGTTTTTCTTTTCTATAACAGGAACAAAGCAAAGGCAAATCGTATTCAGATGGATGAGCCCACCAACTGCTCACTCTATAACCCTCTTCTTTTGGATAATCTATCAGTCGGTAAATGTCAGAACAAGAATCTTTGAGCACAGCCACATGGTCGCGAATTGTGAAATACAGATAACCTAAACGTTGCGTTGCGTCGTATTGGCTTGTTTTAAACAAAAAACACATAATAGAGTCGTTTCTTACATGATCATCTGCACCTTCCATAAAATAAAAGTTGAATTCGTCTTCATGTTTATTATTCACCTGATTGATAACATATTGAATTCTTTCGTCATACTTCGATGGGAAAAATGCATTGGCAGAATCTTGGGTGAAGTTGTTTTTGCGGAAAACCTCGATGTGGTAGTCAACCATTGGCTTGTACGTAAAGTGGCATGTGTTATTTGCTTCATCAATCACTAAAGTGTCGATATGGGGCGAACTATAGTATTTATAAATAATAGTGTCGCCTCGCCATATGCAACGGCTTCTGACTATAGTCTTTCCCCCACCATATTTGATCAGAACATTTTCATTTTCCCATTGGTACCTACTTAATTCTCTTTTCGTATCATGGAGTGTTGCTTCTAAAGACTGTTTTTGTAGGAAAGTACCATAACTTATTGCCAGTAACGATATTAATAAGACAGATACTGTAACTTTAGTCAGATTGCTACTTTCTTGCCCCCTTAGAATAGGATATAAAATCTTTATTAACGAGATTAAACCGGCAATAACTAATATGGCATAAACAAAGACTACAGGTGTCATAAGAAGTTGATACAACCCTGCCCATTTATCGGTTGTTTTATTGAATATTGAAAAATCTGACGGTTGCTTATAATATGTAATCAGATTAGCCACTGTAAGCAGCCACATGAAAACTATTTCCTTTATTTTATTTGGTTTCATAAATCAATATGTGTTTTGATTGTGATACACCGCTTTTACATCGAACACCAGAGAATCACCACGGTAGAGATTGCCATCCACCGACTTGTAGTATTTGTTGCCTGGCTCGACAATTATATAATTGACATCTGCGCGGCACTTGTCGAGTATCTTGTCAGAATCAAAAAACTCTACAGTAGCGGGTATGAAAAGCGTGTCGCAATCGACAGAATTTTCCTCTGTCACCGACAACACTTTGTATGTTACACTGTCCTTTTCGATATAGTCGGGTATAATAAGATTCTGTCTATTGTCGATATAACCAATATCTTCAATTTCAAGTGCCGGGTCGTTCTCTTTTCCGACATAAGCAAATGTCATTAACACATCGTTATATTGCATTTCGAAACGGTATTCGTTGTCGAGAAGGCTATAACTTTTTTTAGTGCCATATCTATCAGTTGGCGATAGCATGTGCAGATAGGTAATAGCAGCCCCCACTATTATCAACGCACATATAACTTTTGCATATTTTTCAGGTATTGTCATTTTATTTTCATTAAAAAAATTCTGTGATATATCCCACAAAGCCTTTGCCAATTTGTATTGAGTGATTTTTGCGGTGAACAATCTCCTTATCAAATATTTACGTCCACAAATCGGTGATAAACATCGGGATTGCGTCGTCGCTTTTCACGAATCCGCAATGCTCGTAAAACGGGATTTCTTTGTTGTATGCCACCACCACGATACGAAGATAGTCCTTGTACTTTTCTCTCACCATCTGCACCAAAGTCTTGCCGATGCCCTTGCCCTGATATTCAGGACGCACAAGAAGATAATGGACATAAGCATTCATAATTCCGTCGTCCATAGCGCAAATCATTCCCACCAACTTGTCGCCATCCCAAGCCGAAATCACAGTCTTGAAATTAGTCATTGCTACAGCGAGTTTTTCGGGATAATGCCCCGACGACCATTCCACAGAGAGAAACAGGTCTTGAAGGGAGGATGGAGTGAAGGTGTGGGTGGTGGTGTAGGTTATTGGCATAGTGGTCTGATTTTGTTTTTGGTGCAAAGATAGTAAAAAAAGTGGAATAATTACGCCTCGTGCGCGTAGTTTTGATAATTGTTATGGATTTGTTCGATATGAATCACCTCGGGGCAAGAATCCTCACCGATGATGTAGTAGTTTTTTCGCTCCTTTATGGGAACTATCTTTCAATTTTTATTGTTCCCTCTATTCACATAATTCCCTACTTATGCTTATCTCGCCACTCTCGCCGAGCGGTTGACATTTGCTCTCTGATGCCACCTTTTTCAAGAAAATCGGCTTTGAATTTGTCAATCAGTTTTCGCAGTAAGTAATCTGTTTGATGAAGCATAATTAGGGCAACATTTGCCACTGTTTCTGAATCGCGCAAATTGCAAACTCTAATAAAATCTTCGGGTTGATTATGCTCTTTGCACCA
>JAGCYI010000053.1 GCA_017960885.1 Bacteroidales bacterium
AATCAATAATACTCTGCGTCGTCTCTATTGGTTCTTCTGTAAAAACCATCCGAGGGAACATTGCGGAAAAAGTATGCAAGGGCTACGCCAGAGATGAGTCCAAAGAGATGCGCCTCCCACGATACATCGGGACTGTTAGGGAAAATTCCCCACATTACGCCTCCGTATATCAGAAATATAGGTATCGCCACCAATAGCGATTTGAAACTCTTGCGCACCACGCCGCTCGCCAAAATAAATCCTAATAGGCTGAATATCACGCCACTCGCACCTATATGGTAACTCTCCCCTCGGGCAAAGAGCCATATCAAAAATCCGCCCATCAGGGTTGAGAGCGTCCACACTCTGAATGCCAGGTTCTCATAAAAAAACAGCAGCACGAGCGTGAGCACAAACACGGGAATTGTGTTGGCTGTGATATGCTCATAGTCGCGATGGAGAAACGGAGCACAAACAATGCCCCAAAGACCTTCCTGAGTGCGAGGAAGTATACCGTAAGAGTTGATAGTTTCGGGTGATATACGGCTTATACCGAATATTATCCACATAAGTGCCACAATTGATGCGGCTATTGTGAGTCGTTTCATAATTACATTAATTTACGCCGCTAATATACAAAAATATTTTTTAATAATGCATTTCGCTTTAATTCGTTTTTATTCGCTTAAATTCATGTTAAAAAAAAGCAAGTACTCCGTCAGGAGTACTTGCCAAATAATCATTTATGTAGAGAAATACTACAATTTGTCGTTAGAGCCGAGTACGTTCACGATTTTGTGGATGTACATCTTCTTCATATTCTCGCGAGCGGGTTTGAGATACTGACGAGGATCGAAGTGCGAAGGATTCTCTGCCAAGTATTTGCGGATAGCTGCAGTCATAGCGAGACGAGAGTCAGAATCGATGTTGATTTTGCAAACAGCGCTCTTAGAAGCCTCACGAAGCTGCTCCTCAGGAATACCTACTGCATCGGGAAGTTTACCGCCATACTTGTTGATTGTGTCAACTTCGTCTTGGGGAACTGATGATGAGCCGTGAAGAACGATCGGGAAACCAGGAAGTTTCTTTTCGATTTCGTGGAGAATGTCGAAAGCCAATGGAGGAGGAACGAGCTTGCCGGTTTTGGGGTCGCGTGTGCACTGTGCGGGAGTGAATTTGTAAGCACCGTGCGATGTTCCTATTGAGATAGCGAGCGAGTCGCAACCTGTACGCTGCGAGAAGTCGATAACTTCCTCGGGTTTGGTGTAGTGCGAAACAGCTGAAGAAACTTCGTCTTCAACGCCTGCGAGTACGCCAAGTTCTGCCTCAACGGTAACGTCGTATTTGTGAGCGTAGTCAACCACTTTCTTAGCGAGAGCGATGTTCTCTTCGTAAGGAAGCGAGCTTCCGTCGATCATTACTGAAGAGAAGCCCATGTCGATACAGTCTTTGCAAAGTTCGAAAGTATCACCGTGGTCTAAGTGAAGAACGATCTGGGGGTTGGGGCAACCAAGTTCTTTTGCGTATTCAACAGCGCCTTGAGCCATGTAACGGAGAATAGTAGCGTTAGCGTAGTTGCGAGCGCCTTTTGATACCTGCATGATAACAGGAGATTTTGTTTCAACTGCGGCTTGAACAATAGCCTGCATTTGTTCCATTGTGTTGAAGTTGAAGGCAGGGATAGCATATCCGCCTTTTACTGCTTTGGCAAACATTTCTCTGGTGTTTACCAATCCTAATTCTTTGTATGAAACCATTGATGTGTATGTTTAGAAATTATGTTTTATTCGTTATCTTTAACTCCGAGCCATTCTATCGCCTCACGACGGCTGCTAAAACACTTGTATGCGATATCGGTAACAGCACCTTTGAGCAGTTGTTCGTTGCTAAGACCCACAAAGAAGTCAACCGACTGCACTACGGCGCATTTTTTAAGCTTTGCCTTTTCACCACCTTCCATGAGCTTTTTTAGTACCCATTTTTGCATCTCCTCCGTGTAAACAATGCCACGGTTAGTTTGGTCGGCTAGATAATAGTCGGCCTGAGTAGAGGCAAGGGCATCTGAGATTACATTAATTACCTCTCGTACATAGTCGTCAGAAACATCAGCGTCGAAACTTGTGGGCTTCCACTTGGTACCAAGAACCAAAGTTTCTTCGTCGAATGTTATCTTTACATATTCATCTTCTTTAATTATCTGCATGTTACGGTCTTATAGTCCTAAAATCAGTATACAATTTTTCAAGTGCGAAATTATAAAATTAGTTGTTAAAAAAAACATATTACGTCTTTTTTTTTATTTTTTTGAGATACGTATTTCTCAAGGCAATGGTTGTGCCAGTTTTGGATAAAAATACGGATAAAAAAAATAAATGTCAAGTTTTTACAAGGGAAAAGGTATCACAATATACAAGAAAAAAGTCCGACAAATGCTTGCTGTATCGAAAAAAGCATTACATTTGGCGAGGATAATCATCCATTCACAAAAACCTATAAAAAATGCAATACGGACATTACGACGACAAAAACCGGGAATATGTAATTACCAATCCCGCAACACCTTGGCCGTGGATCAACTACCTCGGCAACGAAGACTTTTTTTCTTTGATTTCTAATACTGCAGGCGGCTACAGCTTTTATAAGGACGCCAAATTCCGCCGCATCACACGCTACCGCTACAACGGAATCCCTATGGACAACGGAGGCCGATATTTCTACATCAACGACAACGGCACGGTGTGGTCGCCAGGATGGAAACCTTGCAAAACTCCGCTCGACTTTTACGAATGTCGCCACGGTATGAATTATACTATTATAAAAGGTGTAAAAAACGGCATCGAGGCTTCGGCTCTCTTCTTTGTTCCCTTGAAAACTTGGGCAGAGGTGCAAAAACTCACCCTCAAAAACACCACCAACGAGAAAAAAACTATAAAACTATTCTCGTTTCAAGAATGGTGCTTGTGGAATGCCGCTACCGATATGGAGAATTTCCAGCGCAACTTCTCTACCGGAGAGGTTGAAATCGACGGCTCGGTTATCTATCACAAGACAGAATACAAAGAACGCCGCAACCATTACGCATATTACTCTGTAAATGTGCCTGTTAACGGTTACGACACCGACCGCGAATCGTTTATTGGTCTTTACAACGAACTTTCTGCTCCCCAGTGCGTTACAGCAGGCAGACCATCCAACAGCCTTGCTCACGGATGGAGCCCTATAGCATCTCATTATATAGAGGTGTGCTTACAGCCCGGCGAGGAGAAAAACTTCATATTCCTGCTCGGATATGTGGAGAACGAGCAAAACGAGAAATTCGACAACGCAGAGATTGCACGCAAGCAGTCGGGCGAACTTATCACATCGCAGGCGTCGGACCGCACCTTATTAAATAAGAAGAAGGCAAAAGCCACTATCGAGAAATTCTCTACCGTGGAGGCTGTTGACGCCGCTTTTGCAGAATTGCGTGCTATGTGGGACGAACTTTTGGACAAATTCGTGCTTGAATCTTCTGACGAGCGTCTCAACCGTATGGTCAACATCTGGAACCAGTATCAGTGCATGATCACTTTCAACTTCTCACGTTCGGCATCGTTTTTCGAGAGCGGCATAGGCCGTGGAATGGGTTTCAGAGATTCCAACCAAGACCTCGTGGGATTTGTTCACCAAGTGCCTTCACGCGCACGTCAGAGAATTATCGACATCGCGTCTACACAGTTTCCCGACGGCGGATGCTATCACCAGTATCAGCCCCTCACCAAACGTGGCAACAACGACATCGGCGGCGGTTTCAACGACGACCCCATGTGGCTGATTTTCGGTACAGTAGCATATATCAAAGAAACCGGCGACTTCTCTATTCTCAACGAGCAAGTGCCGTGGGACAACAAGCCCGGTTCGGAAGTTTCTCTATTTGAACACCTTAAAATATCGTTTAACCACGTAGTTGAAAACCTTGGACCTCACAAACTGCCCCTTATCGGACGTGCCGACTGGAACGACTGTCTCAACCTCAACTGCTTTTCTTGGGACCCCAACGAAAGTTTCCAAACCACAGAAAATCAAACCGAAGGCTCTAAGGCTGAGTCGCTTATGATTGCAGGACTCTTTGTAGTCTGCGGCAAGGACTATGTAAACCTCTGCCGTCAGCTTAGCCGCACCGACGAGGCTTGCCGCGCTCAAAAATACGTTGACGAGATGATTGAGGCTGTTAAGAAGCATGGCTGGGACGGTGACTGGTATCTCCGCGCCTACGATTTCTACGGCAACAAGATTGGCTCTAAGGAGAACGAGGAGGGCAAAATCTTTATCGAAAGCCAGGGCTGGTGCACAATGGCTGGCATAGGCTTGGAAGACGGTATGGTAGACAAGTCGCTCGACTCGTGCAAAAAATACCTAGACAGCGAACACGGCATGGTGCTCAACAATCCCGCCTACACCACATATCACGTAGAAATGGGCGAAATAAGTTCATATCCAGCAGGTTACAAGGAAAACGCAGGCATTTTCTGCCACAACAATCCTTGGGTGATAATTGGCGAAACCGTAGCAGGACGTGGCGACGACGCTTGGGAACACTACACCAAAATCTGTCCCGCCTACATCAAAGACCAGCAGTTGCACAAGGTTGAACCTTACGTTTACTCGCAGATGGTGGCAGGCAAAGACGCCGCACGTCCGGGCGAAGGCAAGAACTCATGGCTCACCGGAACAGCCGCTTGGAACTGGTACACAATTACTCAATTTATTCTCGGAATTAAGCCCGACTACAACGGCATTTTGGTGGATCCTTGCGTTCCAAAAACGGCAAAATCGTTCAAAATTACGCGAAAATTCCGTGGCGCAACCTACGAAATTGAGATTTTAAACCCCTCTGGCGTTCAAAAAGGCGTAAAAGAGGTTATAGTAGGTGATAAAAAAATAGAAGGGAACGTTATTCCTATCGCCAAAAACGGAGAAAAAATTATAGTAAAAGTAACAATGGGCTAAAAAATCAATTTTTTTTAAAAAAAAAGTAAAAAAAATGTGATTTTTGTTATGTACATAACAATATTTACGTATATTTGTAGGCGTGAAAGGTGAACAAAAACTCATCAATCATATAATAACGACAAACTTTAAAACATCAAAAAAAATGGAAGAATTAGTAAAAAAAATCGAAACCATTAGCGCAGCTTTCTTGAAAGACGCTAACGCTCAAGTAGCAAACGGAAACAAAGCAGCTGGCCAGCGTGCCCGCAAAGCTTCTTTGGAAATTGAAAAATTGACAAAAGAATTCCGCAAAGTATCTATCGAAGCTGCTAAAAAGTAGTTTTTAACTATTACCTTTAAAAATAAACCACGAATTTTTACAAGTTCGTGGTTTATTTATTTTAGTTTGATTGTAATTTAATGCAAATGTTCCGACTACTACACACTTCCGACTGGCATTTGGGCAGGAAACTCGCCGGATACGACCGCAGCGCTGAGTTCGAGGCGTTTTTTGATTTTTTGGAACGAACCATCGCCGACAAGAATCCCGACCTGCTGTTAATCTCTGGCGACGTGTTCGACACGGGCTCTCCTGCCAACGAGGTGGTGCGTAGGTACTGTTCGCTCTTGGTGAGGCTGCACTCGCTCTTCCCAAAACTGCATGTGGTGATCACGTGCGGCAACCACGATTCGCCGTCGTTTCTAAATATCCACGCCGAAGTCTTCAAGTATTTTTCGGCAAAGGTAACCGGCTGTGTGGAGTATCAGGATACAGAAATAGAGTGGCAGAAGATGGTTTCGGAAATCTCTGTCGACGGAGAAACCGCCGCCATAGTATGCTCCGTGCCATATCTGCGTAGCGGCGACCTCAGGCGTCTGGGCGAAAACGCAAGCATAAAAGACTTTTACTCAAAACTTTACGAATATGCCGACAACCTTCGCAACGGTCGCGACATACCAATCATAGCCACAGGGCATTTCACCGCCACAGGAGTAACCGCAAGCGACGGGCAACCTATCGTAGGCAAGTTGGAAGGCGTAAATACAGATGGATTCCCGCCGTTCACCTATATCGGTCTCGGACATATTCACCGCGCTCAAATATGCGGAACACGTGAAAACATCAGATATTCGGGATCGCCACTGCCGTTTGTATTTGCCGAAAAAACTCAGCCCAAATCGCTGTGCGTAGTGGATTTCAACGGTGGAAAGTTAACAAAAACCGACTCAATAGAAATACCTCAAATAGTTGATTTAAAGATAATTCCGTCAGAGCCAAGCGACATTGCCGAAGTGGAGAAAGCCTGCCGCGAATTTCCTGCCGACAAAGAGGCGTTTGTAGAAATCAACATCAAAAACGAATTTAAGACTCCCGAAAACCGCAACCGAATCATCACCGAATTTCTTGCCGGCAAAAAGGCTCGTTTCTGCGGTTGGCACGTGCAAAAGGCAAAGCCGTCAGACATGCAAACCCCTGACTATGTGCAATTTTCAACCCAGCAGTTTAAAAATACCGACCCGCTCGACGTGATAGCGCAACTCTACCGTCAGAAAACCTCCAACCACTTAGACACCAAATATTTGCGGATGTTAAAAGAAATTATCGAGACTCCCCTATGAAAATCCTAAAAATTGTCATAAAAAACCTTGCGTCGATTACCGATGCCGAAATTGATTTTGCAGCCGAACCCCTGCAATCGTCGCCGCTGTTTATCATCTGCGGTGAAACGGGCGCGGGCAAAACCACCATCACCGACGCTGTGTGTCTTTCACTCTACGGGCAAACTCCCAGATTTGCAGATACTTCGAGCGACAAACTCGACATTCTCGGCACCGACGGCAAGGACGGCATCACCGTGGCAGACAAACGCAACTTTATGCGCAAAGGCACTGCCGAGGCGTTTGCCGAAACAATCTTTGAGGGCGACGACGGCAATTTATATATGGCTAAATGGGAGGTGCACAAGGCCAACAACAAAACCGACGGCAAACTGCAAGGCTGCAAAAACACGCTGTTTAAGATGTTGCACGGCGAATATATTCCTGTTACCGAGAAAGTTAAGGAGTTTGCCGAAAAGATAACCGAACTTACCGGCTACGACTATCCGCGTTTTGTGCGCTGCGTGCTGCTGGCTCAAAACCAGTTTTCAAAATTTCTCTCAGCCAAAACCGACGAGAAGGCTGACATATTGCAGATGCTCACCGACACATCTATCTACGAGATTATATCGCAGAGGATTTTTGAGCGTCAGAAAGCCGAACGCGAAAAACTTGAAAAACTAAAAGAGCGTGCTGGCGACATTGCCCTCCTTACCGACGAACAAATCAACGAGCGGAATCTAAAAATAGCGGAATGCTCCAGACTTGAAGCCGAATTTCAAAAGCAATTAACAGATATTGAGCATTTTATCAAATGGTTTGAGCAGCAGACCGATTATCAGAACAAAGTAAAAGAATCAGAAAACCTGTACAATCTCGCCTTAGAGAACCACCGCAAAGCCGAACCGCTACGCATTGAGACTGAGGCAATTATAACAGCGTTTGAAAAATTCAAAACCCCGTTTGAAAACCTCGCCCGTTGTCAGGATTCTTACAAAGAGGAATGTGCCGACTATTGCAGCCAGTTTAACGACTCCGCTCTGCAAAGCAAGCCTTACAACCAATTTGCCGATTATCTCGCTGACATTAAAAGCACTCTTGCCAACTACGAAAACAAAATACTTTTATCCAAAAACAACGAAAACAAATATCAAAATATACAGCATATAACAGCCCAGTTGGATAGTGTTATAAAAATTAATAACGACATCTCCGCCACTCAAGCACAAATAAAAGGTCTGCAGGATAATCTCACCAAAGAGACATCCATTTTAGCAGCCACCAAGGCGCAGTGCGAAAAAATAGACAAGGAGATTGACGAATTGAACGCTATTTCTGCCGCTGAAAAAGCCAAGTTGGAGGGTTACGACTTAGCAGAACTCCAAGCCAAGCAAAAAACAGCAAACGAAGAAATCCGCATTCTCGACGGTGCGGTTGAGGTGTTTAAAAACATCAACAATCTCAACAACGATATTGCCGCGCTGCAACAGCGTTACGAAGAGAAGAAACTACGCAGCAGCCAACTTGCCGCCGCCATTGAGCAAAACACCGACAAACTGAAACTTGCCACACAAGCGTTTGACACTGCCAAGGAGAGTCTCAACAATCTTTTGAAGATATCGTCAGCCGACCTGAAAAAAGCCCGACAGAGCCTCCGTGAAGGCGAAGAGTGTCCGCTGTGCGGCTCTAAAAACCATCCGTTCTGCACCGGCGGCGAACAGATTATCGACAATATGCTGCTATCTGCCAAAGAGTTAGCCGCACAAAAGGAGGCTGACAAAAACTCCATAGCCAACGCCCTCAGTGCCGACAGTAAACTATTAGACGAAATCAAGCCCGAAATCGATCAACTTGCCAATAAGGATATTCCAGAAAAGCGCACCGCATTGGAAAACGAAACTGCAAGAATCGAAAAAATAAGGATATTTTTCAAATTTCCCGAAGGTTGCGACGTGCGTGCCGAGGTAGACCGCAAATCCGCCGCACTCGCCAAGCAAAAGGAAGATTTAGAAAAATCAATAGCATTCTATACCAAACAGAATCAAGTAGTTGACAATCTTAAAAAGCAAATCGACGCAAAGAGAGAGAGCCTACAAAAACTCACCAACCAAGTCAACGACGCCGATAAGAACATTGCCACTTTCCACGCTCGCACTACCGAAAAAATCCAGCATATAGAAAAGAGTTCATTGGATAAATCTTCGATTATAAACGAGTTGCAGCATTTTTTTGCCGACAATGAAAATCTCGACAACGATGCGGCAGCCATCAAATCAGCACTCATCAAAGAGGCCGAGCAATACAACCAACTGAAAGAAAAAACCGCTGTTCTTCAAAACCAAGTATCGCAATTAGAAAACATAAGGAAACGTGTTGACGACATCTGCAACTGCAACACTCTTATCAACAGCGCAATAGAACAAGAAAACGCACGCAATCCGCAGTTCAATTATTCCATAGGTCTTATACAATCGTATTTAAACCTCACCCAAGAGCAGCGTGATGCTAAAACTCAGAATCTCCGTGAGTTAGACAACAAGGTGATAGAAACCCAAGCCAACCTCAAAACTGCCAGAGAAAATCTTGAAAAACACAACCAATCTGAAGGTCGTCCGCCAGAAGATGCTAATATTCAATCACTTCAAGACCTCAAAGCGGAGACCTTTGAGCAGCAGCAACAAAACACCGCAGCCAAGGCCACAGCCGAAAACGAACTTGCCGAAAACATACGCAAAAAATCTGATTATCAAAAACTTGAATCAGACATCAAAGCGCAGCAAGAGGTTTTCAACGATTGGGATTTTTTGAATTTCAACTTTGGGTCAAGTTCTGGCGACAAACTGAAACGTGCCGCGCAGACTTTTACCCTAAAAATACTCTTAGAAAACGCCAACCAGCGGCTTGCAAAGATACTGCCCCGTTACCGATTTCTCTCGCCGCAAGGCACGCTCGACATCCTGGTCAACGACCGCGACGAAAACGCCGTCCGCCCTGTATCGTCGGTGTCGGGAGGTGAAAGTTTTATGCTGTCGCTCGCCCTCGCCCTTGGTCTCAGCGATATGATGCAGGCTGGCAAAGGCAGCGAGACGCTATTTGTAGACGAAGGTTTCGGCACATTGGACTCCGCCAACCTTCAAAAAGTAATATCCATGCTCGAAAAACTCCACCTCCAAGGTCGCAAAGTGGGCATTATCAGCCACGTATCCGAACTCAAAGAACGCATCTCCACCAAAATCATCGTTGAGAAATGCGCCGGGGATAATACAAGGAGCGAAGTAAGGGTGGTGGGATAAAATCGTTTACTGCAGTAACCGATTTTTAGTAAAAAAAGGTGGTTGCAGTAACCGATTTTTGAGTTAATGTCAATAATTCACCATCGCCACATATCAAATCCACCCCTTTTGCGTTATTCTCTATGTAATATAATCTTAATGTAGACATGAAACGTTTTCTTACACTTTTTATAATAGTATTGATGGCTGTGGAGATGAAGGCGCAGGCTCCGTTCCAATCGCGTCCCACAGCGTATACAGTTGATAACAAGACATTTGAATTTGCACTCTTTGCTCCTACCCGTTATGGATTTTGCAAAAACACCGAGGTGTTTTCGAGCGTGCTCGCCGACTGGAAACTGCCAAACATCGGCATCAAACGCCTGTGGTTTACCAAAGAGGCTAAACGCGACGACGGATTTTTCCGCAGCCGCAGAATATATTTCGGAACGCTCCACAATTTCGACTATCCTAAAATGTTTTTTGAAACCGTTCAGGACAAAAAACCGAAACTCATTGCCGACACCTGCGTTGTACCCAACGTGCTGACAATGAAGAACGAAGCCCGTGCCACTATCCTTCTTAAAAACAAGACCTCGTGCGATGCGGGAAATTTTCTCCTCACTGTGCGTGCCGGCGTGAAAAACTCGTTCAAACTTAGCAAAGACGCCACAATGCCGCCTATCAACAAGGCTCTATGGTACAGAGAATCTGTGGTTTGCCTCGATACAATAGTTTGGTTTGTGGGTGCCGATTTGGACATTCATTTCAACGACCGTCTTAATATTTTGGTGGATGCCGACTTTTACTCTGTGGATTGGGACGTGAAGGCATGGAGCGGCGAAAACAAAGTGTTTGTATACGGCTATTGCGGACAAAACCGCCGCATACTTGCTCAGGCTGGTTTCAAAGTGGCTTACGGACCTGTTTTCGACGAATTTAAAACCTTGCTTTTGCCTATGATCGACATATCGTATTTCTTTGCTCCACGCAAGGCGAGGGAGAAGGGTTTGTTTGATAAAAAAATGTTTTAACATTCGCTTAAATTATTACTTTTAACATTTTTTGATTTTTGGCGTTTAATTTGCATAGGAATTAAACATCGACAACAATTATAAAAGTCAAATTATGAATAAAAAACACCTTTTAGCGGCAAGTATCATTGCCTTAGCCGGAAACGCTTTTGCCGGCGGTTATCTTACAAACACCAACCAAAGCATCTATTTTCTTAGAAACCCCGCGCGTGATGCCGCCATCGGTATCGACGGAGTATATTACAACCCCGCAGGTGCTGCATTCTACGACGACGGATTCCATATCCAATTCAACTGGCAGAACGCCCATCAAAAACGTGATGCCTATGCAATTTATCCATTAGGTGGTGTATTGCCAAGTCCTCTTTATAATTTCAATTTTGGCAATCCAGCAAACACCCCTGATGGCGGACGCAAATTTACTGGTCGTGTAGATGTTCCTATTCAACCATCACTTTTTGCTCTCTATAACACAGGCGATTGGAGTTTCCAATTTGGATTTGGCGTTATAGGTGGCGGTGGAAACTGCGAATTTGAAAACGGCGTAGGTATGTTTGAGGCTCTTGTAGGCAGCAAGGCTCTCACCGCATTGGGCAAAGGTTTTGGCGGATACTCTATGGATGGTTACGTAAATGGTAAATCGTATTATTTTGGAGGTACATTTACTGTTGCCCGCAAACTATCTGAAAAACTGAGTGTTTCGCTTGGTCTCCGTGGCATTTATGCTACCAACAACTATACAGGACACATCAAAAATATAAAGTTTGGTATGCTTACAGGACTCGCAGATAATCCCCTTGTAGTAATAGACCAAACACAGAATCCTGCTCTCGCCGACCTCGAACTCGACTGCGACCAGAAAGGTTTTGGCATCGCTCCTATTATCGGTATCGACTGGAAGGCTGCCGATTGGGTAAATATCGCTGCAAAAGTTGAATTCAAAACCAAACTCCGTGTAGAATCAGAGGCTCACAACAATGCTGCTTTTGATGCATTGGCTGGTTCTAATCCCGCTTTTGCTGCATACACCGACGGTGCAAAAACTCCTTGCGATATGCCTACAATTGCAGCCATCGGCGCTCAATTTATGCCTACCGAGGCTTTGCGTTTGAATGTTGGCTATCACCACTACTTCGACATGGACACCAAACAGTGGACAAAAGATATGGTTGGCAACACCAACGAGATTGTTTTTGGTGCTGAATACGACATCAGCGAGATGTTTGAAATCTCTGCCGGATTGCAGCGTACTATCTACGACCAAACCGACCTCAACATTTCTGACATGAGTTTCAATATGACAAGTTTCTGCTATGGTTTCGGTATCGGTGTAAGAGTTTCTCCTGCTATCAAACTCAACGCAGCATATTTCCAAACATTCTACGATGATTACAATAAAACAGAATATTTGGATCCTGCAAATACAATGGTAAAATCAACAACAAAATACAGCCGTACCAACCGCGTAATTGGCTTGGGTATCGACATCAGTTTCTAAGTAGATTATGATGTTTTAATATAAAAGAAAACCCTAAGGTAAATGCCTTAGGGTTCTTTTTTTTATTTTCGAAGAGTTATTGTCATCTACCTCTAATTATTTCTTTGTAAGTGTACCAGCCGCCTTGATATAATATTTTAAGGAAATAAATACCTGTTGAAAAGCCTGTTACGTCCACATTAATAGATTCATTCTTGTTTTGGGCGCCAAATTTTCTAATCATTTTTCCTGTAACGTCAACAAGAAACATATCGCTTATATTTTTTTTGGTTGAAATAGAAAACTGTGTATTGCATGGATTTGGGGCAACCTTAATGATGTCTTCTACTTTAATCTTGGGGTTAGAATTCGGTTTTAATTGATTATCATTTTCTGAGTTTGGAATATCTCCAAATTCGTAAGGATTGGGTACAAACTGTTCAATATCTTCGGGTGTAATATTGTCTTTATCCCAATTTTCATTTTCACAGTCTGGAATTTTAGTAAATTCAAGAACCGTTCTGATAAGCATGTCGTTTAGCTTTTCCACCTTGATTTTGTCGGTGCTTGGTTTGTCGTGCCATTCGCCAATTCCGCTGTCGTCGGTAAGAAAAAACGAAGTTCCGTTTGTAGCCAATGCCAATGCTCTAATTAGGTATTCACCACAAGAAGAAATGCCGCTGCAAGCAATAGGCACTATTCTTATACCATTTTTTGAGGCGAAGTTGATTTGTTTGTGTAAGTTGGATAACGTTGCACTATCAAAGCCACAATGGTCATCAAGAACCAAGAATACGATTTTTGCCAAAGTAGTATCACGCCAATTGCCATTGGTGAAAGCCTCTTCTAAAGCTTCGGGTATTGCCTCGCCAAAATCACCTCCGCCGCATGCATCTTGTTTATTAATAAATTCTGATACTGCATTATAATCACTGGTCAAAGGCAATATTTTTGTTATATATCCATCATTTTTACCCCTATAAAATACGCTTCCCGTATTGATATTTAGATTTTTATTTTTGGTTTGAATTTTCTTTATAACGTTAACAATTTCACTTTTAAGGTATTCGAATTCGTCACTCATCGATCCTGTGGCATCTATTATAAACATTATGTCAACATTTTTGGATTCAAAGCATGGTTTGTTGAACGCCATAAAATTGATTCCTTGGTTAAATGGAGTTGCTGGTGTTTGTTGGATTTCGCCTTGGTATTCACATTGTATTGTGTAATTATTATTGACTTGTTTATCCTCAAAAAAATTAGCCCAAAGCTCTGCTTTGCCGGTATTGTCGGTTGTAGACGACCAAACCGTATTGCTTTGATCGTCAATAAGTTGAATTTTTGCGTTTGGTAGCGGGATATTAAATAGGTTGGTTAATTGTAACACAAAGCGTTTTTTGGGATACAATTCAAATGCTTCGGGGCAATAAGAAAGTTTTTGAGTAACAATAGAATCCCAAATGCTCCATTTTGCAAAATCATTGATTTCGGCTGATGTTAAAAGTCCTCCCTTAGGTCCTCTGTTTGTGCCTTTTCTTTTAAATTTTGAATGACCATTTTTACCCCAAATATCAGATTTTTTCTTTGTTCCATAACCAGTAACTACTACATATTCCACTTTTTGTGTGTTTTCAGTGAGGTGAACTGGGAGAATTGTTTTGCCGTAAACTAATACCGTTGCGGGAATGTAACAATCGTAAGAGAAAGTTAATGATGAATCGCTCGGTACGCTAATGGTGTAGTTACCGTTGATGTCGGTGATAGTTCCGTTTTGTGTTCCCGTTTGAACTACGGTAACACCGGCTAAGGGCTCGTTTGTAGCACTATCGTACACCGTGCCGGAAACGGTGATGATCTGAGCGCTCATAGCGAATGGAAACAGTAATGCCAATAATCCCAAAAACAAGAATTTTCTCATAGTTTGCTATTTAAAGTTATATTTTTTTGAAAAAGAAAACCCTAAGACATTAGCCTTAGGGTTCTTTTTTATTGATAGTAATTACATCATCATTTTAATAAGCCTTGCAAGAGTGCTGCGGAGTTCTTTGCGCTGCACGATATAATCTAAGAAACCGTGCTCCAAAAGAAATTCGCTGCTCTGGAATCCTTCGGGAAGGTCTTTGCCGGTAAACTCGCGGATAACTCGCGGACCTGCAAAACCTATCAACGCGCCCGGCTCTGCCATATTAATGTCGCCAAGCATTGCAAACGATGCCGAAACACCGCCGGTTGTGGGGTTGAGCATTACCGAAATGTAGGGAAGTTTTGCCTCGCTCAATTGAGTAAGTTTGGCAGAGGTTTTAGCCATCTGCATAAGCGAAAACGCGCCTTCCATCATACGTGCGCCACCGCTACGGCTCATTATTACAAGCGGAAAACCGTTTTTGATACAGTAGTCAACACTGCGGGCAATTTTTTCGCCCACTACCGAACCCATTGAACCGCCGATAAACTCAAAGTTCATACAGTCGATAACCACACCGCGACCTTCGATAGTGCCTGTGGCGGCGGTGATAGCGTCGTGCAAGTTGGTAGACTTGATAGCCTGCTCAATGCGGTCGGTGTATTTTTTACGGTCGGTAAAGTGGAGCGGGTCGCCGCTCTTGATATTGCCGAAGAGTTCGGTGTATTTGCTATCGTCGAAAAGCATATTGAAATACGCCTCGGTAGAGATACGCTCGTGATATCCGCAATCGGGACACACGCCGAGATTCTCTTGATGGTCGTCGGTAGTAATAATTTTCTTGCACTGCGGACATTTGTACCACAGTCCCTCTTTGATTTCTTTTTTGTCTTTGGTCTCAGTGTTGATACCTTGTTGTAAACGATTAAACCAGCCCATTTTTTTACGATTAGTTTAAAACGTCGCCGTTGCCAGATTCCTTCCCGCTCGGGCGGCGTTGATGTTTGCCGCAAAGGTATGGTTTTTATTTTGAATAAAAAAAATTATTTCGCCTCAATAGTTTCGCCGCTATTAATGCTTGCCTTTTTCATAGTGAGAAAAATATAATGGTTTGATAGGGCAAAGGTAATTATTTTGTTTTCTTGGTAAGGTATCCGGGGTTTATCTTTCCGCCGTCGATGTGGGCGTACTTTACATCGGTGTGGTCTTCGTCGAATTTTGTACCTTTGCCGCCGATAAGGTTGGGGCAATTTCTAAACATATCTTCGGATTTTCTTACATTGCTGATATTCCAACCGTTACCGACATAGATTGTCGTAAGGTTTTCACAATTCCTGAACATGCCCCTAATATCAGTAACCGTACCTGTATTGAAACCGCTGACATCAATGGCAGTAAGGGTTTCACAATCCAAAAACATTTCATACATATCAGTAACATTTCCTGTCTTGAACCCGCTTACATCAAGGCTTGTCAGGTTTTTACAACCACAAAACATAAAACTCACATCAGTAACACTATCTGTGTTGAAACTGCTCACATCAAGGCTTGTAAGGCTTTCACAACCCTCAAACATACCACGCATATTAGTAACATTTCCTGTATTGAAACCGCTGACATCAAGGCTTGCAAGGTTTTTACAACCCCTAAACATACCACTCATATAATTAACATTTTCTGTATTGAAACCGCTGACATCAAGGCTTGTAAGGTTTTCACAACCCGAAAACATACCATTAATTTTATAAACATTATCTGTATTGAATCCGCTGACATCAAGGTTTGTAAGGCTTTTACAACCCTGAAACATAAAACTCATATCAATAACATTATCTGTTTTGAACCCGCTTACATCAAGGCTTGTCAGATTTTTACAACCACCAAACATATCATGCATATCAGTAACATTCTCATTATTAAATCCGCTGACATCAAGGCTTGTAAGGTTTATACAATCATAAAACATCCAAGTCATACTAGTAACCTTATCAGTATTGAAACCGCTGGCATCAAGGCTTGTCAGGTTGGCACAGCCCCAAAACATTCCATTCATATTAGTAACATTCCCTGTATTGAAACCGCTGAGATCAAGGCTTGTAAGGCTTTCACAACCCTGAAACATTTCCATCATATTAGTAACATTCTCAGTTTTGAATCCGCTGACATCAAGGCTTGTCAAATCCCTACAATCTTCAAACATACTACGCATATCAGTAACCTTCTCAGTATTGAAACCGCTGACATCAAGGCTTGTAAGGCTGTAACAATAAGCAAACATACCATTCATATCAGTAACATTTTCAGTATTGAACCCGCTGACATCAAGGCTTGTAAGGCTGTTACAATAATAAAACATCCAACTCATATCAGTAACTTTATCAGTACTGAAACCGCTGACATCAAGGCTTGTAAGGTTTTCACAACCCTCAAACATCTTATGCATATCAGTAACATTTTTGGTATTGAAACCGCTGACATCAAGGCTTGTAAGGTTTTTACAATCCTCAAACATCCCCCACATATTAGTAACCTCCGACGTGTTCAAGTTTTCTTTTATGCCTATGATGGAAGTAAGGTTTTCACAATCTTCAAACCAACGCCTACAACTTTTAGGTCTGTATTCTTTAAACGAATTGTCAAATACAACTGTTCTGATTTTGTTTAATACAGGATCCCATTCTTTACATTCAAAACCGAATCTGGTTTTTACCAAATTTCCCACATGATACGCCCCTTTCGGCTTTTTATCATTATAATAAAAAGTCAGAGTGCTGTCTTTGAATACGGCGTATGCCTCGGGTTGAGATGTCGTGGTAAGATATCCGGGGTTGGATTCGCCGCCGTCGATGTGGGCGTACTTTACATCAGTGTGGTCGTCGTCGTATTTTGTTCCTTTTCCGCCGATAAGGTTGGGGCTATTGTTAAACATATATTCGGAATCTGTTACATTGCTGATATTCCAACCGTTACCGACATAGATTGTCGTAAGGTTTCTACAACCATAAAACATACCATACATATCAGTAACATTCTCGGTGTTGAAACCGCTGACATCAAGGCTTGTAAGACTGTAACAATAAGCAAACATACCATTCATATCAGTAACATTTTTAGTATTGAACCCGCTGACATCAAGGCTTGTAAGGCTTTTACAATCCGAAAACATACCCATCATATCAGTAACATTTTCAGTATTGAAACCGCTGACATCAAGGCTTGAAAGGTTTTTACAACCATCAAACATACAAGTCATTCTAGTAACCTTATCAGTATTGAAACCGCTGACATCAAGGCTTGTAAGGTTTTCACAGT
>JAGCYI010000054.1 GCA_017960885.1 Bacteroidales bacterium
TATAAAAAGATTTTTTTGTTTATAAAAACATCTCTACTTTTGCACCCGCAAAACAGAAAAGATGTTTTGCTCCTCGGGGAGTTTCCAGAGCGGTCAAATGGGACAGACTGTAAATCTGCTGGCTACGCCTTCGGTGGTTCGAATCCATCACTCCCCACTTTCCTTTTTAAAAAATCCCCTTTTAAAATAATTCGTTATCAAACAGCGGAGTGCTGAAATAGCGTTCGGCAGTGTCGGGGAGAATGGTTACAACCGTTTTGCCCGGACCGAGAATTTTTGCCATTTCAATAGCGGCGGCAACGTTTGTTCCGCTCGAAATTCCGCACATAAGTCCCTCTTTTGACGCAAGTTCGCAACTTGTGAAGATAGCGCGTTCGTCGGTAACGATATAAATGTCGTCGAAAATGTGGCAGTTGAGGTTTTTGGGGATAAGTCCGTCGCCGATACCCATCTGCAAGTGCGAACCGATAGAGCCTCCGCTGAGAATAGCAGCGTTTTCGGGTTCTACCGCCCAAATAAACATACGAGGATTTGCGGCTTTGAGGGTTTCGCCAATGCCTGAGAGCGTTCCGCCGGTGCCTATACCTGAGCAGAATCCGTCGATAGGTCCGTCAACATCGCGCAAAATCTCCTGAGCGGTGGCAGTGCGGTGGATGTCGGGGTTGGCGGGATTCTCAAACTGTTGGGGAATAAACACATTGGGGTTTTCTTGCTTCATTTTTTCGGCGGTCTCAACACATTCGCGGATGCAGCGGCCGATGTCGCCGTAGTCGTGGATGAGTTTAACCTCTGCGCCATAGTGCTTTACAAGTTTGCGGCGTTCTTCGCTAACGCTGTCGGGCATAATGATGATGGTTTTGTAGCCGCGCACAGCACCAATGAGCGCAAGACCGATGCCTTGGTTGCCGCTTGTGGGTTCTACGATTATGGTGTCTTTGTTGATAAGTCCTTGTTTTTCAGCATCTATAATCATATTGAGAGCGGTGCGGGTTTTGATAGATCCGCCCACGTTCAATCCCTCAAACTTAACGAGAATCCTTGCCGAATTTTCCGGCACAATGTGTTGAAGTTGTATTAAAGGAGTGTTGCCTATGGCTTCGAGTATGTTGTTGTAAATCATTTTGTTGGCTATGTAATATGTTGTTTTATAAAGTTTTAGCGTAACGTTCACCAAGTGTGTAGGCAAAACAAGCCGATGGAACAAATTGCAAATCACCTTGATGAATTTGTTTTGTGCCTTGCTGTGTAAGAGATGTTACAATGGCGGATGTTACGGAATTGTTTTCCATAAAGTATTCTAACGATTTGAGAATCGATGGGTTGGCAAATGGTTTGTCGGTCCATTTTATTTCTACAAGTTTGTCGGGTTGTTGAGTGGCGGGGTTAAAGGTTACAAGGTCTACTTCGCCCTCGCCGCCAGAATTCCAATTTGCGTATGCAATATTCTGATTATTAGGATTTAATTGAGCAAAAATGGCTGTTTCAACCATATTGCCTATAAATTCGTCGGATGAATCCACAGCCTTAAACAATGCGCATCTCAACGATGGATTTGTTAGGTAAATTTTAAACGCCGATTCGCGTTTATAGTTGCGTGCTGTGTGGTCGGCTCGGCGTACACGACGAATCAAAAACGACGCTTCGAGATATTGAATGTACTTTTTTAGCGTGTCTTTTTTGATACCCGATTGCTGAGCAAGTTTTTCGTACGAAAATTGACAGCCAGAATTGAAGGCTATCATAGTAAATAGTGCGTTAAGTTCTTGACTATCAGCAATTCCGTAGATACCGGGAAGGTCTTTGAGCAAAACCTTTTCTATAATATCGTGTTTTATAAATAGTTCGGTGTTTTCGCGTGTTTTGGCAGAAAAAACAATTTCGGGATAACCGCCATAATTAATGTAGTCAACAAAAAGAGTGTTGAGTTTTTCGATGTCAACGGCGGAATAATAATCCTGATTGTTTTTGTAAAGTATGTTTGCATAGGATTTCATGTTAACATACTCGTAAAACGTTAACGGGGGTAACATAAAATCGGTAAAACGCCCTGCACCGCTTTCAGAACTACCCTTTCGCAAAGCCGCTGCCGCTGATCCCGAAACCACGAATTTACATTCTTTATAAGTGTCTACCAATGATTTAAGATTAATTTCCCAATTTTTGAGATATTGAATTTCGTCGAAAAAGAGGTAGAAACGTTCGTTGCGGTTACTTTCATCTTTGCCGAGAGCGCGACGAGCAAGGTTGAAAATCAATTCTAAATACACATCTAAATATAAAGGTGTTTCGATTGATGCATAAATTATGTTTTGAGGGTTAACACCTTGTTGTATAAGTCGTTGTATAGTGTGATATAACATAACGGTTTTACCCACACGGCGCGGACCCATCAGCACCACGGCGCGGTCAATATCTGTGTCGGTGGCAAGATAGTAGAACCGCTCAAAATATGGTCGAGGCTGCATTTGCGCATAATACGACGGAATGCAACCCTCTGTCCACCAAGGATTATCGGTGCGTAAGCGGGTAATAATCTGTTTTTCTAAAAGTTCGCTGTATTGCATAGCGTTTTTGTTTGCAAATTAAAGCAATATTTTGCTTAAATGCAAATTTTTTAATAAATAAGTGGATTTTGTTCGGCTTAATTTTATAGGATTTATAATTTAAACAGTTTGCCTTGGGGTAATTACCTTAAACTGAACCTTACTTGTTTCACCTTGCTGTATTATCTCTTTTTAAGTTCTGCGCCTGTCATGGTGGTTAATGTTTATTTATATGTTAGGCATAGTTATTAATTTATCAACTCTTTGTTGTCTGAGTTCAATATAATATTTTTAATTTTTGAATTATAAAACTCATCAAAAAAGTTGAAAGAATACTTACTAAAAAAATCCATCTCTTTTTGAGAAAAGTTGTTGTCGCTCCGAAAAAAACAATATTCTAAAATTTGTGGTTTAATTTCATTAAAAAACTGCATCAATATAGTATTATATTTATCAATAAAATTTGGTTGCTTTGTTATTTTGATATACCGTGATATATTGGTCAATCCGAAATATTCAACAGATTGGCTTCGGTAGAACTCTTGAATACTTTCTATATCTCCAATAATCGTGTCGGTGTGTATTAATTGGTACATAATTGATATAGTTAAAGCATACAAATAGTTATTCATATCTTTGGTTTTGAAATAAATAGAACTGATTTTGCGCCAATAGAGAGAGTGGTTATTGTAAGGAAACGTTTTACTCATTGCATTTTTAAGAACCTGAACCGCATTTTCAATATCTCCTTTTTGTGCTAAATACGCTGATAATTTGTCGCTATCTAAAAATCCGGTTTGTTTATACGAATTAAGTATCAATTGAATAGCGGCTTCTATATTTCCACTTTCCTTTAATCGAGTTGCTTCTTGCATATTTGATTGGTGCAAATCCATTTTTGCTGTTTCGTTGAGCATAGTGGTAGAGTTTTGAAGATTTGATGGTAAAAAATTTTTAGGATATTTACAAATAAATTCTTTTCGGAAATTGTCATATTCTTCTTTTATTATCTGCAAATAATCATCTAATGCACCATGGGTGTTGATATTTTGTTGTCTGACCAATTCTATCAAACCGGCATAGTGTGAATTAACAAGTTCTATATCCCCTTTTGTTATGGCATCTTCTATTTGTGTTATTTTCCACTCTATAAGTTGATGTCTGTCTGGAAATGGTGTGAATTTGAATCTTATCTTATTATTATTTTCATTGTTTAAACGTTGTTCGAAATATTTTTCTAACATAACAATTATTTTCAAATAAATACTTTTTGCAAATATAGTGAATTATTAATGATTAAATAACAAGACCTACATTTTTTGAAGAATTTTATTAATCCCCCCCTTGCATCACCCCCATATATTCCTCATATCCAATCATTTCCCCGCCCATACTTTCTAAATGTGGGGTGTGGAATTGGCAGTCGATGAGAGTGCCGGGGGTGTTTTGCAAAATTTGGGCGAGGGTTATCAGGGCAAGTTTTGAGGCACTCGGGACAAGCGAAAACATACTTTCGCCACAAAAACAGCTGTTGGCAGCCACGCCATAAAGTCCGCCAACGAGCGCGCCGGTGGCATTATCCCAAACTTCTACGCTGTGGGCATAGTGGAGAGTGTGAAGTTTTTTGTACGCCTCCACCATTTCAGGACCGAGCCAAGCATATTCGTGGTGGATGCGAAGGTCGGAACAATGCTCTATCACACCGTTGAAATCCTTGTTGAATGTTACGCTGTATTTTTTGCTGTTGATTAACTGCCTCATAGAGTGCGATATGTGTATCTTGTTTGGAAAAATCACAAACCGTTCCATTGGGCAATACCAAGTAATCATCGCCTTGCCTTGGTTGTCTACAAAACGCGTATGCTCGGGCTTGAAAGCAAACCACGGAAAGATGCCGTGTTGATATGCGAGCACCAAACGGTCGGGAGAGAGGTCGCCGCCCACTGCAAACAGTCCGTCGGGTTCGCCCTCCTCGGGATTTGGAAACGCAATCTCTTGATTCAAAAGGTATATCATTTTACGCTGACAGTCAGTTTTTTATCTTCGCTTACTTTAACCTGAGCGTTGCCGCCTTTGTTGAGTTTTCCAAAAAGGATTTCGTTCATCAGCAGCGGATTGAGCATCGAGTTGATTGTGCGTTCAAGTTCGCGTGCGCCGTAAGTTTTTGAGAATCCTTTGTCTAACAGCAAGTTTTCTGCCTCGGGCGAAAGTTGGAGTTTAATCTTTCGGGAGTCTAAGCGGTGTTGCAGTTCCATAATCTTCTTGTCGAAGATGAGTTTTGCCATTGCGCGGTCTAAGTCGTTGAAAACCACGGTGGCTGTTAGCCTATTGATAAACTCGGGCTTAAAGGTTTTCTTCACTTGGCTGAGCATTGCGTTGCCGGTAGAGCCGCCGTTGAAACCCACATTTGCCTGCGATGCGTATTGCGCTCCGGCGTTTGAGGTCATTATAATGATAACGTGGCGAAAATCAGCCTTTTTGCCCTTGTTGTCGGTGAGACTTGCGTAGTCCATCACCTGCAAAAGAATGTTGTAGATGTCGGAATGAGCCTTTTCGATTTCGTCCAAGAGCAGCACGCAGTTGGGTGTTTGGCGGATGGCGTCGGTGAGGAGACCACCCTCGTCGTAGCCAACGTATCCGGCGGGCGAACCAATGAGTTTTGCAACTGTATGTTTTTCTGTGTATTCGCTCATATCAAAACGTATGAAACTGATACCGAGTTCTTTGGCAAGTACTTTGGCAAGTTCTGTTTTGCCCACGCCCGTAGGACCCACGAATAGGAGCGAGGCGATAGGTTTGGTGTCGTCTAAAAGTCCCGCCTTCGACATCTGCACGGCTTGAACTATTGCTTTAACTGCCTCGTCCTGACCGTAAATTTGGCTCAGAATCCTTGGCGAAAGCGATTTCAAGATTGACTGCTCGTCTTCCTTTTCGGCAATATTGTCGATTTTGCAAATTTTTGACAGCACGTCGGCAATTAACGCATTATCAACGGTTTGCGGACGTTTTGGCTTTGAAGTCTTTGGGTTGATAAGCGGATGCAGTTCGCGGTATGCCCCTGCCTCGTCGATAAGGTCTATCGCCTTGTCGGGCAAGAACTTACCTGTGATATACTTAGCACTTTTTTCAGCGGCGTAGCGCGTTACACCTTTATTATATTTTACGTGGTGAAAACTCTCGTAGTTTTCGATAAGTCCGTCGAGAATCTTAACTGTTTCATCGATAGAAGGTTCGTTAACCTCCACAGTTTGAAAACGGCGCACAAGTCCAGAGTTTTTTTCAAAATGTTTGGAGTATTCCTTAAACGAAGTGCTACCTATAAAGCGGATAATGCCCTCGTCGATATGCGGAATAAGAATGTCGCCAATATCGAGATTGCTTTCGGCGCTTGTTCCTGTGCCAATAATGTTGTGAATTTCATCGATATAGACAATAGCCGCAGCCTTGTCGCGCTTAACGCCGTCCATAACCGATTGAAGACGCTGTTCAATGTCGCCACGAAATTGGCTTCCTGCTACAAGCGAACCTAAATTGATTTGGTATATCTTGCAGTCTTTCAAGCGTTTGGGTACGTCGCCGTTTTCTATACGCTGAGCAAGACCGTATACGAGCGAAGTTTTGCCCACGCCTGGTTCGCCAATGTGCACAGGGTTGTTTTTTTGTTTTCGGCAGAGTATTTGGATAGTGCGGTCGAGTTCTTTCTCTCTGCCAATCAATTGGTTATGTTCTTTAAGTTTGTCGTTGATGCAAGTAACGTATTGTTTCCATTCATCGTCGTAAGCATCCTGATATTCGGGCGGAATTTGACTCTGTTCTGGCTCCTCCTCCTCTTCTTCGGTTTTGGATTTTTCGGGGGTGAGGCTGCCGTCGAGACCAAATGTGAGCGCAATTGCCGACATAAGAATATCAGTGTCGTTGCCCGAATACTTGTGGAGCAGGTACGAAGCCATACTGTCGGGGAGTTCGATCATACCAAAAAGCAGGTGGTAGATATCGAGTTCGGGTGCGCCAGTAGAGTTGGCAAGTTGCACAGCCACGCCGAGCATAACGCCAAATTGTTGCGACGGAGTTATTTGATAATCAACGCCTTCGGGCACTTTTTCCAAAGTATCGATATATCCCAAAAGTTCTTTTCTAAACGCTTTGAGGTCTTGGTTTAGCACGTGGAAAAGATGCTCCACCTCCTCTAACGTGGTGAGCGAGGCGAGCGTAAGTTCGGGGGTAACAAACTCTAAGTGCCGTTGTTTTGCAAGCATAAAAGTAGCCTGCATTATCATTTCTGTATTGTCTGATTTATTGAGCATTTCCATTTTTATTCGGGGCTACAAGTGATTTTGAGCGGAAAGCCGTTGTTTTGAGCCAACTCGGTGGCTTTCAATGTTTTGCTTTGCGCAATATCGTAAGGGTAAACGCCCACCACCGCCTGACCTTCGAGATGAATTTTCATCATCAGGTCGGAGGCTTCTTGTTTGGGCTTAAAAAACACGGACATCAGCACATCTACCACAAAATCCATAGTGGTAACGTCGTCGTTGTGCATAATTACCTTGTAGTTACGAGGTTTGCGCAGCCGCGTGCCTTCTTTTACCCGTGTGGAAGATTTTTTTTGAGTGTTAGCCATTAGTCGAAATATTTGTCTAAAATATCTTGAAACCTTTGAGGCGGCAACGACGGACGGCCTGTTTTGGTGTTGACAAAGCACAGCGTTGTGGTGCCGGTGTTTAGCAGTTCGCCAGCCTCGTTGTAGGTTTCGTATTCAAAATGCATCTTGATTTCGGGACGCTTTTTTACGTACACCTTTATGGTAAGTAAGTCGTCGTAATGCGCGGGTTTTTTATAGTTGACAGTCAATGAGATAACAGGCATAATGTAACCCATTTCTTCAAGTTCGCGATACGAGCAACCGCTATTGCGGAACACGTCGCTTCGTGCTGCCTCAAAATATTCGGGGTAGTTGCCGTAGTAGCAGTAGCCCATCTTGTCGGTCTCGCCATAGCGGACACGGATTTTAGTCTCTCCTGTAAACATAGTTGTTGTAATAAAAATTCGGTGCAAATGTAGTAAAAAAAACTAAATATAGCCTTTAAGCGCGTCGGGATTTCGCCGCATATCCCAAAAATTGTCGATATATAAAGTGTCTGATTCCTCTACAAAATGATAGACCATTTTGATTGGTTTTTGGATAACGCATGAACGAAAATTTTCTTTGCGGTTAGATAAAATGGGCTCAGGAAAACCTGTGAGGGGATATTTTTGCAATTGGTCTACCTTTTTTTGAGTCAATTTAGCAAGTTTGTTAGCGGCTTTTGGTCCAAAATAAGTTTCCGAGTATATCAAATGCTTTTTGAGCGATAATTTTGCTCTGTCAGTCCAAGTTATTCCAACCATGGTAGTTCTTCTTTGAGGGATTTAAAAACTTGTTCGGTAGAATATACTCTTCCCGCAGCAATGTCGGCGAGACTTGCGTCTATTTCGGCATTGATTTCTTCCATTGTATATGGCTTTAACTCAGGCTCTTTCGGGCGTTCCTTACCCAATAACCCGCTAATAGTTGACAGCAAATCGATGTTGTTGAGTTGCCAAATTTTCTCTACAATAGAGGTCTTAATGTCTGAAAATGGGACACTTGGTTCTAATATTAATGCTGATGGGTTCATAATATGCCAATTTTTAATTACTGCAAAGTTAGAAAAATATTCCAACAATTGCAAATTTTATCGGCTTTTGTCTTATCGATTTAAAAAAATGCGTATCTTTGCATTGTTGCTTTATTAAAGCAATTTGTTGAACCAATCATAATAATTTATGAGATAAAAACAGACAGAATTTATTAACATATAAAGCATTGACTATTATTCACATTCAAAACAAAAGCCTAGGAAACTATTGATTTTGAATCAGTTGGAATAAAAGCAATTCACGGAGTGTCAA
>JAGCYI010000055.1 GCA_017960885.1 Bacteroidales bacterium
CATGAACATTTTCTATTTTTCACAGTAACTATGAAATTGATTACTTTTTACGCATATGCTCGAATAGTGCAAAAGGACTTTTATTGTGAAGATGTTCCCTCCTAGGGGGGTAAATGATATGTTCTCATAGACAAAAATGGTTTGAACGACAAGCAAGTGCTTATGCTAGGATTTATTTTGGAATAAACTGGTCTAACATAATTGATATCGAAACTAAACATCACCCAACTTATGGATTTTAAATATATCAAGAACACTTTAGTACTTTTATGGTTCGTAATATTGACATCACTCATTACGAGTTGCAAATTAGATGAGGAACTAAGTTATATTATGTATGAAAACAATTCGGAAGACACAATCATTGTATTTGCCTCTCCTATGTTGAATACATTGTACATTAATAGTAGTTCTTATTATGGATGCAATGAAATTTTACCGAATGCAATAATATCCTCTCCTTTTACTCAAGAGTTTGTTAAGGACACTCTGATATGTTATTATGTTAAGAATTCTCTTCCTTATTATTTCGAGGAAGACAAGAAACAATTGGATGTTCTTTGTAAATACGAATTAAGTGTGTCCAATCTAAAAGAGATTAATTACATCATTCCCTATCCCCCTACTTCCGTAATGCAAAATATGAAGATATATCCTCCGTATGAAGATAAACTATAACGACGGAGGTATTTTATTATGGGTACAAAGATCATTCTCTTAATATTTTTTTTAGCGATTACAAATTTGTCGTTTGCACAAATTCATAGTTACGAAAATCTCTTTTTTGAACTTTTTAGCGCCGATAAGGCAGAGTGGTATCACAATTTTTGAATGATAGGAAATTTGTCCTTTTTTTGGATAGGCATTTTATTTTTTGTTATATTTGCACATCAAACGGAACAAACAAGACAAGTTTATTAGACAAGGAACAACAAAAAATGAAAATAAGATTTGTGGTAGTCGGCAAAACTGTCGAGAAATACCTCGTGGATGCGTGTGCCGAATACGAAAAAAGGATAAAAAAGTATATCCCTTTTGAGTTTGTGGTGCTTAAAGATTTGAAGAATACCGCTAATATGCCCTTCGACACCATTAAACAGAAAGAGGCAGAATTGCTTTTGCCATATCTCGACACCTCGTCGGTGCGCATTCTGTTAGATGAACACGGCAAAGAGTTCACTTCGGTGGAGTTTGCCAACTACGTGTCGAAAAAAATCTCGCTTCAAAACAAAGACATCACCTTTATAATAGGCGGTCCGTATGGTTTTGACAATCAGGTATATCAAAAATCCGACGAGAAAATCTCGCTCTCTAAGATGACTTTTTCGCATCAGATGGTGCGCCTTATTTTTATGGAGCAATTGTACCGCGCATTTACCATTATTAACAACGAACCTTACCATCACGAATAATTTTTGATAACTGTAAATTGTTGGCAAGGCATTTGCAAATACAAACCTTGAAACACAGAAACAACATATAAAGTGAAAGAGAAGTTTAAAAAGATACAATTTTTGGTTTATGCCGTAATATTGTTTGCGGTGGCTTCTGCGTTACAGTCGTACCTGAGCGGGTTGAAAACCTACGACGTGGACGTGAACCGTGTATCAAAAGTGCTACACGAAAAAGAAAGCCGCACCGACAGCATAATTGCTAATGTGCGTTCGATGGTGGAGACAGGCAACGGCATTGTTAGGGAAAACTCTATATACGTTTTGCAAGAAAACCTCAAAGAACTTGAAAATCAAGGTATTTCTATTTTTGTTTTTGAGAATGATACTCTTCGTTTTTGGAGCGATAACAAATCTCCGATTAACAAACTATATTCACAATCAGGTATTAACAACCGTATTGCACACCTGAGCAATGGTTGGTACGAAATCCGCACCGTAACTAAGGATAATACCATTTATGTAGGTCTTATACTCTTAAAAAATGAGTATAGTATTGAAAATAAATACCTTAGTAAGAGTTTCGTGCCCGAATTCCATATCAGTCCCACATTTAAACTGTCGCCTATTACTTTATCGTATGGCTTTGATATTCAGGATAAAGAGGGCAAATATATTTTCACCCTTGTACCTCTCAACGAGGTAGACAACGATGCAGCCGACTACACTTCGGTGGGCATTTTGTTTTTGGCTGGGCTTCTGTTTCTCTTGTTGTTTTTGCTGCAGTATATCGGCACTCTTGCACAAACTCCTGGCAATTCGTTGAAAATATGTGGTATAATCTTCGCCGCCATAGTGGCGCGTATCCTATCAATGGTAACTAAAGTGCCACCAAATGTTTATACACTCGACTTCTTTGATCCGATGTATTTCCAAGGCGGTTTTTTGTTCCCTACTTTAGGCGATTTGCTTATCAACTCGATAATTCTGCTGTTTGTGGTAGTAGCCGGGTTTAAACTTGCTGATTATGCGAAACTTGGCGAGCGAATCAAATCTTGGACAGAGTTTACCCGTGGATGTTTCTTTTTTGCGGTTGGTGCTGTAGGTGTTTATGTAGTGGTGTCGTTCCATTCGGTGCTCGAATCCCTTATCGCCGACTCTGCAATACCGTATCAACTTACCAACGTGTTTGCCCTCAATGTGTTTAGTGTGGCAAGCATAGGCATTTTGGCATTTATTTTTGCCTCGTTGATATATGCTATAGTAAAAATCACCTCTTACGTGTCGCTCTCCGACAAGCGCGGTATCCGCAAGGCTCTTATTATTGTAGCGTCTGCGGGCATTGCCGCAGCCTTGCTGTCGCTGCTGTCGAATCATGCTTTTTTGTGCGCCACTATGGTTTATGTGGCTGCAATTGTGTCGTCGGCTTGCCTTATGCACTATGCCAATGCCACCGGCAGCATATATCGTTATATGTTTATGATATTTTTGAGTGCGGCGCTGTCGTCGTTGGTTATTACCCATACTTCGGAGCAAAAGCAGCAGCAGCTTAGCGAAGAGCAAGTAATGGCGGCTGTAGACGAGCACGACAATATAGCGGAACTACTTCTTCAGGATTTTACTTCCGAAATATCTGGCGACGCTCTTGTGTCGGACTATCTTGCCGCCGACATCAAAAATGGCACTCGTGTTTACGATTATCTTCAAAGATGGCACTTTAATGGATATTGGAACAAATACAATCTGTCGGTAAAGGTGTTTGAGGCCACTCCGGGCGTTCCTTTTCTATCTATGCAGAACGAAACCGCCGAAACAATTGCCAAGTACGGTAGCGAAATCACGGGTTCTGATTTTTATTTTATCGACAATCCCGATGGCGGCATCAGCTACATAGGTCAGTTGCGTGCCAATGTGGGCGACACACCATATTATATTATTATCCGTCTCGACGACAAGCCTGTGCCTCAGGATTTCGGCTATCCCGAACTGCTGCTCAACGGCGAAATGCAGTCGTCGCTCCTTGAGGATTGCAACTATGCAAAATACCGCAACGGACGCAAGACCAAGCAGCACGGTTCGTTTGTCTACGACCTCGGCGACGAATTGTTCGCTCAGCAACTGCGCAACTCCAACGACTCTTCGGCGGTGTTTAGCTACGACGGCTATGTGCATACTGTTTACAAAAACAAGAGCGATATTGTGGTGATTTCTCGTCAAGAGATTGGTTTTATCGACTATCTTGTGTCGTTTGCATACCTGTTTGTGGCTTATACGCTGCTTGTGCTCATCTGCATTACTATCAAAGTGATTGTGGAGCACAAGATGGACGAGTATCGTGCGCAACTAAAAGTGCGTCTTGTGGGGTCGGTGTGCCTTGTGCTTGTGGTGGCGTTTGTGTTTGTTTGCTTGGGTATGGCATATTTCAACACACAGAAATTTCAGCAGGATAATGCCGCCGAAATCAACGACAAGATGAAGAGCGTTTATATGCACATAGAACAGGCTTACGGCGATTCTGCTTCGTTTGTGTCAACGCAAAACCCAGAATTTAACACCGCGCTCGACGAATATCTGTCGAAAACCGCTCATGTGTTCTATACAGATGTAAATATCTATGGTCCAGATGGCGCGCTCAATGGCAGCTCGCGTCCTGAGTTGTTCAAAAAGGGACTTTTGAGCACGCAGATTAACGGCAACGCCCTTAAGACTCTCGTGTTTGGTTCTAAGGCAAACTATATTCAGGAAGAAACTGTTGGCAATATGAGCTATACTTCGGCTTATATTCCTTTCTACAATTCGCGCGACACCCTCATGGGATATATCAACCTGCCGTATTTCTCCAAACCCGACGTTATGAAGCGCGAACTCTCTACAATAATAGTTTCGCTCACCAACCTGTTTGTGGTGCTGATGCTATTGAGCATAGTTATTGCCGTGTTGCTGTCGGAGCGTATGGTGCATCCTATCCGCATGATTCAGAATATGATGGAGAAGGTGGAACTTGGCAAGAAGCACGAGAAGATAGAGTACAGCCGCAAGGACGAGATTGGTCAGCTGGTATCGGAATACAACACCATGGTGGAAAAGCTCGAAGAGAGCGCCGCACTGCTTGCCAAGAGCGAACGCGAGAGTGCTTGGCGCGAGATGGCTAAACAGATTGCTCACGAAATCAAGAATCCGCTCACACCTATGAAATTGAGCATTCAGTTCCTGATTCGCAGCCATCAAAACCACGATGCCGACTTCGACGACAAACTCGAAAAGGTTTCCAACACCCTTATACAACAGATAGATACGCTTTCGTCGATAGCCACAGGATTCTCCAATTTTGCCAAGATGCCCAAGCCCGACGAAAGTCCGTTTAATGTGGTAGACACTCTTGCCAATGTGGTTCAACTCTTTACCAATACTGAGAATATGGAGATAACATCCGACTTTGGCGGACATAGCAATATCACCATTGTGGCAGACAAGGAACAGATTTCGCGTGTGTTTGTCAACCTTATCAAAAACGCCACACAGGCTATTCCCGATGGTATCAAGGGCAAAATCCACGTTTCGCTCACCACTGCCGACGGCAAGCTTACAGTGAAAATCAAAGACAACGGCTGCGGCATTCCCGACGAAATCAAGGGCAAGCTCTTTACCCCGAGTTTCACCACTAAAAGCAGCGGCAGCGGTCTTGGTCTCGCCATGTGCAAAAATATTATAATCAATGCCAAAGGCGACATCTCGTTTGAGTCGGAAGTAGGCAAAGGCACCACATTTATTGTTACCTTGCCGGTGAAAAAATAATTTTTCTCGGCTTAGGTGTTTGTTTTTTTCATTTTTTTTTTCATTTTTGCATCAGCTAATTACACTTTATTATTTAAACACTTAACCAAATGAAAAAAACAAACTTTTACGCAATTATGGCGGTGGTGTGCTTATGTGCATTTTCCCCAGCGCATTTGTCAGCACAGATACCGATAAACCACTCAGATTTCTTTGACCCAGACGGTGCATACTTCGGGCCCACTACCGAGGAAACTAACTATTCTGGTGCATATTACACTGGCAAATACGAGAGCCCGTTTAAAACCTACCTGGGCAAGACCGACGAAGAAATTCAAGCCAAACTTGATCAACTTTGGAATCACTATTTCGGTGGTGTAGTTGATAGGACTATCTACTACGAAGACCGTGATGGCGCGTATATTGTTGATATAATCAACAACGATGTCCGTTCCGAAGGTATGGCGTATGGAATGATGATATCAGTACAGACTAACCACAAGGAAGAATTCGACAAACTATGGCAATGGTCGAAACTGCATCTGTGGCACGATCCTGAAATGGGTGGCGACGGTTACTTCTCGTGGCAGGCAAACCGTGATGGCTCCGTATCAGACAAAGGAAATGCTCCCGATGCCGAAGTTTACTATATGATGTCGTTGCTTTTTGCAGCTAACCGATGGAACGACGCTGATTATATGAATGATGCACAGGCTATACTGAAATCATGCTGGAAGGGCTCAAATGCTTCTTTGTTCAACGAACAATCTTATGTCATAACATTTCAGCCTACTGAGGGCAACAACTCATGGAGCGACCCGTCTTACAGCCTCCCTGCATTTGTTGATTTGTTTGGCCGCTGGTCAAAAACCAACAATGACAAGTGGAAAAAGGCAACTGCGGCTACGCGCGACCACATTTACCGTTCCGCCAATTCGAAGTCTGGCTTATTCTCCGATTACAGCAACTTTGATGGCACACCGCATTATGCATATAGCAGTAATTCAATACGGTATGCTTATGATGCCATTCGCTGTCCAATGAATTATGGTATGGACTATTATTTGTTTGGCGTTGATGCTGAACGTCAGACAAAAATAGCAAAACTCATTACCGACTTCTTTGAAAATGATAATTACAAGCATGCTCGCTTCAACTGGGACGGCACTGAACCTAACGGCTCGTTTACCATCGGTCAAGCTGGCGCAAACGCTGTGGCAACGTATGCTTTGCTCGGCGACCCCGATTATAATGAGTTGGTCACTAAGGTATTAAAAATGGCCTGGGATGCAAAGCCAATAATGGGGTCTAACCGCTACTACGACGGAATAGTGCACTATATGGCAATGCTCCACCTCTGCGGCAGTTTCAAGATTTGGAAACCAAAGCCAGATATCAAGACCAAGAACATCACCGCCAACGTCTACAAGGGCGTTACCTACACCGAAGAAACTACCATTTATTCTTATGAAGAAGGTCAGCTGTATCGTGTAACAATTAAACCTAAATCAAACTCCACACCCGATCCTGACCCAGACCCAGATCCAGACCCAGATCCAGACCCTGAAAATCCGCCCACTCCGGTATCTTCAGTCGACAACGCTCCAACCGTAAAAGTCTGGTCGTACAACCGCACTATATTTATTGAATCCGCCCCCGACACCAAATATCAAATCATCGATATCAACGGCCGTGTGTTGACTACATCCTCCACCAAATCAACACGAGAACAGATCCGTATCAACACATCAGGCATTGTAATCGTAATCATCAACGGCAAATCGTATAAATTGGCATTGTAGGGGCGAACCTCGTGTACGCTCCTGCCATCATTATCATATAAATCCGGACGTTGAACCCCGTTCAGCGTTCGGATTTTTATTTTTTTGTTAATTTCAAAATACATTTGTGGGATATCCAATATTAATTCATATTTTTGTCAACCATACGCAAGCAAAATAAATAATGGAAAACCTTTCAGATAACCTTGAAAATAAGGAAATTATTATGGCGGCGATTACTGGCGAAGACAAGCCGGGGCTTACATCGCGCCTTGCAGGAATTATAGCACAATACGGTGCCACAATCCTTGACATTGGACAGGCAGATATTCACAACTCGCTGTCGCTTGGCATAATGTTTATCAGCGATCAAAGCCAATCGGGAAACATATTAAAAGAGATGCTCTTTTCGTCGAGCGAAATGGGCGTGCAAGTAAGATTTTCGCCGGTGTCGATTGCCGAATACGAAAAATGGGTATCGATGCAGGGCAAAAACCGCTATATTGTTACTCTCCTCGGACGCAAAATTTCTGCCGCGCTTATTGCCGACGTATCGAAAGTGCTTGCCGAACAAAGCCTTAATATCGATGCCATTACACGTCTTACAGGACGTATCCCATTAACCGACAATGGCGAACAGCATCTTACCCGTGCCTGTGTGGAGATGTCGGTACGTGGTACACCAAAGGATAAACCGCTGTTGCAGAGCGAGTTTATGCGTCTTTCTCGCGAACAAGGCTACGATATTTCGTTCCAAGAGGACAACCTTTACCGCCGAAACCGCCGTTTGGTATGTTTCGATATGGATTCTACATTGATTCAAACCGAAGTTATTGACGAACTTGCAATGCGTGCGGGCGTGGGCGACCAAGTAAAGGCCATCACCGAATCGGCTATGAGGGGCGAAATTGATTTTTGTGAAAGTTTCAAACGTCGCGTGTCGCTGCTCAAAGGCTTGGACGAAAGCGTGATGAAAGAGATTGCCGAAAATCTTCCTATCACCGAAGGCGCAGAACGCACATTGAAAATTCTTAAACAATACGGCTACAAAATCGCCATCCTCTCCGGCGGTTTCAACTATTTTGGCAACTATCTCAAACAGAAGTTCAACCTCGATTTTGTGTACGCCAACGAACTCGAAATCGTTGACGGCAAACTCACCGGCAACTATGTGGGCGAAATTGTTGACGGCAAACGCAAAGCCGAACTTCTTAAACTTATTGCCCAAATCGAAAATCTTAACCTTCAACAAGTTATTGCCGTTGGCGACGGTGCCAACGACCTTCCGATGCTCAATTGCGCTGGTCTCGGTATTGCATTCCACGCCAAACCCAAGGTAAAGGAAAACGCCAAGCAGTCGATTTCTTCAATCGGTATGGACGGCGTGCTGTATATGCTCGGCTTTAAGGATTCGTATATTGAGGAGAAAAAGTAGGTGGATTTATTGTTGTAACTATTGCACAATTATGGCATATTTTTTATTTTTGCTAAAAAATTGGTAATCATTATGAGCGAATTAGATAGACAAATAGAAAAAGAACGG